>DAIOVG010000178.1:0-4913 GCA_036759125.1 Candidatus Limiplasma sp.
CCGCCTTCAGCTTCTCCAAAATCCGCGGCATGGACGCGTACCTGAGCCCCGAGATGAAGTCCACCGGCGAGGCCATCGGCTACGACAACACCTTAAACCGCGCGCTGTTCAAAGCCATGCAGTCCTCCGGGATGAACGTATCCAACTACGGCACCATTTTTGTGACCGTCGCCAGCGAGGATAAGGAAGAGGCCCTGCCGCTGATCAAGCGCTTTTACGACCTGGGCTTCAACATCGAGGCCACGAAGGGCACCGCCGATTACCTTAAGCAAAACGGCATCCGCACGCGTACGCGCAAAAAGCTCTCGGAAGGCAGCGAGGAGATTCTCACCCTGCTGCGTCAGGGCTATGTGAACTACGTCATCAACACCCGCGGCATGACCATCGGCGACCGCGATTCCGACGGCGCGCGCATCCGCCGCTGCGCCGTGGAAAACAACGTGACGATCTTCACCTCGCTGGATACCGTGGCGGTGTTGCTCAACGTTCTGGAAGAGATCACCCTGACCATTTCCACCATCGACGCGGAATAAAGAAGGAGCAGGCGTATGGCTTACACGATCACCGAGAATGTGATGATCGCCAAAAGCACCTGGCGCATGGTACTGTCCGGCGATACGGGCAAGCTTTCGCGCCCCGGGCAGTTTGTACAGCTCAAGGTGCCGGGGTTCTACCTGCGCCGCCCCATATCCGTGTGCGATTTTGACAACAGCAGCCTGACGCTGATTTACAAGGTGATCGGCCAGGGCACCCAGGCCATGGCGCAGATGCGCGCAGGCGAGACCGCAGACCTGCTCCCAGGCCTTGGCAACGGCTACACTGTTGCCCCCTGCCAGCCGCTGCTAATCGGCGGGGGCTGCGGCATCCCCCCGCTGTACAAGCTGTGCAAGGTGCTGATTGCGCAGGGCATGAAACCGCAGGTCGTACTCGGCTTCAACAGCAAGGACGAGGTCTTTTTGGAAGACGAGTTCAGGGCGATTGGCGCGGCCGTGACCGCGACCACGGTGGACGGCACATACGGCAAGCCGGGCTATGCCCCCCAGGCGGCGGAAAGCCTTGCGTTTGACTACGTTTACACCTGCGGGCCGGACGCCATGCTCAAAGCCGTATACAGGCTGTGTGAGACGCGCGGCATCGGCGGCCAGTTCAGCCTGGAGGAGCGCATGGCCTGCGGCTTTGGCGCGTGCATGGGCTGCACCATCCAAACAAACGCGGGCGCAAAGCGCGTATGCGCAGACGGCCCCGTGTTTACAAAGGAGGAACTCCCATGGTGAATACGGGCGTCGTCCTCGCCGGAATCCAGCTGGATAATCCCGTCATCCCCGCCAGCGGCACGTTCGGCTACGGGAAAGAGTTCAAGGAGTACTACGACATCAATGTTTTGGGGACGTTCTCCTTCAAGGGAACAACCCTCGCGCCCCGTTTTGGCAACCCCACCCCGCGCGTGGCGGAATGCACGGCCGGTATGCTCAACGCCGTGGGCCTGCAAAACCCCGGCGTGGAACACGTAATATCCCATGAGCTGCCGCTTCTGAAAACATTTTTCCATAAGCCCGTGATGAGTAACGTCTCGGGCTTTTCTTTGGACGAATACAAAGAAACCGCCGCGATGCTCGATACCCAGGAGCAAATCGGCTGGCACGAGATTAACGTCTCCTGCCCCAATGTGCACGGCGGGGGCATGGCGTTTGGCACAAGCTGCGAAAACGCCGCCGCGGTGGTGAAGGCCGTCAAGGCCGTATGCAAAAAGCCCGTGTTCATCAAGCTGAGCCCCAACGTGACGGATATCGTCTCTATCGCCAAAGCCTGCGAGGATGCTGGCGCGGACGGGCTATCGCTGATCAACACCCTGCTTGGCATGCGCATCAGCCTGAAAACCAAAAAGCCCATCCTTGCCAACCTAATGGGCGGGCTCTCCGGCCCGGCGGTGTTCCCCGTCGCGCTGCGCATGGTATACCAGGTGTCCAAGGCGGTGCGCATCCCCGTCATCGGCATGGGCGGTGTGCAAAGCGCGGAAGACGTGCTCGAGATGATGCTCGCGGGGGCGACCGCCGTACAGGTCGGCGCGGCCAACCTGGTCAACCCCTATACCTGCAAGGAGATCATCGAAGCCTTGCCGCAAACCATGGAGACATACGGAATCACGGACCTGCAAAGTATTATCGGAGGTGCATGGAAATGAGCAGACAAGGCGACGTGATCATCGCGCTGGACTTTCCCTCGGCCAAGGAGGTATACGCGTTTCTGGACAAGTTCCAGGATGAAAAGCCGTTTGTGAAAATCGGCATGGAGCTATACTACGCCGAGGGGCCGGATATTGTGCGCAGCATCAAAGCGCGCGGGCACAAGATCTTCCTGGATCTGAAATTACACGACATCCCCAATACCGTGCTGCGCTCCATGCGCGTGCTTTCGCAGCTTGGTGTGGATATGACCAACCTCCACGCCGCCGGAACCGTGCCTATGATGCAGGCGGCGATCACCGGCCTCACCCGTGAGGACGGCACCCGCCCCATGCTCATCGCCGTGACCCAGCTGACCTCCACCTCCGAAAAACAGCTGCACGACGAACTGCTCATCGATGCCTCCATGCCCCAGACCGTCATCCAATACGCCAAAAACGCACAGTTTGCGGGGCTGGACGGCGTGGTCTGCTCGCCGCTGGAAGCCGCACAGGTCAAAGCCGCCTGCGGCGACAGCTTTCAGACAGTCACCCCCGGTATCCGCTTCGCGGGCAGCACAGCGGATGACCAGCAGCGCATTACCACCCCCGAGGCGGCAAAGGCAGGCGGCAGCGATTACATCGTGGTCGGCCGCCCCATCACCCAGGCGGACGATCCCGTAGCGGCCTACCGCCGCTGCGTCCATGAATTTCTAGCGTAAGGAGTGAGCCCCATGCAGCGTAAGATCGCCAAAGCCCTGCTCGATATCCAGGCCGTATTCCTCCGCCCCCAGGAGCCCTTTACCTGGGCCAGCGGCATCAAAAGCCCCATCTACTGCGATAACCGCCTGACCCTCTCCTACCCCCAAGTGCGCACACTGATCGAGACCGCCTTTACGGACATCATCCAGGCCGAATTTCCGGACTGCGAAGCGCTGTTTGGCACAAGCACCGCAGGCATCCCGCATGCGGCGATCGTCGCGCATCTGATGAGCCTCCCCATGGGCTATGTACGCTCCAGCGAGAAAAGCCACGGGCGCAACAACCGCATCGAGGGCAAGCTGACCCCCGGCCAGAAGGTGGTTGTGGTGGAAGACCTGATCTCCACCGGCGGCAGCGTGGTGGAGGTTGTGGACGCCCTCCGGGACGCGGGCGCACAGGTGCTTGGCATCGTGAGTATCTTCACCTACGGCATGCAGCGGGGGCTTGAGAGGCTTAAGGAAGCAAATGTGCGCAACGTAAGCCTGTCAAACCTCGATACCCTGGTGGAGGTCGCCGCGGAGCATGGCTACATCAAGCCCGGCCAGAAGCAGGCCCTGCTTAACTTCCGCGACAACCCCTCCGACGAGAGCTGGATGAATGCATTACTATAGCAATATTTCAAATCACTCATGCAAAGCCACCAAGCCACCTGGGATGCTCGAAGGGCCGAAGTCTTTCGACCCTCAATCCGAAACCAGCGACATGCGATACCGGTCTCGCCCTGCGCGTTGCTTACGCGAGACTACGCGCTTCATTGCCTCTGGCAATATCGGCGCTAGTCGGGCATAGCCCTCCCTAATCGCTGGTTTCGTAAGCCTTGCGAAGCAAGGTTACCCTACGCCGAAACCCGGCCGCGAGCAAAGCGAACAGGGTTGAGGCGCAACCTCGAAGAAGTGGAACACTTCTTCGAACCGAACGAAGTGAGGGATTATTTTGCGACACCTATTGGATATCATCGACTGGAGCCCGGAAGAACTGGACACACTGATGGATGTTGCCGACGATATCATCGCGCATCCTGGCGATTATGCCGATACCATGCGGGGCAACATCCTCGCCACGCTGTTTTACGAGCCGTCCACCCGCACACGCCTGAGCTTTGAGGCAGCGATGCTCCGGCTCGGCGGCCATGTGATCGGCTTTGCGGACGCGGCGGCGTCCTCGGTTTCCAAGGGCGAAAGCGTGGCCGATACCATACGCACCGTGGCCTGCTATGCCGATATCGTCGCCATGCGCCACTCCAAGGAGGGCGCGCCCACCGTTGCTGCGGCGTTCAGCTCCGTGCCTGTCATCAACGCGGGCGACGGCGGCCACAACCACCCTACGCAAACGCTGGCCGACCTGTTAACCATCCGCCGCGAAAAGGGCAGGCTCAACCAGCTGGTGGTCGGCCTGTGCGGCGATCTGCAGTTTGGGCGCACGGTGCACAGCCTGATCAGCGCCATGTCACGCTACAGGTCCATCCGCTTTGTGCTGATCTCGCCGGACGAGCTTCGCGTGCCGGAATATTTGCGCGAGGGAATGAAAGCCGCCGGTGTTCCGTTTACTGAGGTAGAGAGGCTGGAAGACGTCATGGGAACGCTGGATGTACTGTACATGACCCGCGTGCAGAAGGAGCGCTTTTTCAACGAGGCCGACTATGTGCGCCTGAAGGACAGCTACATCCTGACGGCTGAGAAAATGAAGCTCGCCCGCAAAGATATGACCCTGATGCACCCCCTGCCGCGCGTTAATGAAATCCGCCAGGCAGTGGACGAAGACCCGCGCGCGTGTTATTTTAAACAGATGAAGTACGGCATGCACATGCGCCAGGCGCTGATTTTACAGTTGATGGAGGCGGCAAAATGAATATCAATGAAATTCAGGACGGCTACGTCATCGACCACCTTCACGCGGGTCGCGCCCTGCGCGTGTACCGCTACCTGAACCTGGACCAGCTGGATTGCTCGGTCGCCATCATCAAAAACGCGAAATCGGAACGCATGGGCCG
>DAIOVG010000179.1:0-4904 GCA_036759125.1 Candidatus Limiplasma sp.
GCCCGTGGGGCCGAGGAACAGGAACGAGCCGATGGGCCGGTTCTCGTCGGCAATGCCCGCACGGCTGCGCAAAATGGCCTCGGACACGGTTTGCACGGCCTCGTCCTGGCCGACGACGCGCTTGTGCAGTTCGTCGGGGAGCTTCAATAGCTTTTCACGGTCGGTTTCCTTCATGCGGATTACGGGGATGCCCGTCCAGCGGCTGACGATGCGGCTGATTTCATCATCCGTCACCTTATCGCGCAGGAGGCTGTCCTCTCCGCGGTCCTGCTCGGCGATCTGCTCCTGCTCCCTGAGCTGCTTTTGCAGCTGCGGCAGCTTGCCGTACTGGAGCTCTGCGGCCTTGTTCAGGTCGTACTCGCGCTGCGCTTTCTGGATTTCCGCGTTCATCAGCTCGATCTCCTCGCGGAGCTTCTGCACCTTGACAATATCGGCCTTCTCGTTTTCCCAGCGCGCCTTCATGGCGGAAAACTGGTCGCGCAGATCGGATAGCTCTTCCTCCAGCATATCGGCGCGCAGCTTGCTGGCGGCGTCCTTTTCCTTTTTCAGGCTGGTCAGCTCAATCTCCAGCTGCATGATGCGGCGCTGCTTCTCGTCCAGCTCGGCGGGCAGGCTGTCGATTTCGGTGCGGATCATGGCGCAGGCCTCATCCACCAGGTCGATGGCCTTGTCCGGCAGGAAGCGGTCGGAGATATAGCGGTACGAAAGCTTGGCGGCGGCTACCAGCGCGGCGTCGGTAATTTGCACGCCGTGGAATACCTCGTAGCGTTCCTTTAGGCCGCGTAGGATGGAGATGGTATCTTCCACCGTCGGCTCGTTCACCATCACTGGCTGGAACCGGCGCTCCAGCGCCGCGTCCTTTTCGATGTACTTGCGGTATTCGTCCAGGGTCGTCGCGCCGATCAGATGCAGCTCGCCGCGTGCCAGCATGGGCTTTAGGAGATTTCCGGCGTCCATGCTGCCCTCGGTGCGGCCCGCACCCACGATGTTATGCAGCTCGTCGATGAACAGAAGGATTCTGCCTTCGGACTTCTTGATTTCGCCCAGCACGGCCTTTAAGCGCTCTTCAAATTCGCCGCGGTACTTGGCGCCGGCGATGAGCGCGCCCATGTCCAGCGCGAACACCTTGCGGTCGCGCAGGCTTTCGGGCACGTCACCGCGCACAATGCGGATGGCAAGGCCCTCGGCAATGGCGGTTTTACCCACGCCCGGTTCGCCGATCAGCACGGGGTTATTTTTGGTTTTGCGTGTTAGAATACGGATAACGCTGCGGATTTCGGTATCGCGCCCGATCACGGGATCGAGCTTCTGGTTGCGGGCAAGCTCCACCAGGTCCTGGCCGTACTTGGCCAGCACATCATAGGTATCCTCCGGGGTATCGCTGGTAACGCGCGTATTGCCGCGCACGGTCTGCAGCGCTGCCAAAAAGGCGTGCTCGTCAATCCCCGTATCCCGCCACAGCTGCTTCATGGACGGAGAAGGCTTCTTGAGAAGCCCAAGGAACAGGTGCTCCACGCTGATGAAGTCGTCCTTCATCTGCCTGGCAATCTCCTGGGCGGCGTTCAAAGCCCGGTCCAGATCGTTGTGGATATAGATTTTATCCATCTCGCGGCCGGAGCCGGTCACCTTGGGGATGCGGTCAATCAGCGCCGAAACACGCGCGCTGAGCTCGCCCGCGTCCTTGCCCATCTTGAGCAGAAGCTGGGGGATGAGGCCCTGACTGTCCTTGAGCAAAGACGCCGCCAGGTGCTCCTGGTTAACCTCCTGATTCTGATATTCGATGGATATTTGCTGCGCGTCGCTTAATGCCGTGCGGCTCTTTTCCGTAAATTGCTGCAAATTCATACGTCTTTCCTCCTCACAAAAAGGCCAAACCCAAACTCTGTTTGACTAACTTTGACCTTCACTATAAAGTATACTCTGATTCTGTGTGATGTCAAGCGTTTGCCGCGGAAAACATGAATTTTTTGTATCGGTTATACGGTGATTGCTACGGCAGAATTTCTACGTCTGTGACATACTTATGCAGCGGGTACAGAGCGTCCATATCGCTTGGGTTCAGGGCAATGCAGCCTTCGGTCCAGTCGCTGTTTGCGCCGCCCTCGTGTATGTAGATCTCGCCGCCAAGCGCCGTGCCCCACGGCGGCCTGCGGCGCTGTGTTTGCGCATTTAAAATGGCGAGGTAAGTGGCTTCGTCAATCACACCGCTTGCAAGCCCGGCACGTGCGTCTTCGGTGTTTGGGTAGCTAAGGCCCAGGCTTCTGCCGTACTTTCCGTCCGCCTTTACAAGACAAATACGGTAACTGCCTTCAGGCGTTTTGCCGTCGCCCTCCCTGGCTTTGGCGCCGAGGGGATCGCGGCCCAGCGCAACGGGAGCACACAGCAGCGTTGTATCACCATCCAGCAGACAGAGCCTGCGTTTTTCCTTGTTGATGACAATACGCATCGGATTCCTCCAAACTGCCTGGAAACGCTGATAAACTTCGCAATTGCAACATTCTGCGCGGTAACTACAAAAACCTTGCACCGGCTATGTTCCTGTGCCATAATATAACGAGGTTTCAAATAAATATTCATCAGTGAGCAGAAAGGATATTAAAAGAATGAGTCAGGAACAGAACGGACAAAATAAAAACAAGCAAATCCAGACGATTATCATCATTATTGCTGTGTTGATCATCCTGGGTGTTGCGGCGTTCTTTATCATTCGCGGAACGCAAAAAGAGGAAACGATCCCCACGTTGCAGACCCTGGATACCCAGGACAATCCTGAGGTAACCGATCCGGTATCCATGACGGATATCAAGCTCGCGCCTGAAGATGTGGTGGCGACTGTCAACGGCGAGGATGTAACCGGCGCCCAGGTGCTGACGAGCTACGAGCACGTTGTGAACTACTACGGCGAGCCCGACGCGGAAAGCGCCGAGCTTTACTACGCCGTGGCCATGGAAGAGGCCATCTCCCTGAACCTGATCAAAATGACGGCGGCGAAGCTTGGCGTCGATCAGTTTACCCAGGAGGAGCTCGACGCGCTCTATGCGACCTCCGACAGCGAGTGGCAGTACGCGCTGGATAATTACGTATCCTACAACTATGCCCTCACCGACGAAAGCACCGACGAGGAACGCGCGGCTGCTTATGCCGAGGCCGAGAGCTACTACAGCGCCATGGGCTATTCGCAGGACATCCTGCGCGAAAGCTATATCGATAACGAAACCTTTGAGCGCGTGAAAAGCGAGCTTAGCAAGGATGTTACGGTCACCGACGAAGAGGTGCAGGCCTACTACGATGAAGCCGTTGCGGCGGACAAGGACATATACGAGTTCGACGTGGATGCCTACGAAAACCAGATGCTCATGGTCCAGTACGGCTATGCGGATCAGGAGCCATGGTACCGCCCCGCAGGCTATCGGTATATCAAGCACATCCTGCTCCCCGTGGACGAGGCCCTGATGACCGCCTATACCGACCTTACGGCCCGCTATGAAGAGCAGATGAACGCTGCCGAGGCCGATACGACCGATACCGATGCTGCCACAGATACAACCGAGCCGGAAACGACGGAAGCACCTGTAACCGCTGAGGATATCGACGCCGCCAAGGCTGCGATCATCGCGTCCGTGCAGTCCACGATCGACGAGATCAACCAAAAGATCGCCGACGGCGTATCGTTTGACGATCTGATCGCCGAGTACGGCACCGACCCCGGCATGACCAGCGGCGATTACCCCGAAGGCTACTCCATTTCGCAGGCGTCCTACGGCTTTGTGCCGGAGTTCGTCGCGGCGGCGTTCTCCGTGGATGCTGTGGGCGACATTGCCGAGCCGATCGTCAGCGATTACGGCGTACACATCGTGCAGTATGCCAGCGATACGCCTGCCGGCCCTGTGGAGCTGACGGACGCCCTGAAAGAGGTCATCTACCAAAACCTCATGACGGACAAGACGAACGCTGTTTTGAACGACTGGTATGCGTCCGCCGATATTCAGTACACCGGTATCCTCCGCTCTGTCAAGCAAATTCAGGAAGCGGAAACAGAAGCAACCGAAATCGAGGAATAATCCCTGAACAGTTTTTAAAGAGCCGCCTTCGGGCGGCTCTTTTTTATATGCTGTGCAGCTTGCTATATGTCGATTGCCCTGTAGCTGGGGAATCGCCAGGATTAAAGCAAAGGGGGAACGCTTCGCATTTGGAGCATTGCTAACACCTTTTTTCTCATTGGTATGATTGATGGCAGGCGTAACCGGTGAGCAATGGATATCATCCGGGGGCTTAAAAACTTGCATATGGAAATGCAAAAACCCCGTACCGTTTCCGGTACGGGGTTGGTGATGCGAATTACTTCACGCCGTAGCGCTTCTTGAACCTGTCTACGCGCCCGCCGCTATCGACCAGCTTTTGCTTGCCGGTATAGAAGGGGTGGCACTTGGAACAGATTTCCACCTTAAGCTCCGGGCTGGTGGAACCGGTTTCAAACGTCTCACCGCATACGCAACGGACGGTTGCCTTGTAGTATTTCGGATGGATATTTTCTTTCACTGCATTTCACCTCTTAGCGTATGGCAGATTGATTGGCTTCTATGAAACCGCAAAAAGTATAATAGCACAGAAAGCTGATGAATGCAAGCGGAAATTGCACAATGCCAAACGATTCCTTTGGATTTTCGGGAAAGAATCGCATAACTTTTTTGGGCAATGCCTAGACAATCGAACAGCCATTTGTTATAATGTCTTTCGCTGACGCCAATATAGCTCAGCTGGCAGAGCAGCGGTTTCGTAAACCGCAGGTCAAGGGTTCGAGTCCCTTTATTGGCTCCATCGTCGAGGTGTAGCGCAGTTTGGTAGCGCGCTTGCTTCGGGAGCAAGAAGTCGCAGGTTCAAATCCTGTCACCTCGACCACAATC
>DAIOVG010000180.1:0-4887 GCA_036759125.1 Candidatus Limiplasma sp.
GCGTCGGGATCGGCCGCAAGGCCTGCGCGCAGGCCGACCAGCGCTTCGGTGCAGTAGCGGTAGGCGGAGGTGTCTTCCTCCGTCAGGATCGCGGTGAAGGGCTCCTCCGCAACGGTCTCGATGGACTGGTTGCCGGAGAACACCCGGTTGATACCCTCCAGAAAGCGCACGAAGCCCGCCGCGCCCGCGTCAACCACGTTGTTTTTGCGCAGCACGTCCAGCTGGGTTTTGGTTTTTTCCAGAAGCCCGACCGCGTAGTGATATGCGCTGTGGAACAGCTCGTTAAAGCGCTGGAAGCGGCCTTTGTTATGCTGCAGGTATTGCGCCCAATCGCGGATCACGCTCATGAGCGTGCCCTCCATGGGGTTTTCCACGGCCGAGTACAGGTGCTTGACCGCTTGGGACGCTATACCAGAAAACTCTTCCGGGGTCACGCTTTGGTAGCTGTCGCTTTCAATGGCCAGGCCGCTGATATACGCGGCGAAGATTGTGCCGGAGTTGCCGCGCGCCCCTTCCAGCGCCGACTGGGAAATGGCCTGGAGCGTGCGGTTGAAGCTTTCCACGGGCTTGGCGCTTTCCACCATGGCGCGAAGGGTAACGGCCAGGTTGGTGCCGGTATCGCCGTCCGCCACGGGAAAGACGTTGATGAGATTTAGGTGTTTTACGTGGGCATATAGTTCAGTAGCGCCGGATAAGAACCAATGAAAAAGGTCGTTTCCGTTGGCGTGCTGATCGTTGTTTGCAGTTGCCATTCTTTACCTCCGTTCATGGGGCTTTCGCAAAGCTGGCGGCATTGTGATTTATGTATACTATAACACAGAAATGCGCTTGCGAAACGAAAAAACGCAGAAGGCAGCGCTTTTGCAGTGCCTTACAAAATGCAGTTTTTTGTTTTACATTTCGATGAAGTCTATGGTTTACACAGATTTAATCTGCTATAATATTAGACATAACAGACGAATGATATAAGTAAAGGAGTATGAGGAAAACCGGATCAGTCCGGATTGCCCGCATGCTCCCGATATACAAAAGAACCCATGTGAGGTTAATCGGATGGAAGTAAAACTGGAACGGCTGACCAAACGCTTCGGCAGTGTGGTTGCGGTGGACGATTTAAGCCTGTCGCTGGGCGACGGGGAGATGATCGGGCTGTTGGGCCCGTCGGGCTGCGGCAAATCGACCACGCTGTTCATGCTGGCGGGGCTTTTGATGCCCGACGAGGGCGAGATCTGGTTCGGCGACGAAAACGTAACCCGTGTCCCCCCGGAAAAGCGCGGCATCGGGCTGGTGTTTCAGAATTATGCCCTCTACCCCCACATGACGGTGCTGCAAAACATCATGTTTCCCCTGATTAACACCAAGGTGCCAAAGCCAAAAGCGACCATGATGGCTGAGGAAATGGCGGAGCTGGTGCAGATCAAGGAGCTTTTACTCAGGAAGCCCTCGGAGCTGTCCGGCGGGCAGCAGCAGCGCGTGGCTATCGCCCGTGCGCTGGCCAAGAAACCAAAGCTTCTTTTACTGGATGAGCCGCTTTCCAACCTGGATGCGCGCCTGCGCATGGAAACGCGCGAGGAAATCCGCCGTATCCAGCGCGAGGTGGGGATCACCTCGGTGTTCGTCACCCACGACCAGGAAGAGGCCATGAGCATTTCCGACCGCATTGCGGTCATCCGGGAGGGAGCGCTGCAGCAGTACGAGGAACCCCAGCTGATGTACCGTGGCCCCGCCAATTTGTTTGTGGCGAAGTTCCTGGGCACCCCGCCCATCAACATTCTGGAGGCGGAGGTCAGGGATGGCGCATTGTACAGCGGCAGCGTGAAGCTTGCCGATGCCAAAGATCAGAAACCCGGAAAGGTGCTGGCCGGCGTGCGGCCGGAGGTTTTCGTTGCCGATGCGGATGGCTTTGCCGTGACCGTAGACCATGCCGAGATGCTCGGCCGCGACCTGATCGTAAGCTTTGCGCTGGGAGACCAGCTGGTCAAGGCGCTGGTCGATACCGAGCAGATCGTTCGGGCCGGAAGCGTGCTTCGCTTCCGGATCAAGCAGGGCCGCATCCTTCTGTTCGATACGGACAATCAGGCACTGGTGGGTTCCATATGATGAACAGGCGCAATTTGGAAATTGGCAAGTGGAAGGGCCTTCTCTATGTTCTTCCGGCGCTTGCCGTGGTTGCGCTGTTCGTGGTCTACCCCCTGCTGCGCGCCTTTCTGATGAGCTTTTATACCAAGTACAAGTTTTCCACCGATACGGTGCTCTCCTACGGTGTAAACAACTACACCTATATCTTCGGCGACAGCGTATTCCGCAAGGCGCTTTCCAACACCTTTATCTACGTCATCTTCGTGGTGCCCAGCTCCATTGTTATTTCGCTGGTGCTTGCAGTGCTGATGAACGAAAAAATCCGCCTGCGCGGCTTTTTCCAAACGGTATATTTCCTGCCCTACGTAACCTCAGTGGTGGCGATGGGCATTGTGTTCGGGTGGCTGTTTCACTCCAATTACGGGCTGATCAATTACTTTCTGGGGCTTTTGGGCATCTCGCCCGTGCAGTGGCTCAACCGGCCGTCCACAGCGCTGCCAGCGCTGATCATTTTCAGCATCTGGAAAAGCCTCGCGTTTAACATCATCATCTTTCTGGCGGGGCTGCAAACCATCGGCGTGCACTATTACCAGGCGGCCCGGGTAGACTCGGCCAACCGCTGGCGGCAGTTCAGCCGCATTACAGTGCCGCTCCTATCGCCCATCATCGCCTATGCGTTCATCATCGGGATGATCAGCTCGTTCAAGGTCTACGCCGAGGTGTACGCGCTGTTCGGCGGAAAGGCGGGCCCGGCCAACAGCTGCATTACGGTGGTGTACTACATTTACAAGCAGTTCTATGTCAACTGGAATTTCGGCATCGCATCCGCGGCGGCGGTGATTTTATTCCTCATCATCCTGGCGTTCACGGTGATCCAGCTTCGGGTTGCCAAGCGCCGCGTACATTATTAGGAGGGGCCTATGCGGTATTATAAAGTCAAAGCCCTCTCCCGGTTTTTGATCTATCTCGTGCTCAGCCTGGGCGCGATTACCACGCTGCTGCCGTTTTTGTGGATGATTTCCACCTCGCTCAAAGACCCGACCGAGGTCATGCTGATGCCGCCGCGCTTTCTGCCGGGCATCTGGCGGTTTGATAACTATGCCCGCGCCATGCAGGCAGCGCCGCTGGCTAAGTATTTTTTAAACACCGTGCTGGTCACGGTGATCTCCACCACGGCAATGCTGTTTGTCACGATTCTCGCATCGTTTGGCTTTTCCCGGCTCAAGTTTCCGGGACGGGATATTATTTTCGGCATCCTGCTGGCAACGCTGATGATTCCCGGCGAGATGCTGATCATCACCAACTTTGTAACCATCTCGCGTCTGGGCTGGATGGACACCCGCGCCGCGCTGATTGTGCCGTTCATGGCGAGCGTCTTCTATATCTATCTGCTGCGCCAGTTTTTCCTCAAGATTCCCGATACGCTCTACTACGCCGCGAAGGTCGACGCCTGCAGCGACTGGCGCTACCTGTGGAAGGTCATGGTGCCCATCAACCGGCAGGCGGTGTCCACCATCGCGATCCTCAACGCCATCGCCAGCTGGAATGCTTTCCTTTGGCCGCTAATGGTCACCAATTCCGAATCCAAGCGCGTGCTGTCCATCGGGCTGGTGCAGTTTCAAACCGAAGCGGGCACCGATTACGAGCTCTTGATGGCCGCGGCCTCCATGCTGGTGCTGCCCATCATCATCATGTACCTGTTCCTGCACAAGCAAATCATCAACGGGGTCACGCAGTCCGGCATCAAGGGCTAGACATCACCCTTTCCGAGAGCAAAACCCGGAGAGGTTGACATAGACAAACCTGATACCAACAACAATGAAAAAACGGAGGAAACCATCATGAAGAAATTGCTTGCATCGATGCTGGCCGTCTGCATGCTCCTGTCCCTGGCCGTGTTCTCCAGTGCTTCGGCCACCACCGCCGAGCCCGTGACCGTTGAGTTCTGGCACGCCATGAGCGGCGGGCTGCAGGACGCGCTGGTCGCCCTGACTGACAAGTTCAACGCCGAGAACGGCATGGGCATCACCGTCAACCTGACCAACCAGGGCGGTTACGGCGATCTGTCCACCAAAATTCTGGGCGCGATCGCGTCCGACACCCTGCCGGATATGGCGCAGGTGTACGACAGCTGGATCGCCTCCAGCCTCGACGTTGTGGTCCCGCTGGACGACTTCGTCGCCAATGACTTTGACAACTACGAGGACATCCTGCCCGGCTACCGTGCCGAGGGCGCAGAGTTCGGCAAGATCTACACCGTCGGCTTCAACAAGAGCGTGCAGGTGTTCTTCTACAACAAAACAAAGTTCGACGAGTTGGGCCTCACCGCTCCCACCACCTGGCAGGAGCTCCACGACGTAGCCAAGGCCTACACCGAAGCCACCGGCCAGGCCGCCTTCGGCTATGACGACCTGTTCGGCATGTTCCTACAGTATATGCTGCAAAATGACGTCGGCTACGTGGTAGACGGCCAGGTCGCCTTCAACAACGAAAAAGGCGTGGAAGCCATGGCCTTCCTGCTGGATCTGTTCAAAAACGGCTATGCCCGCACGGCAGGCGAGGACCGCTATCTCTCCGGCCCGTTCAACAACGGTCTGGTCGGCGGCTACATCGGCTCCAGCGCTGGCGCTGCCTATGTGAAGCCTGTTGACTTTGAATACAGCGCTGCCCCCATCCCCATGGGCGTGAAGGGCGCCGCCATGCAGGCCGGCACCAACCTTGCGATGTTCACCCAGGATACGGCCAAGCAGGCTGCGGTGTGGGAATACATCAAGTTCCTCACCAGCACCGAGTCCACCGTGTTCTGGG
>DAIOVG010000181.1:0-4801 GCA_036759125.1 Candidatus Limiplasma sp.
GCAGCGTCGCCTTGATTTCCTCGCCGTTGATGGATGCCAGATGATAAAAGCCCTCGCGGTGCTCGGTGTGCGCCGGGGTTTCGGCGGGCGGGAGCAGCGCGGCGAACTCGGTGGCGATCAGCGCGGCGTTTTTCATGATGTTTTTGGAGGTGCCGGGGTGCACGTTCACGCCCAGCACCGTCACCTCGGCAGAGCAGGCGTTGAAGCACTCGTAATTGAGCATGCTGGGCGCTCCGCCGTCCACGGTGTAGGCAAAGTCCGCGCCGAAGCCCGCAACGTCGAAATAATCCACGCCCTCGCCGATCTCCTCATCGGGGGTGAAGGCGATGCACAGCTTGCCGTGCTTGATGCTTGGGTCGTTGACCATCCTTTCGCACGCGGCCATGATGGCGGCAACGCCGGCCTTGTCGTCCCCGCCGAGCAGGGTGGTGCCGTCGGTAACGATCAGCTCCTGCCCGGCGTTTTTGGAAAGCTCCGGAAAGGCCTTTTCCGTCAACACCACGCCGTGGCCGATGGTCAGATCCCCGCCTTCGTAAAACACGCTGCGGGCATGCACCGGACCGGTGGGAACCGACGGAGAGGTATCCATATGCGCGATGAAGCCGATGGCGGGCTGGTTTTCTGTGTTTGCCGGGAAGCTTGCGTAGACCACGCATTGCTCCGACACGCGCACGTCCTGCGCGCCAAGAGATGTAAGCTCCTGCTCCAGCATCCTTGCGAGCGTCCATTGCTTGTCCGACGAGGGATGCGTACCGGAATTCTCATCCGCGCCTGTATCGATGGCGACATAGCGTAAAAACCGTTCTTTGACTGTCATACTATAAACTCCTTATTGTGATTGTTTCACGTGAAACATTGGCGTTCTTTAACCGCGCCACACAATCGGCCAGCGGCCGGTGCACGATGGGCATGATGTTTTGGGGAAGACTGTCGATAGGAAACCATTGCAGATCGACGGTTTCATCGGTTTGGGTGAGGGGCGTTCCGGTGAACTCCTCACAGAGGAAGAAATGCCCGACATAGTACACCTGGTCGCCGTTGGGGTAGGTGTGGTAGAAATCCGGGCCGGAATATACGCCCAGGAACTCGAGTCTCCCGGCGGTCAGCCCGGTTTCCTCAAGCAGCTCCCGGCGGGCGGTGTCCTCCGGCGTTTCACCCAGCTCCAGGCTGCCGCCATGGTCGCCCCAGGTGTCGTCGTCCCGGCGGCGCTGCAGGAGAAGCCTGCCGTTTTGGTGCACAAACACACCGGCGCCGACCAGCAGCAGCCTGTCGTGCCCGATTTTGGCCCGCATCGAGGCAATATAATCGTTCATTGCGCCCTCCTGTACTCCTTTCATTCTACCACGGCGAAAAAAGGGGAGCAAGGGATTGACACCGAAATCACGAAGTGATATAGTCGCTTTCCTGCGCAAAAATGCAAGCACACAACAGACGAAAAAAGAAAAACGAGGTCCGCATGATCGAGCTTCAGGACATCTGCAAAACCTTTCGGGTAATGAAGCGCAAAACAGGGTTCGGGCAAGCCCTCAAGGCGCTTTATTCCCGCGAGACGGAAACCATTCACGCGCTGGACAATGTGAGCTTCAAGGTCGGCGACGGCGAAATGGTCGGCTATATCGGCCCCAACGGCGCGGGCAAGTCGACCACGATCAAAATCATGTGCGGCATCCTGACGCCCGATTCCGGCCTGTGCAGCATCAACGGCCGCACCCCGTGGAAGGACCGCACCGCGCACGTCAAGCACATCGGCGTGGTGTTCGGCCAGCGCAGCCAGCTGTGGTGGGATGTGCCCGTGGGCGACAGCTTTGAGCTGATCCGCGATATTTACCGGGTGGAGCAAAAGGCGTACCGGGAAACGCTCGATGAGCTGACGGAGCTTTTAAACCTGTCCGAAATCCTGAAAACGCCAACGCGCTCCTTAAGCCTCGGCCAGCGGATGCGCTGCGAGATTGCCGCGTCGCTTCTGCACAGGCCGCAAATGCTGTTTCTGGATGAGCCGACCATCGGCCTGGACGCGGTATCTAAAATCGCCGTGCGTCAGTTCATCAAGCGGCTCAACAGGGAGCAGGGCACGACCGTGATTCTGACCACGCACGACATGCAGGACATTGAAGCGCTGACCGAGCGCATTTTGCTGATCGGCAAGGGCCGCATCCTGCTGGACGGAAGCCTGGCCGAGCTCAAGCGCCGCGCCTCGGTGCAGAAAATCCTGGTGGTGGAATATTCCGGCGCGCAGCCGGAGCTTGCGGCGGGCATGAATCTCTGCGAAAGCCGCGAGGGCCGCATGATTTTGACGCTTGATCCCGCGGTGATCTCGGCTTCCGACGCCATTGCGCGCATCGCCGCGCAGACGGAGATCACGGATGTGGCGGTATCGGGCATCTCGGCGGAGGAAATGGTCGCGGCGCTGTACGAGGAATATCAGATATGAAAGCCTATCTGGCGGTGTTCCGCATCCGGTTTTCACACACCATCCAGTACCGCGCGGCGGCGGCTGCGGGCATGGTAACGCAGTATGCCTGGGGGTTTATGGAGCTTTTGATGTTTTCGGCGTTCTACCGCGTGAGCCCCGAAGCGTTCCCCATGACCTTCCAGCAAACGGTTAACTACGTGTGGATTCAGCAGGCGTTTTTGGCGCTGTTCATGACCTGGTTTTGGGAGATGGAAATTTTCGATACCATCACCTCCGGCTCGATCGCCTATGAAATGGCACGGCCGCTGGATTTATACGGGCGCTGGTTTTGCCAGTCGCTGGCGACGCGCGCGGCGCGCTGCGTACTGCGGGCGCTGCCGATTTTGCTGGTCGCGTTTTTGATTCCCGGCCCGCTGCGCATGACCCTGCCGCCGGATGCCGGGCAGTTTGTGTTGTTTCTAGTCTCCACGGTGCTTGCGTTGTTCGTCGTAGTGGCGTTTTCGATGCTCATCTACATTTCGGCGTTCTACACGGTTTCCGCCGTGGGGATGCGGGTGATGGCGGCTGTGCTGGTAGATTTTCTGGCTGGCGGCATTGTGCCGCTGCCGTTCTTCCCGCCGTTTCTGCGCTCGATTGCCGAGCTTCTGCCCTTTGCCGCCATGCAGAATATGCCGCTGAGGATCTACTCCGGCAACATCGCGGGAGCCGACGCGCTTTGGGGCATTGCGCTGCAGGTGTTCTGGCTTGTGGTGATGGGGCTTGCGGGCAGGCGCTGGATGCGCCGGGCGCAGGCAAACGTCGTGGTACAGGGAGGTTGAAGATGAAGCTGTACATGCGCTATCTGTCCATTCACATCCGCAGCCAGATGCAGTATAAGCTTTCGTTCCTGCTGCTGACACTGGGGCAGTTTATGGTGTCGTTCACGGCGCTTTTGGGGCTATGGTTTTTGATGAGCCGCTTCCACACCGTGGAGGGCTTTGCCCTGCCGGAGGTGCTGATCGGGTTCTCGGTCGTGCTGACGGCGTTCTCCATTGCCGAAACCGTTGCGCGCGCGTTTGACCTGTTCCCCCGCCTGATCGCCAACGGGGAATTCGACCGTATGCTCATGCGCCCGCGCGGGTTGATCTTCCAGGTGTTGGCCGCCAAAATGGAGCTCAGCCGGGTCGGGCGGCTTTTTCAGGCGGCGGTGATGCTTGCCTACGCCATCCCCGCCAGCGGCATCGTGTGGACGCCGGATAAAATCCTCACGCTGGTGCTGATGATCGCCTGCGGCGCGGTGGTGTTTTCCTGCCTGTTCCTGATTTACGCCGCCATCTCGTTTTTCACGCTGGAGGGGCTGGAGTTCATGAACGTGCTCACCGACGGCGGGCGCGAGTTTGGCCGCTATCCCTTTGCCATCTACGGCAAGGAGGTGCTCCGCTTCCTCACCTATGTCGTCCCGATGGCGCTGTTCCAGTATTATCCGCTTTTGTATTTAATCGGAAGGGAGACGAGCAAATTCTTTATGTTCCTGCCGCTTCTGAGCCTTTTGTTCGTGTTTCCGGCATACGGTCTGTGGCGGCTGGGGCTGCGTAACTACAAATCCACCGGCTCGTAATCAGCCTGCCCAGAATACCCAATCTGCTGTGTTGGCAGCGGGTCGTCGAGGGTATCACGTACAATACGAGTACGCTCAACCCTCTCCGCCCTTGCCGCCTTGCATCTCAGGCATTCTGAACAGGCTGATCATGAGCTTTCGGGAAGCTGATGTTTCACGTGAAACAATCGATGGTACTCTCCTAAAGATAGCGCAAGGAGGCGTAAAACCCGCCTTTGGCTATCTTTTCTCTTTCATGCTATAATGAAGGCTGAATTTTGACCCGGGAGGAAATACAATGCCTGCCAAAGCCTGTGATTTGAACTCAATCAAGGAATATATAACCGGAAAACTGCTGCGCTACTACGGGGTGACCGTGGAAAGCGCCACCAAGCGCCAGCTGTACAAGGCCACCGCCATCACTATCCGCGACCAGATCATGCAGCAGTGGATGGAAAGCCGCAAGAAAAACGAAACCGATCAGGGAAAGATGCTCTATTATCTCTCCATCGAGTTTTTGATGGGGCGGAGCATGAACCAGAACCTGATCAACATGAGCGCGCAGAGCGTTTACGCCAGAGCGCTTAAGGAGCTGGGCGTGGATATCCGCGACCTGATGGAGGAGGAGCCGGAGCCCGCGCTTGGCAACGGCGGCCTGGGGCGGCTTGCCGCCGCGTTTATGGATAGCCTGTCCACCATGGGCATCCCCTCGGTGGGAAGCACCATCCGCTACGAGTACGGCCTGTTCCGCCAGCGCATCGTGGACGGCCAGCAGGTGGAGCTGCCCGATCCCTGGCTGCAGGACGGCAACG
>DAIOVG010000182.1:0-4741 GCA_036759125.1 Candidatus Limiplasma sp.
TCCACGCGCTTCTCATTGGGCAGGTCGACGCCTGCAATACGTGCCATATATGGGTTACACCTCCATAATATCAGGGGAACCACAGCTACAAAATCCTGTAGCGCCGCGATACGGCGCGTTCGTGATTTCAACGCTTTGGTCTGCCCGCCTGCTGTAAACGGCCAAGCGGCCGTTCATTGGGGCCGAGGGTCTCTTGTCGTTGGCGGTTTAGCCGCCCAAGACCCCGCGCGCATCGGGACGATAGCTATCGTTCATACGCGCTTTGTTAACGTCGTTGAGCCTTGTTTTTCCTGCGGTCGCATCCGGTTTCCCGCATGCGCAGCCGCCCGCAGATCGAAACATAGGCTAACTTTAAAATTATACCACAAATATCCTTGAGTGGCAACGATTCTTTCCTATATCAGCCGTTTCCCATCATCGGAAACGGACTGCCGGAAAGCCGCTGCCAACGCGGATAGTCGGTCCGATAATCAAATGCCAGATCGTCTTCAAAACAAATCCGACAATGAAATCGGCTCAAAATGCCCAAGATGCGAGGCGGCGAGACGGGCGAGGGCTGAGCTTACTCGTTTGTAAGTGATGCTCGAGCACGTTAAAGCCAACAAAGCAGATTGGGTATTTTCAGTCGATTTAACCTTGCTTCTGCTTATGGCGGGGATTCTCGCAAATCACCATCACGCGGCCTTTGCGCTTGATGATTTTGCACTTTTCACAGATCGGCTTCACCGAGGGACGAACTTTCATAACAATAACCTCCAAATCATTGGTTCCGGCGCGTTTTTACCGGCTGCCCGTCAGCCCTTGGAACGCCAGGTGATACGGCCGCGGGTCAGATCGTAGGGTGATAATTCGATGGTTACCTTATCGCCGGGGTAAATGCGGATGAAGTTCATGCGCATCTTGCCCGAGATATGGGCCAGGATCTTATGGCCGCCTGCCAGCTCCACCTGGAACATGGCATTGGGAAGCGCTTCTACGACCGTGCCTTCCATTTCAATGACGTCGCTTTTAGACAAATGTGGGTTCCTCCTTGTCTTGTGGGCGAGAGCTTTCGGTATTTTCCAGATAGGTCTTAAGTGCTTTACGGATGTCGCTGTCGGCGGTCTGGGCTTGTTTTTTGATCGAATCGAGCGCTTCGGTCGCAACATGGGGCTTTGGGATGAGGTGTTTCGCCTGCTTCTTTTTGGACTTGGACAGCTTGCGGCTGTCGCCGTCGGCGATGAGAACGTATTGATCATCTGCCAGACCGACCACCAGAAACGCCTTTCCCTTGTCGTGCCCCTGCTTGGAGAGCACTACGCGCCCCAGCTTACGCACCTCGGGTTTCACTTGCGCTACACCTCCGTGAAACTGTAGCCCGGGTAACTGAGCAGTTCGGGCAGGCCGCGTTCATTGATACAGAGGGTGTGCTCGTAATGCGAGCACGGGCTTTGGTCGATGGTGACGATCGTCCATCCGTCGTTTAGCTCCATCACGGCGGGGTCTTTCAGGGCGATCATCGGCTCGACGGCGAGCGTCATGCCCTCGCGCAGCCGTACGCCCTGCCCCGCCCTGCCGAAGTTGGGAACGCTGGGTTCCTCGTGCATGTCACGGCCGATTCCATGCCCTACCAGCTCGCGGACGACGCCGTAACCGTGGCTTTCGGCATGGGTTTGCACCGCGTGGCTGATATCCTGCAGCCGACCGCCGCCTAAAGCCTTTCGGGCGCCCAGGAAGAAGCATTCTTCCGTCACGTCTATCAGCTTTTGTTTCTCCGGGGAGATATTGCCTATTCCACGGTAAACGCGCTGTCGGACTGCCAGCCATTAAGGATCACGCCGCAGTCCACCGAAAGGATATCGCCCTCCCGCAGAACGACCTCCCCGCTTGGGATTCCGTGCACCACCTGCTCGTTTACAGACGTACACAGCGAGGCGGGAAAGCCCCGGTAGCCAAGGAAAGAGGGCACAGCGTTCTTGTCGCGGATCAGCTTTTCGGCGATCCCGTCCAATTCCAGGGTGGACATACCGGGTTTGATCTCCTGCCGTATCCGGGAAAGTACGTCGTAGAGCAGCGCGCCCGCTTTTCGCATGGCTGCGATCTGTGCGGCGCTTTTTAAGTAAATCACTGCACTGCCTTCAGTTCTTTGGCAATCGTCTCGCTGAGATCCTTGTAATACTGCCTGCCGTCCACCGCGCGGAGAATGCCCTTTGTTTCGTAGTACTCAATCAGCGGCGCGGTTTTCTGGGTATATACCTTCAAGCGGCTCAGCACCGTGTCCGGCAGATCGTCGTCACGCTGAATAAGCGTCGTGCCGTCGTCCTCGCAGGTGGTTTTCCCCTGCAGGAGCTCCACATGATAGGTACGCCCGCAGGTCGGGCAGAAGCGGCGGCCTGTGAGCCTGTCCACAATGAATTCGTCGGGGGCTTCAATGTTGATCACAATATCGATGGCGGCAATGCCGTCCAACGCTTCGGCCTGCTCCACGGTACGGGGAAACCCGTCCAGGAGAAAGCCGTTTTTGCAATCGTCCTCCTGTACGCGTTCACGCACAAGCGCGATCACGACTTCATCGGGGACCAGTTCGCCCTTATCCATAAAGGTCTTGGCTTTAAGCCCCGTTTCCGTCTGTTTTTTGATCGCGGCGCGAAGCATATCCCCGGTGGAGATATGCGCGATTTCCTGCCGCTGACAGATAAACTTCGCCTGCGTGCCTTTGCCCGCGCCCGGAGGGCCGAGAAGGATGATCTTCATGAAAATTCCTTTCATTCAAATGAGGAATGAGGAGTGAGGAATGAGGAATGGAGGTGCAATTGCATACGCAATTGTTTTATAATCAGAAGATTGCGAAGCAATCTCAGACCGTTGACAAACCATGTTTGGCAACGGGATGACAGCTTGTTCAAAAAGCTTCGGTTTCGCGAAACCAAGCGCGGCGCGGGTTTGAGCGTACACGGACGTACGTGATGCCCGCGCTGTCACGCAGGTGACAAAGAAAACGGGGCTTTTTCAGCAAGCTGAGATTGCGAAGCAATCTTTCTACCATTCCTAATTCATAATTCCTAATTCCTCATTTACGCCAAAAGTCCGGTCAGGAAATCTTATCATAATTGCGGCTGACGAGATGCTCGTCCAACTGGCGCTTGGTTTCCAGAATGACGGAGACCACGATCAGGATGCTGGACGCGCCGAACGGCAGCGACTGCGACGTGCCCCGGGCAAACAGGCCTGGGATAGTCGCCAGCAGCGCCAGGAAGATGGCGGCAAACATGGTAAGCCTGGAATTGATGCGCTTTAAGTAATCCACCGTCGGCCGGCCGGGGCGTACCGAGGGTATCGCGCCGCCCTGCTGCTGGATGTTCTTGGCGATCTCATCCGGATTAAAGGAAATGGACGAATAGAAGAACGTGAAGCCGAAAATCAACAGCGCCATCACAACCTGGTATCCGATGGAGGTGGAGTACATGTGCGCCGACCACCAGATGGCGACCGCTGATTCCGACCCTCCGACCAGTTGGATAATCGTGCCGGGAAACGCCATGAACGAATACGCGAAGATCAGCGGCAGCACGCCCACGGAGATCAGCTTCAGCGGGATCACCTGGTTTTGCCCGCCGTACATCTTGCGCCCCGACACGCGTTTGGCGAAGTGCACGTTGATGCGGCGCACGCCCAGGTCCGCCCAAGTGATGATAACGATCATCGCCAGGGAAACCGCGAGCACGGCCAGCAGCGTAATCCACGGGGTAAGGCTGGTAGCGTTAATCGCATCCCCGCCAAGCTCAATAAAGCCGTTAAACAGGTTGTTGGCGATACCGGCGGCGATCAGCAGCGAAATGCCGTTGCCGATGCCTTTTTCGGTGATGCGCTCGCCGATCCACATGGCAAGCGCGGTACCGCCGGCCATCGAGATACCGACCAGCACGTAGTTATACCAGCCGTCCTTTACATAGCCGAGGCTGGACACCAGGCCGACGGCCTGGAACACCGCAAGTCCGACGGTTACGTAGCGCGTGATCTGCGCGATCTTCTTGCGGCCTTCCTCGCCTGATTTCTGCATCCGTTCCAGCGCCGGGATGGCGATGGTTAACAGCTGCATGATAATGCTTGCGTTGATGTAGGGGGTAATGCCCATGGCCATGATGGTCATCTGGGAGAAGTTATTACCCGTCATCATGTTCACAAGGTCTAAAAGCGGCAGGGTTGTCGAACCGACCGCCGCCTGTACGGCGACATAGTCAACGCCCGGTGCGGGAATAACGCCCACCAGGCGGAAGAGCACCAGCATCATGAAGGTGTAGATCAGCTTTTTGCGGATATCGCCGACCTTCCACGCGTTGCGCATCGATTCGAAGATGCCGGGATTGTTGCGGTTACGGGCCATGTTACTTCACCTCGGCTTTCCCGCCGAGGGTTTCGATCTTCTCAACCGCGCTCTTGGAAAACTTCGCGGCCTGTACGGTCAGCTTTTTGGTCAGCTCACCGCCGCCCAGGATCTTTACGCCGGCCAGGGTTTTCTTGATCAGTCCGGCCTCCTTGAGCTTCTCCGCTGTAACCACAGAGCCATTCCTGAAGATATCGAGTTTCCCGACGTTTACGGTCGCGTACTCGGTACGGAAAATATTGGTGAACCCTTTCTTGGGTACACGGCGCGTTAAAGGCATCTGGCCGCCTTCAAATCCGGGGCGTACGCCGCCGCCGGAGCGGGCGTTCTGGCCTTTGTGCCCTTTGCCGGAGGTCTTGCCAAGACCCGAACCCGTAC
>DAIOVG010000183.1:0-4710 GCA_036759125.1 Candidatus Limiplasma sp.
AAGTGGCTCAAATATTGGTTAGCACTTGGCTCAGATTTTCGTTGACATTCACACATGCTCTACTTCCAATCCCAGTCCGCCTTTTCTCGCGCCAGCGGGAACCGCTTTCCCCACATAGATGGGATAACGAAATCGTCTATCGCGATTGACCTCTGATAATTTCCCGTAAGCAGAAAAAGAGCCTGTATAGTACAGAGCATACACACCCGCGCCAATGAAAGGCTCGGGTGGAAGGGGCTGGACTGTTGTTTCCAATAGCGCGTCAGCGACGCTCTCGCCAAGATTACGCTTGTCTAACGGATTAAACGGTTTTTTCACCGGGATGTCTTCCTTGGGCATCGTACTCATCCATCCTTTCCAGTTGTCTCGCCACCGACTCGCCAACAACATTGGCAAGTCTCACTGGTACGGCGTTTCCTATCTGTCGCATGCTTTCCGTCCAAGAACCGTGGAACAGATAATCATCCGGGAAAGTCTGGATTCTCGCGCTTTCGCGGACTGTGTAATACCGCAGGGTGCCATCATCAAGCACCAACATATTTTCCCCGCCTGGCACACCATGCGCGCCTGCCTTAATAGTTTTGGAGGGCTCATCTAAAACACTGCCGGAATGCCCTGCGTATGAGCGAGCACCGTCACGAAACTCATGGTTCGCATACCATTCCGCTTTCTTGCTTCTGGGATTAGGCAGACCATTGATCGCGTCGCGCACGGTCTGCCACCTCGCCCCGCGTTCCCTTTGATCGAAGAATCTCAATATATTATCGCGTTCCCTCTGACTGGCCGTCGAACGCCACGCTTTCGCGACGCGGTGCTTCTCCCAATAAGAACCATCAATGAACTTAGAATAGAATAGCGCCTCTTTAGAGTGTGTCGGCTCAGGGAAAGACCAGTTCGCGTTTAGATCACTCCGGAACCCAACAATCACGACACGATGGCGTGTTTGAGGTACCCCGTAATCGGCGGCGTTTAGCAGTCGAAATACCACGTTATATTCAAGTCCAGTGTGTGTACCCGATGTATGGTATTCTTCTAGTAAGCGGAGATGATCCGTCCAATCCATGTCCTCACACGCAATGACTTCAGGATGGGATAATTGGAGAAGAATATAGTTAAAGTATGAGCTAAATGATTTCCGGAGCAAACCCTTTACATTCTCAAAGATGAATCCCTGTGGGCGTAGCTCACGGACAGCTCTCACAGCCTCTGGAAACATATCGCGGTTATCGGTATGCGCTTTGTGTTTCCCACCAAGGGAGAACGGCTGGCATGGAGGCCCACCTGTGATGAATTGGATGCCTAGTCCGTAATCGCTGTAACTTACAAAACGCACGTCGGTCTGCACAACATTCCAGTCTTGAATACCAGGAAAGCCAGCTGTTATATTTGATTTGATGTTATCGCAGGAATCCTTATCCCATTCTAAGAGCGCCGCTGGCTCAAAACCAGCCAGATGTAGTCCAAGAGCGAGCCCACCAGTGCCACTAAATAGTTCTATGGAACGAATCAACCAATTCACCGCCTTTCTTTGTATACATCATTCGTCATCGGTAATTTCCATAATGTCCGCAATATCACAATCGAGAGCCTTACATATCTTCAGTAGCACATCCGTTGTAATATTCTCACCTTTGCCTAATTTAGCGATGGAGGCTGTGCTGATACCAGATACACTCTTTAGATCTTGCTTATTCATTTTTTTGTCAATCAGTAGCTTCCACAACTTGTTGTAACTGATAGCCATTTATCCACCTCGTTATTTTTTGAAGCACAAACATAGCTTTGTCCATATTATATCATGCAAAAACGCAACGATCAATGAAACATTTGCAATCGTAAAAATATTATTTGCATTGCGTCTACCGATACCATAAAACAAAAAAACTGCGCAGGTTCGACCAATTGTTTTATTTCTGTGATATCGGCATTGGGGCAGACCAGCATAAACTCGTCCCCACCCCATCAGCCAAATGAATCGGTATCCCTAATGCTGGACTGAACCTTGAAAACAAAATTCCTGAAGAGTTCATCCTCAGCGTCATGATTATATAATGATTTTTATTGTGCAGATCCATCCATAAAAGCAAACACAATTCTACCATCCGCAAAGACTGTCACTCGATCAACCAACGCCACAAATACATCGTCATCAAACTTCGCAACCATTTTCTGCGCATTCTCCCATGCCTTCAGACTCCTTTTCAGCGCACTGCGCCTGCCATTGCGCGCTTGCTGTTCGTCTTTCAAGCTTTTCATCCCGCGTTCCACATCGTTGTACTGCGCTTCCAACGCCTGATACTCCCTCGCAAACACATCCTGGTCCTGTGCAACAAGCGAGTTTTGGGAAATCAGTTCCTGTATCCTGGCATTGATTCCCCGCGCTTGAAGAGACAGTGTATCCAGCCGTTTGTCCATCGCAGTGGTATCCGTCAGTTCAAGAATGATGCTCTGATACTCGGCAAGGATAGCATCCATATCCTCTGCCATCTCATTAATCACAGCGAGAAAGGCTTCCTCCAACCGCTGCTCTGTCACATGCGGAGTTGCGCACTTTTCTGTACCGTTGTACTTGTGATTGCATTGCCAGATGATACGGCGATACTTGCTCGTGCTGTGCCAGACCTTACTGCCAAAATAGCCGCCGCAGTCTCCGCAAATGATTCGGCTCGCAAAGCAAAGCCTGCCGTTCTTCGTGCGGCCGCTCTGCTTCATCCGGTTTTCCCTTCGCCTGTGCAACTCATACTGTACGAGATCGTGCTGTTCGCGTGTAATGATAGCGGGATGGCTGTCTTTCACGTAATACTTGGGCACTTCCCCTTCGTTAATTTTGCTTTTCTTCGTGAGGAAGTCCGTAGTGAAGCTCTTTTGGAGCACGGCATCCCCCTTATACTTCTCATTGGTCAGTATCGATTCAACCGTTGATCCTGTCCAGTTCTTTTTCCCGGCAGGTGTTGGTACGCTCTCACCCGTAAGCAAACGCGCAATTCCCGAAGGCGTATCCCCTTCCAAAAAGAGCCGATAGATCCTGCGAACTACTTTAGCTTCCTCTTCGTTAATGACAAGACGTCCATGATCGCCTTTGTCATAGCCTAGAAAGTGCGAGTATGCAACAGATACTTTACCATCCGCAAACCGTTTGCGTACGCCCCAGGTACAGTTCTCAGAAATGGAGCGGCTCTCCTCTTGTGCAAGGCTGGACATAATGGTCAGAAGGAGTTCGCCCTTGCTGTCCAGCGTATCAATACTCTCTTTTTCGAAGAAGACGCACACGCCTCTTGCCTTCAGCTCACGGATGGTGATCAGCGAATCCACGGTATTCCGGGCAAACCGACTGACGGACTTGGTGATAATCATGTCAAACAATCCAGCTTTGGCATCGGCGATCATCTGTTTGAAGCCTTCCCGATGCTTGGTGCTGGTTCCCGTGATCCCTTCATCGGTATAGATGCCGGCGAACTCCCAATCGGTACGCCCCTGGATGTAGCGCGTATAGTAGTCAACCTGCGCTTCATAAGAGGTCAACTGTTCCTCGTGATCCGTACTCACGCGCGCATACGCACATACACGTTTTAGCTGCTGATATCTCGAGACGCCCGGCATACCTGATGCCACCGGCATCATGGTTGTGATTTTTGCGCCATCCGCCCGAAACGTGACATCCCCCTTCCGATGGAATGTGTTGATTTCAGTCATGACAATGCCTCCTCTTTTCTATCTCTCGTGCATTCGTCCGCATCATATCGGTCCATCCGTCGGAGCGTGAGCAGCCTTTCCAGACCTTTTCAATGGATTGCCCGTCATAAAGATGGAATACGATATGGTTTGCGGATGGCACCCATATCTCTTTGACCTTATCTCCGAACACGGAGGCATCAAAGGATGCAATATTTAACACCTCACACGTCAGTGTGCGAAGAACCGCATCCGGGATTTGCTTGGCCGGACAATACTTCTTCCCCAGGGTAATGTATGTGGAGCACTGCCATTTCAATCGCTTGTGCGTATCCCATCGCCGATAGCTTTTCCCACAATTCCCGCATTTGATCATCCCGGAAAAAGGATAGCGGGCTGTGGTTGCCTTTTGTGTATTGCGGGCCTGCCGGTTCCTCTCCATGATCTCCTGAGCCAGCGCAAAAGTCGCTTCATCAATAATGGCCGGATGTGTACCTTCTACCAGATACATGGGCAGCTCACCTTTGTTTTTCTGTTTCTTCTTCGTTAAATGATCGGCAATAAACGTCTTTTGCAACAGCGCATTGCCGAGATACTTCTCGTTTTTCAGGATAGTGCGAATATAATCCTGGCCCCATCCTCCGCTGAACACCGTTGGAACGTTCTCCTGCCGCAAGCTTTCAGCAATGCGCTGAACGGTCTCCCCCGCTACATACTCACGAAATACCCGGCGGACAATAGCCGCTTGCGCAGGATGAATCTCGATTTTACCGTTTTCAATCCGATAACCGTACATATGGCGCAGATTTACCAGTTCTCCCTGCGAAAAACGTTTCCGGATACGCCACTTACAGTTCTCACTCACCGACCGGCTTTCTTCCTGTGCATAAGACGCAAGAATCGTGAGCATAACCTCTCCGTCTGCGCTCATGGTGTCAATGCCTTGCTCCTCAAAGCGTACCCCGACCCCCAATCGTTTCAACTCGCGAACCGTCGACAACAAATCAAGCGTGTTGCGAGCAAAACGGCTGATTGATT
>DAIOVG010000184.1:0-4683 GCA_036759125.1 Candidatus Limiplasma sp.
GCAAAAGCCTTTTTTGGAACCACTGGCCTAGCCAGTGGTTTTCTAAATACAAAAAACGCCCGCGTACAATACGCGGGCGCTTTGCATGTCCAGGGATCGCCTGTCACGCCTTTAAGGGATAAATCCCGATTTTCCGTTCCGGGAAAAACTCGTAAATGCCGACGCTTTCGATGGTTGCGCGGAACGGCTCGAAGTGCTTCACGGCCATGGGGATGGCACGGTAGAGGGTATCAGGCTCGTCCATCAGCAGGGTGGTGTGGGCAACCCAGGGGAATTCCTCGGCGGTGCCGCCGCCGGGTACGATGCGCTGGCGCAGGTGGATCAGCTCGCATTTCACCGCAGGCGCTACAAACAGCACGTTGAGCCCAAACAGCCCGATATAGGACATCCGAATGGTAAACGCGGGCAGCGCTCCGGCGGCCTCGTGCGCGCGGCGGATGACATCCACCTCATCGTCCACCTCGAAGGTGCCCAGCGTAATGTGGTACGGGATGCCCTTGGTTTGCGTGCCGATAAAGCCTTCGTTGACCAGGTTGAGGTAGAGCTGGTTGAGCCTTTTATCCGTCTCTGCGTCAAACTGCGCAACGACGTAGAGATGTTTAGTGTCCACGTTTGTCCCCTTCCGCGTCGGACGCCTTTTTCTTTTCGTCCTTCACTTCGTACATCTTTTCATCCGCCCGCCGGTAGAAGGCGTCTATGCTGTCTCCCTGCCCAAACCGCCAGGTGGAATACCCGATGCTCAGCCCGATTTTGACCGGGTCTTCCGTTATGGTGTTCCAGCGGATGGCGTTCCTCAGGATCGTCGCGATGAGGCTTTCCACATCCCGGAGGGTGTTGGCCGGGTATACGATGCAAAATTCGTCGCCCCCGTAGCGCGCCAAAAACGCCTGTGTGTTTTTGCAGGAGGATTTCAGGATTTCCGCAACCTTGACCAGTATGTTGTCGCCGTAGTAATGACCATAGCTGTCGTTTACCTGCTTGAAGCCGTCCACATCCATCATGATCAGCGCCAGCAGCCCCTGGCGCGACGGATCCTTTGTTTCACGCAGGATGAAGCGGGACAGCTCCCGGCGGTTGTTGATCCCGGTCAGCGGATCGGCCGAAATCTGCCGGTGTAGCATATCAATATACAAAAGCATCAGCCCGATGGCGACAAAAACCCAGATCAGCGATACGCCGTAGACGAACGTCTGCACAATGCCGCCGATTCCCGGCAGCACCACGAAAAACGCCAGGGAGTTGTACTGGCGCCGGTCTTCAATCCAGCTTTCGCGGCGCGCGGCGCGCACGGCAATGACACACGCATAAATCAGATAGCCGTACGATACCACCGCAAAGGCGTAAAACCCTGTGTTTCTGGCATAAACGTTGTTTTCGTCAATGGTGAAAATGCTGCCGGTAAACAGGTTGACGATGATGTATAGAAACAGAATGAACATCGGGATCGCCAGCAGTTTGAGCCTGCGGTAGGTGCTTTTCCGCGCTTTGTTGACGGTGAGTTCCACATACATCAGCCACAGGAACGGAATCAGAATATTGAAAACATAGTACACCGATTCGGCGGCGGTTTTATAAATATGGGCCTCAGGAAACGCTGCGCCGTCCAAAAGCCAGCAAGCCGTATCGACAACCAGCATTGTAATGGTGGCATAAATCAGATACTTGAACTGGCGCTGCAGTGTGGAGATGCCGGTTTCCTCATTCTGCTTGAACAGGATGATCAACAGAAGGATGATACCGATGGCGCTGATTTCAACATAAAGGGCATGCTGCAACTCGATTTTCCTCCTCCAGTTTCACTTGAACCTTATTCTACCATAAAATCGAAACCTCTAGCCAAAAAGGTTTATCCGCAGAGGATAAACCCTGTTTATTTTCAGTACTAAAAAGCATGTGCCGTACGCATCAGCTCCGGTAGGCCAGATCATAGAGCATAATGGCTGCCGCAGCGGCGGCATTCAGGCTTTCCGCCCCGCCGCGCATGGGCAGGCGGTAGGTGTGGGTGGCCTGTGAAAGCGTTTCCTCTGTGATGCCAGCGCCTTCGTTGCCGATAATCAGGCAGAGCTTTTCGGGCAGCTTTTCGCGCTGGAAAAAGTCTTTGCCCGTCAGGGCGGCGGCTATCACAGCGTAGCCCTCGGCCTTGAGGGCCTGGGCGGCGGCTGCGGCATCGCGCACCTGCAAAGTAGGTACGCGGAAGATGGAGCCCATGGTTGCCCGCAGGGCCTTAGGCGCATACGGATCGGCACAGCCTGTGGAGAGAATCGCGCCGTCAAAGCCCGCCGCATCCATGGTGCGCAGAATCGCGCCGACGTTGCCGGGATCCTGCACGGCTTCCATCAGCACCAGCTTGTCACCCAGGATGGAGGGCGATATCGCGTCGTCCAGCGCGTCGTCGTCGGCCGGGGCGTCGTCGTCAATCGGCTTTTGCGGTTCCTGCTCGGTGAGCGCCGGGGACACGAGCTCGTCAAACAGGTAATCCGTCGCCTCCGCCGGGTCCTGCGAATCGATGCCGAAGGCGGCGGGCGAGAGGCCGGGAACGCCCAAATCGGCGCGCTTTTCCAGCTGCGGGGTTTGCAGCCGCACCACGGCGGCGATCCCCTGGGACGATTTCACGGTGGTGATAGCCTCCAGCACATGGGCGGGCACCAGAAACACGTGCTCGGCGCGGGCTTCGTCGATCAGCTCCTGATAGGCTTCCAGCTGCGCCTCGTCGACAAACAGCGTATCCACGGCAAAAGCCGAGCTCAGCGCAAACGCGGTGCCTATGGAGCTTTTCAGGTTGGCCGCCTTGACGGCTTCCTGTACCATATGCTCGCCCTCGCACAAAAACATCCCGCTCTGGTCCCTGCCCTTCACGGAATGCAGGGCGCGCGCCGCCTTGGCGCGCGGGTTTTTCAAGCTTTCGATTCTGTCCATGGTATTGATTCCAATCTATTTCTCTGTCCGGCGGTAAAAACAATGTGCTGAAGCGCTTGCGCTGCGCCTGGCCGGTGCGTACCGGCCGAAAACGGCGTCTTGACCCGCGCGATGGCTGGCTGCGTTGATTGCGGTCAATATAGGCAGAAGCGGTTCCCGTCTCACGCGATGGTCGGAGGTCTCAGGCATTTGCACAAGGAACGCGGCAAGTTTCCAGCGGGAACACGATGGGCCCACCCGCGATTGACTTGCGAGGGATGTGGTGGCGCTCTTCGCGGCGGGTATTGGCCGGAAGGGTCTCACCTTCGCGCGATGGTGGAGCGGCCTGCGTATCCGTGCAAAATGTACGGCATGCCTCTCACAGAGAAGGCGATAGGTCGATCCGCAATTGCCTTGCGCTGGGTGTGGTGACGCTTTTCCCGATCAGGCGCGGCTAAAAGCGTCTCCTCTTCGCGCGATGCTTGGCACTGTGCGCTGCGGCCAGTACGGGCAAGGCCGGTCTCGCCGCGCGCGATGGTTGAGCAGTCTGAGCATCCATGCAAGGGACGCGGTAAGCCTCGCACAGGAGAAACGATGGGCTACTTCGCGATTGACTTGCGTAGAGTCTCGGCAGTGCACTTTGCAGCCAGCATCGTCCGGAAAGGTCTCGCCGCGCGTGATGGTGGAGCGGTTTGCGCATCCATACACGGTACACGGCAAGTATCCAGCGGGAATACGATGGGCCGACCCGCGATTGCCTTGCGCGGGGTTCGGTGGCGCTCTTTGCTGCCGATATGCGCTGAAAGGGTCTTACCTTCGCGCGATGGCGGAGCGGTTTGCGCATCCACGCAAGGGTTACGGCACGTCTCGCGCAGAAAAGTCGATAGACCGACCCGCGATTGCCTTGCGCGGGGTTCGGTGGCGCTCTTTGCGGCGGGTATTGGCCGGAAGGGTCTTGCCTTCGCGCGATGATCGGGAGATCATAGAGTTCTGGCAAGAGAGAACATTGGCCTGCCTGATGAAATAGCAGATTGATCCAGTCGTCTCCGCGCGCCAATTGCGCGTAGCCTGCCCTGTGAAACCGAAACGGTTTAACGCATTTCAACCCTTGCGTCAGACAGCGAACAATACTTCGCTTGCTTGCCATGGAAGAACACCGCAGGCAAATGACGGATGAGTCCCTTATGCGTTGCCGAGTCAGATTTTCGTCAGATTGCGTTTGCGGAATCACGTGTCCGATTTAACACACCGCAGGCAAACGATGATTGAAGAACGTGCATGATGGCGAATTGGCTTTTTGTCAGATTAGGTTTGCGCGACCTGAAGTCGTAGCAGCGCTACATCGAAGATCGCGCAAGCCTAATATGGCGGAAATGCAATCGCCGGCATGGGCGGGATTCAGTCGGTGATTGCCTGCAAACTATCACATTGCCTCAGGGGCTTCCATGCCGATGAGGTACATGCCCTGCTTCAAAACATCGCGGGTGGCGCGGGTTAACAGCACCCTGGCGGCGCGCACGGCGGGGTTATCGTCCAGAATGCGGTTGTCATAGTAGAAGCGGTTGTAGGCCTGGGCGATATCGGTGACCGCGCGGGTGACCATGGACGGCTCATACTTGGCGGCGGCATCGTATACAGTTTCCGGGAAGCGGGAAAGCAGCGCGACCAGCTCGCCCGCGGCATCGTCGGCCAGCGAGGCGTAATCGGGCTCGGCATCTATATCCGCAGCTTCGGCCTTGCGCAGCACCGAGCAGCAGCGCGCGTGCGTGTACTGCACATAGGGGCCGC
>DAIOVG010000185.1:0-4667 GCA_036759125.1 Candidatus Limiplasma sp.
TCGTTAATCTGGGTCAGCTTCGCCTGCAAATGCAGCTGCTTTCCCTTCTGGTTTTTCACAGTGGAGTTGACCAGAATGTCCCAAAACTCCTCGGGAATAAAGCCTTCGATCTCTTCTTCGCGCTGCACAACCAGCTTGGTGGCGACGCTTTGCACACGTCCGGCGGAGAGGCCTTTTTTTACCTTGGCCCACAAAAGCGGGCTGATTTTATACCCCACCAGTCTGTCCAGCGCACGGCGGGCCTGCTGCGCGTCAACGCGGTCCATGTCGATGGCACGAACCTTGCCAATGGATTCGCGCACGGCGTTTTTGGTGATTTCGTGAAATTCAATGCGGCAGGGCTTCTGGTCGTCCATTTGCAGCATGTTGGCCAAATGCCAGGAAATCGCCTCGCCCTCCCGGTCAGGGTCTGTCGCCAGATAAATACGCGAGGCGTTCTTCGCTTCTTTTTTCAGTTTGGCAATAATATCGCCGCGGCCACGGATGGTGATATATTTCATGGCGAAATTATGCTTCGTATCCACACCCAGCTGGGATTTTGGCAGATCGCGCACATGCCCCTGCGAGGCCGTGACCTTATACCCTTTCCCCAGAAACTTTTCTACAGTTTTCGCTTTGGCGGGTGATTCTACGATGACCAGCTTATGCTTTGTTGCCTCTGCCACAGTGTTTCCTCCTAAATCTTACAAACGGTTCAGCAGGCGGTAGATGTTGCCGCTGTCCCTGGTTATCTCTCCACTGATCTCCAGCATGCAAAGCTGTGTCATCAGCGCGTCAGTCGTCAGTCCCGTTTCCAGCTGGAGAGCGTCCATGCCCATCGCTTCCTTTTGAAGCGCCCGGAGAACCGGATTGGTCGCAGGCTGGCTCTCTTCAGGTTCGTCCGTATACGTGGACTGGATACCCAAATCCGTCAAAATGTCCTCGGCAGACGCGATCATTACAGCACCCTCACGGATGATGGTATTAGGCCCCTCCGCATAATACTGGCCGATGTTACCCGGTACCGCGAATACCTCACGCCCCTGGTCCAGCGCCGTTCGCACGGTGATCATGCCGCCGCTTTTGACGCGCCCTTCCACAAAAACGATGCCACGGCACAGCCCGCTGATTACGCGGTTGCGGTGCGGGAAATGATAGCTGTGGGGACGCGCGTCCGGCGGGTATTCCGAAAGCACCAGGCCGCCGGCGGACAGAATCTCGTGATACAGTCCAACATTATCCGGCGGGTAGGGCGTGCTCAGTCCGCTGCCAAGCACGGCGACCGTTTTGCCCCCAACTGTAAGCGCACCTTTGTGGGCGTTCGCATCAATACCGATCGCCATACCGCTCACCACGCATACATCGGCCGCGCCAAGTGTCGAGGCGATCGTCCTGGCCATGTCCGCGCCGTAACCGCTGGGATGGCGCGTACCCACCACTGCCACGCACAAATGACTTAAGACCGACACGTCTCCCATACAGTACAGGAGATACGGCGGATCGTCAATACTCTTTAAAAGCTCTGGATATCGCGCGTCATCCGCGAAAAGGAGCTGTATCCCCTTGCGCTCCATGCGCTCGATATGCTGATCCAGCACACCGTCCCGCTGATAGTAATTGAGAATGTTGTTGGCTTCGCTGTGCTTGGAAAAGCGTTTTCCCTGGGCAAATTGGTCCCAAAGTGCCAGGGCGGAGCCCGCCTTGGCAATCAGCTTTTGTACCCTGTCCGCTGTAATCTCGGCACATGAGAGCCATAGGAGGCTTCTCTGCTCATTTGATAATACCATACTACCTCCAATACCGGCCGTCGAGGTTGCGCATGTGGATGGCCTGGGCAATATCCTGCGGCTGTATGGTTTCGTGCCCGTTCAGGTCGGCAATCGTGCGTCCTACCTTACAGATGCGGCTGTAGGTGCGCATGCTGATATGGAATTTCTCCACGGCATTATGCAAAAGGGCTTTCGCTGCGGTCTCCATGACGCAGTATTTCTCAATCCCCTCCTGGGGCATCTGCGCGTTGCAGAAAAACGACTCGTTCTCGTAGCGTTGAAGCTGCAGGTTGCGTGCCGCAATGACACGCTTTTGCACGGTCAGAGTATCCTCCTGCTCCTGCGTGCTTTGGATATCTCCAAGCTCCACGGCATCCATTTCCACCTGGATATCTATGCGATCCAGCAGCGGGCCGGATATCCGCGCCAGATAGCGCTTGATCTCGTCCGGCTTGCAGCGGCAGGGCTTGGAGCGGCTGCCGTGGTTGCCGCACGGGCAGGGGTTCATGCTCGCCACCAGCATGCACCGGCTTTGGTATTTCGCCTGTCCGCTGACGCGGGTAACATTGACAAATCCATCCTCCAGCGGCTGGCGGAGGGCTTCCAGCGTCTGCCGCTGATACTCCGGCAGCTCATCTAAAAACAATACCCCGTTATGCGCAAGCGAAACCTCGCCAGGTTTTGCTTTCACGCCTCCGCCCACAATCGCGGGAAGCGATACGTTATGGTGAGGCGAGCGAAACGGCCGTTCCGTCATCAGTCCCGTTTCCACCTCTAGCGTTCCCGCCGCCGAATGAATACAGGTGGTTTCCAGCGCTTCTTCGTACGAAAGCGGAGGCAGGATACCCGGCATACAGCGCGCGAGCATGGTCTTTCCGCTGCCGGGCACACCGACCATCAGCATGTTGTGGCCGCCTGCCGCAGCAATCTCCAGCGCTTTACGCGCGATGAGCTGCCCCTTCACATGGCGCAGATCGTGCGCCGGCCGATAGGTATTGAGCAGCTGCTCGTAACCGATCTGGCGCTGCGGCTGAATCCGCGCCCAGCCGGTGAGGTGGTCAACTACCTGTTTCAGGGTCTCTGCCGGGTACACGGTGATGTCGCTGAGGCACTGCACCTCTTTGCAGTTTCTGGCGGGAAGTATAGCGGAGGTAATCCCCTGATCTCTGGCAGCCAGTACCATGGATAACACCCCTCGGACGGGCGAAAGCTCTCCATGCAGGGTCAGCTCACCCAATAAAAGCGTTTGATCGAGCTGCGTATATTCTTCTGGGTTTTGCGCTGCAAGCAGCGCGATGGCAATGGACAATTCCAGGCTTGTGCCTTCTTTTTTCACGTCGGCCGGCGCCAGGTTGATGGTCAGCTTCTTCATCGGCCAGTCATAGCCCAGGTTAAGCATCGCTGCGCGGATGCGGTCTCGGCTTTCCTTAACGGCGGTGCTAGGAAGACCGACGATATCAAACCCGATCATACCCTTTCCCAAAAAGGCTTCCACATCCACCAGAAAGCCGTTGACGCCTTCCAGGCCCCCTGAAACTGTTCTCGCTAACATCATTGCCCTCCATTTATACCGGCAGATTGGGAAACCATTTCAGGAATGCCATATACTGCGTGGATACCGTCATCCCCGATGCGTATGGGTAGAACATGATAAACAGGCCCAGCGCTACCAAAAGCAGACCGATCATCAGACCGCATCTTAATTTTTCGCTCTTGATATAGCTTGCAACCATCATCGTCGCCAGAATGATGAACGGCAGGCTTGCGAAATAATGATAGATGAACATGGAGCGCGGCACCAGCACCCACGGCAGGTATTGCGCCAGAAAGCTGATCGCGAGAATCGCAAGCGCTGGTTGATCGGTGGGTTGCAGCCGTCCGCTTTGATCGCCTATCAGAATAGTATTGTTCCCGTTAGCTTTTCGCTGTTTGGTTTCATGATATACCAGAATTGAGACGGGAATTGCAAGGAGAAGGTTCGCCAGAACGATGTAATATCCCGTGTATTTCTCTTGCCACATCGCCAATGTATTCGTAAGAACGGTATACAGCAACGCATTGATCAGCAGGACGCTAATCAGCAGAATGCCATACATATACCAGTGATTACGCTTGTTGTGCGAATGCTCCAACCGAATATATTTCCGAATGATCATTACAAACACGGCAATCATCGACAGCGCACCGAAGTAGAACACTGCCGGGTTGCCAAGGCAAACGATATTGGCGCCGAATCTAGAAGCCGTGTAAGCATCCTTGGCGTACCACATGGGCTTGAGAATCAGAGGCCATTGCCACCATGGCGAGTAGAAGGGGTGATCCATACCCAGCCCCGGCGTACCGTGGTATGACAGCATCCCCTGCTGCGCACGCAGAATACGCTGGAAGGTCACCGTTCCGGTCGGTGCCAGATACGGAATATAGCTTAGACAGTAGATCGCCGCGGGAATCACAAGGAAGAATACAACGCAGAATCCAAGCGTTGCAAAGATACGTTTGAGCAACAGCTTACGCACAGCCTGTACACGCTCTGCTTCATCTTTTTTGAGCCTTGCCGGATCCAGATCAAACGCAATGAGACCGGAGCGGAACTGCCTGTATAAGGAAAAGAAGAACAGCACCGCAAGTCCCGCGCCAGCATATAAACCAATCCACTTGGATGCGATCGCCATACCAATAAACACGCCGGATAACAGCAGCGGTATAAGGGATTTGAAGTACGCTTTGGTCAATACACGCGGTTTCCCCGGCGATATGGCAAACGGATCAGCCAGGATATAACGCGCCATGCACAGATATGACAGAATGATAAACAGGGTCGGGAATGAGTCTATGGTCGCGATCCGGGTTTGTGTGAAGTGCATCAGATCCAGGGACATCAGCATCATCGCGAACGCGGCGAATTTCCGCTTGCCGGTC
>DAIOVG010000186.1:0-4627 GCA_036759125.1 Candidatus Limiplasma sp.
CCCAACCCCAATATTACGCCTACGCCGGAACCGACCTTTGTAAAAGCGACGTATCCCAAAATCAGCGATCCGGATATTGGAACGCTTCCCAAGCTTCTGAGGACCTTCTTTTACCCGCTGATGATCGCCGGGTTTGCGTTGCTGTTTGTTGCCATCGTAATACTGCTGATTGCCACGAAAAAGCGTAATGACCTTAAAAAGGCTTCGGAAAACGCACTGGATCACCTGGAACGTTCCAATCACAGAGACTATATCGCGCCTACGGACGAGGAAACAGAGACCGATTCTGCGGAGACCTCGCCTGAGGAACCGTCCGCCGTGCCGGAAGATACTAATATGGACGAGCTTTCCGAGGAAGAACTTCCGCATATGAAGTATGTGCGCAACGCCTATCAGATAGCCGATCGCGAGGCAAAGGACGAAGCGCAAACCGACGACGCGGATTTGAGCGGTTGGGAAGCGCATTCGGAAGAACCTGAGAATACACAGGAACTGCCCCACAAACGCCGAACCAGCAGAATATCCCCTTATGCAAGACAGTCCGGAGAAATGGACAAGGCCGGTGAACCGGAACAGGGAGATAGACCAGACGAAACCTGACACACAGTCAAACCTTGTCTGCGTGTTTCGACTCCAGCAAAGCGTCGCCTGAGTTGTTTTGCAATACGGTTCATTCACTTGGAATTCTGCGTGCAAAGGGGTGATACCGTTGTTTAACGGTTTTCCAGAAGAGACGATACGTTTCTTTCTTGGTTTGCGCTTTCATAACGACGCAACATATTTCAACGAACACAGGGGCGAGTATGAGGCTTTTGTGAAGAAGCCTTTTTTCGCATTCATTCACGCGATGGCGCCCACTATGGAACTGATCGCGAATGATTTTGAACTGCGCCCCGCGAAGTGCCTGGCGCGCATCCGCCGCGATACCCGGTTTACCAAGGATAAAACACCCTACCGTGACCACCTTTGGCTGATGTTCAAGCGCGAGGGTGAACCCCGGGACGAATCGGTGATGTACTGGTTTGAGCTGTCCCCGGATATTGTCGGCTGGGGTCTGGGATTTTGGGGACCCAATCGCCCGGCGATGGACGCCATGCGGACAATGATTGAGCAGCGCCCGTCCGAAATTCTGGATACATTGAAACAAGCGCAATTGCCGGATGATCTTTTTGCCATCGACGGCGATGTTTATCAAAAGCGCAAGGTGCCGGAAACCGTACCGGATTCGCTTAAACAATTGTATCTTCATAAGGAACTGTATATCAGCAGGCACGGCGTATCGCTTGCAGATGCTTATTCCGGCGATATTGTGCAGCAATGCGCGCAGGATTATCTGCGTCTGAAACCGCTGTACTTGCTGTTTCGCAAGCTTGCCGATCTTGGCAAGGCGACGCTGGATGCCTAATAATTCGCAGGACGGGGACAAGAGTAAGATGTCAGATTTCCACAAATTTAAGAGCGGTTCGGACATACGGGGTATTGCTATTGGCGATGGCATAGTGCTTTCGCAGGATACTGTCAAGCGCTTTGGCGCGGCGTTTACCGCATTTCTGGCGGAAAAATGCGCGTTACCGGCCAACAGGGTGTCCGTGGCTGTCGGCCGGGATTCCAGGCTGTCAGGTCCTGCGCTGCTCAAGGCCGCCTGTGAGGGCATTACAGCAGCGGGAGCCAAGGCCTTCGATTGTGGTATGTGCACAACACCTTCGATGTATATGGCGATCCTGGAGCCTGGATTTACGCCGACCGGTTCCATTATGATGACGGCAAGCCACCATCCCTGGAACATCAACGGAATGAAGTTTTTCACAGAAGCTGGCGGACTGGGCCACGACGATATCGACAGGGTTATTGAACTTGCCTCCGCAATGACTGCGGAAGATACACAAAGCGCGACAGCTGCGGAGATCTATCCTTACATTCCTTTATATCGCAAACATCTGGAAACTCTGATTCGGGAAGGACTGGGTACAGATTCAAAGCTTCCTTTGGCAGGATTGCATGTCGTCGTCGACGCGGGTAACGGAGCCGGCGGGTTTTACGCCGATATGCTGCAGTCTTTAGGCGCTAGCACAGACGGCAGCCAGTTTCTGGAGCCGGACGGCAAGTTTCCAAACCATCCGCCCAATCCGGAAAATGCAGAAGCGATGGACTCTCTATCCATGGCTGTGGTAAAGGCCAAAGCAGATCTGGGCGTTATTTTTGACGCGGATTGCGACCGCGCCGCGATTGTTGATGCCGATGGCAAGGAAATTAACCGCAATCGCTTGATTGCGTTGATCAGCGCAATCCTATTACAGAAGAATCCTGGCGCGACCATCGTAACCGATTCTGTGACATCCTCAGGGCTCGCCGCGTTTATTCAGGAGCACGGGGGAGTACATTACCGCTATAAACGTGGCTACCGCAATGTGATCGACGAAGCCAAGCGCTTGAATGAAGCAGGGATCGATTGCCCGCTTGCGATTGAAACCAGCGGCCATGCCGCCATGCGGGAAAACCGCTTTCTGGATGACGGGATGTATCTTGTCACCTACCTGATCATCCGCGCGATGCTTCTCAAGCGCGAAAACAAGTCGCTCTCTTCAATTATTAACAGCCTGCGGGAGCCGTTGGAGAGCGCTGAATATCGCCTGAAGATTCTCGTGCCGGATTTCCGCAAGGCAGGAGAAGCGGTGATTGAAACCGTATTGGAACAAGCCGCATATCGTAGCGATTGCCATATCGCGCCGGATAACCGCGAAGGTGTGCGTATCAGCTTCGACCTGTTTAACGGCACCAATAACGGCTGGCTTCTGCTACGCTTGTCGGTACACGATCCCGTGATGCCCCTGAATGTGGAAAGCGACGAGCAGGGCGGAAATCAGGTGATGCTGCAGGCGCTGTATGACATGCTGCAACCCCACACTGCGCTTGACCTGACCGTGCTCAAAACAGCGCTAGCCAAACGAGGTGAATAACGTTGCACCGAAAAATGCCTGAAAAACACAGAGACATGCTCAGTCAACATTATATTCGCCCGGAGCGTGTTTTAGCGCTTGGCTTTATCGGCCTGATCATCCTTGGCACCATACTGCTGTCCTTGCCAATCGCCTCGGTTAGCAATCGAACGATCGGGCTTCACAACGCGCTTTTTACCGCCACGTCGTCCGTATGCGTGACAGGGTTAATCGTTCTGGATACCGGAACGACATTTACCTTCTTTGGCCGAATGGTCATCATGGTATTGATCCAGATCGGCGGCCTTGGGCTGATGATTTTCGCTACGCTGGTCATGATCGCGCTGGGTAGGAGAATTTCTCTTCGCAACCGGGTGCTGATTCGTGAATCAATGAACACCACCAGCTTGTCCGGCCTGATTCGCCTGATTAAATGGTTTACGCTGATGGCGTTGTTTTTCGAACTTATCGGAGCATTTGTATTGTCTAGCCGGTTTATTCCGCTGTATGGCGTTCCCAGGGGTATAGAGTTCAGCGTGTTTCACTCAGTCAGCGCATTCTGTAACGCCGGGTTTGATCTGTTCGGCGGATTTCAGAGCATTACCGGGTTCTCCAGAGATCCCATCGTGGTACTTACCATGGCAGTGCTGACAGTGATCGGCGGACTGGGTTTCTTCGTTCTGTTGGACATTTATCAAAATAAAGTAAAATTCGCAAAATTCTCGCTTCATACCAAGCTTGTGCTGATTATCACTGCCGTACTGCTCGGGCTTGGTCTTCTGCTGACCATATCATTTGAATGGGATAATCCGGAAACACTTGGCACTATGAACTTCTTTGAAAAGCTTTTAAACAGCTTCTTCCAGTCCGTTACACTCCGCACAGCCGGATTTTCCACCCTGAACCAATCGGCGTTGACGGATAGCTCCAAACTATTTGGGATTATTTTCATGTTCATTGGCGCATCACCCGCATCTACCGGCGGCGGCGTGAAAACAACGACCATCGGGGTGCTGTTCCTGATGGTATTCAGCATTGTGCGCGCAAACGACTCCGTTGTTGTCTTTGGCAAGCAAATTCCCGTCAATGTTTTCAAACGCGCGTTGGCAGTTGTTTTGATCAGCATGTCCATTATGATTGGCTGTGCCATTGCGTTATCGCTTTCGGAACGGAATTCCGGCATGAAGATGATTGACCTGATGTTTGAATCGACTTCTGCATTCGGCACGGTCGGTCTGTCGACGGTCAACACACAAACACTCACGCGGTTTTCACAGATACTATTGATCCCTGTCATGTTTTTGGGCCGTGTCGGCCCGCTTACGCTGGCATTTGCGCTGGCGAACAGGCTGGAGCACAACGCAAAGAACCGCCTGCATTATCCCGAAGATAAGCCGATGATCGGTTAAGGAGGACATCCGGTATGAAAGGCAAAACAAAGCAATTCATGGTACTTGGTATGGGTCTGTTTGGCTCAAGCCTTGCCAAGGCCCTGCATGATCTTGGGCACGAGGTGCTGGCAGTGGACGCGGACGCGGATCTTGTGGAGGCAATCGCGCCCCATGTTACGCAGGCCGTGCAGATTGATGCCACGGATGAGGCGGCGCTGCAGGAGCTCGGCGTACGCAATTTCGATGCTGTGATCGTATCCATCGGCAAAAACCTGCGCGACAGCATTTTGGTCTGCGTCA
>DAIOVG010000187.1:0-4618 GCA_036759125.1 Candidatus Limiplasma sp.
GTTATATGAAGGGCAGAGCCTGAAAACCATGAAGCCCCGGCAGCGCGCGCTGCGCATCGGGCTTCTGGCGCAGCAGTACGCCGCGGGCTATGCCTTTACCGTGGAGGAGATCGTGCGGCTGGGCCGCTATGCCTACCACGATGCGCTGTCGGGCTTTGACAAGGCCGACGAGCAGGCCGTACTCCATGCCATGCAGGAGACCGGTACCTTTGTGCTTCGGAAAAAACCGATCTCCCAAATCTCCGGCGGCGAGCTGCAGCGGGCGTTTCTTTCCCAGCTGTTTGCCCAGAACCCGAAAATTCTTTTGCTGGACGAGCCCTCCAACCATCTCGACCTGAGCTATCAGCGGCAGATTTTAACGCTGATCAAAGACTGGCTTTCGCAGGGCGACCGCGCGGTGATCTCCGTGATGCACGATCTGGCGATCGCACGCCGCTTCGGTACGCGGGTGATGCTGCTCGATCACGGGTCCATACAGGCCGACGCCCCGCCGGAGCAGGCGCTTTCCCCCATACTGCTCAAGGCCGTGTACGGCATGGATGTCGAGGCCTGGATGCGGGAGATGTACGGGGCGTGGAACAACGAACCAGGTCATATTTAGCGCAATATGCCAAACGGCCCCGGACGTGTCCGGGGCCGTTTGCTTTGCATACCCTGCAAAAACCGCAAATATGATGATTTACTATATTGCTGGAGCACCGTTTGATCAGAGCATCTTTTCGATTACATCGGCGATGCGCATCGAAGCGGTGCCGTCGCCGTAGGGGTTGCGCGCGGTGCTCATCTTCTGGTATTCGTCAGGGTCGTCCAGCAGCTGCCTGCAGGCGTAGAAGATGATCTGCTCATCCGTGCCCACCAGGCGCAGCGTGCCCGCGTCCAGACCCTCGGGACGCTCGGTGGTATCGCGCATGACCAGCACCGGCTTGCCAAGCGACGGCGCTTCTTCCTGAATGCCGCCAGAGTCGGTCAGGATGAAATACGCGGCGTTGATCAGGTTATGGAACTCATCCACTTCCATGGGCTCAATCAGCCGTATGCGCGGATGATCGGACAGCATCTCATAGGCGATCTTGCGGACAACCGGGTTTTTGTGGATGGGATAGACGAGCTTGACGTCCTCGTACTTTTCCAGCACCCGCCGCACGGCGCGGAACATGGAGCGCATCGGATCGCCGATGTTTTCACGGCGGTGCGCGGTCATTACCAAAAGTCGGCTTCCCTTGCCCCATTCGATGATATCGGAGTGAAATTCCGGCCGCACGGTGGTTTTCAGGGCGTCGATGCCGGTATTGCCGGTGACGTAGATGGTTTCGGACGCGCGGCCCTCCAGGCGCAGGTTGTAGCGCGCCATCTGCGTGGGCGAAAAATGATATTTCGCCACAAGGCTGATGGCCTGGCGGTTGTACTCTTCGGGGAACGGAGAATAGATGTTATGGGTTCTAAGTCCCGCCTCCACATGGCCGACGGGAATCTGCATATACAGCGCCGCCAGCGAGGTTGCAAAAGCCGTGGTGGTATCGCCGTGCACCAGCACGATATCCGGTTTGCAGTCCGCAAGCACATTCTGCATCCCCGTGAGGGTGCGAGAGGTGATATCAAAAAGGGACTGCTCCTGCTGCATGATGTCCAGATCGTAGTCCGGAACGACATCAAACAGCGTAAGCACCTGATCGAGCATTTCACGATGCTGCCCCGTGACGCAGACCTTGGTGTCGATCCGCGACCGTGTCCGGAATTCCTTGACAACCGGGCACATCTTGATCGCCTCCGGGCGGGTGCCGAATACGATCAAAGCCTTTACTTTTCCCTGTTCGTGCATCGTGGCGTCTCCTTCAGCATGGATCTGTACTGCGTTAGTGTTACATTTCGTTAAAAGTGTACCACATAAATGTTAACTAATCAATCATTTGCTTAATATTTTAGAAATATTTTTCCAAATGAGAAGAATGCGCAATTCGCGCAGATTTTCTCTTGACAACATATCACGATTTAGGTAGAATACTATTCGTCGCCTATATGGGATTGCACAAGGCGGGGTGTAGCGCAGTCTGGTAGCGCACATGCTTTGGGAGCATGGGGCCGGGGGTTCGAATCCCTTCACCCCGACCAATTCTGCCAGATCATCAAGGCTCCTTGGTCAAGCGGTTAAGACACCGCCCTTTCACGGCGGTAACGGGGGTTCGAGTCCCCCAGGAGTCACCACCTTATCCCGTGGGCCTTTAGCTCAGTTGGTTAGAGCGGCCGGCTCATAACCGGTTGGTCCGGGGTTCAAGTCCCTGAAGGCCCACCACGTGTGGCCAAGTAGTTCAGTTGGTTAGAATGCCAGCCTGTCACGCTGGAGGTCGAGGGTTCGAGCCCCTTCTTGGTCGCCATTCTTCCCTGTTGGTTGGGCGTCCGCCGATGTAGCTCAATTGGCAGAGCAGCTGATTTGTAATCAGCAGGTTACGGGTTCAAGTCCCATCATCGGCTCCATCCCCCCTATACGCCCTGTCGCACAGGCGATATCCCAACGTTTGCCCGAACCCGTGGATGGGTTCCCGAGTGGCCAAAGGGAGCAGACTGTAAATCTGCCGTCGCAGACTTCGATGGTTCGAATCCATCCCCATCCACCACGTATTCCACCTTCTGCGGGAATGGCGGAATTGGCAGACGCGCAAGATTCAGGTTCTTGTGTTCGATTAGGACATGCAGGTTCAAGTCCTGTTTCCCGCACCAAATGGGGAACCGTTGAAATTCAACGGTTCCCCATTTTTGTACGCTTTAGTGAAGTTTAAGAACGATATGATTGAAACCTCACGATATCCCCGGCTATGCCGGAGAGAAGCTTTACGCCAACAGAAGATCCACCTATACGTAAAAATCATGAAGGGCTGCCAATCGGACTAAAAGCAAGGGATGTACATGTAATGAACTAATCGCTATCAAGTTGTCTGCTCATTCTCATATCTGCCGGACGGCTGATTATATAAAATCCATAAAAGCTGAGCCTATACGCTCATTTCTATTTTTCCATCCCCTGGTTGAGGCTGAATCTACATCGCCGATTCACAGTTGTCGCTACGGCTTGATAGTATTCACCTCGGCCGGGTTTTCGTCAGCCGGTGCGGCTTCCGATTGTAAGACGGCAGTATAGGTGCAATCAAGTATCCCACCGTATTCTGCTGTTTGATCAAGATTTTCACTGAAAACTTCACAGCTCCACTTTACATTGAGTGCCGACGTGCCTTTGTTTAGTGGGTTTGTTTCTGCGTGGAATTCATAAATCTCACTGGGGCCAGAGGTTTGTTTTCTAAAACGGATATTAAGATAATACCGATCGTCGAGCCAATACAGAGAACCTTGAACCTTGTTTTGGCAATGATCGTCTTGCATACTGAAGATGATCTCATTGGATGAGAAACGGATAGAGATTAACGGAATACCCGGCCACGATAAATCATGATATTTATGATTTTTCACAAGCTTGGCTTGAAATGTTGGCGACTTCTGATCCTTGCGCCAACGAATTGTCACATCATAATGTTCAAAATCGAATACGCAATAGTCCACATGCAAAGTCATGTCCTGTTGCGAGTCAACCAATGTAAACGCCGCAGTTTGCAGATCACCAAAATAAACGGCACCGCGCAGCTCGTTTTCAGATAGTCGGATGTCCCAAACAACTTGATTGCCATTATCATCAAAGGAGGCATTCAGATAGATTTTACTGGGAAGCGGCAAGGTTAAGAATGTTGTATTGTCGTCATCAACATCGTCGGACCATTTTATTGCTAAATTAAAGTGAGAAAAATACTGCCAGTAGAGATGACTATTCCATATATTTTCTGATTGTTGATCTATAAGATAGCGTACATACCGGAGATTGGGAATTGGCTCAATTCCTAAGACATCCCAAATATGCATCTGCGCCAGTTCTTGCGATGCCTGACCCGGGGTCGACAGAGAGTCTAATGTGTTGGTGATGGCCGTAAGAATATCCGGTCCATTTAGTGCCACCTGATAATAGATTTCTCCGTTTTCTTCAATTCGTTCCGGTTCCGGCAACACCATCTGTGTAGATGAGAGCCATAATAGCCAGGCATGAATTGATAACGAAACCTCCCACTTCCAGGCATCCTTGTATGTTTCTATGGCGGAATCAGAATCAAGCGTACGCGTAATACACCTTAATGCTTATAGGATAGCATTACTTGAAGAATATGTAAATCATCAGCGGAATATTTTGTTAAAACCAATGGGAGAATAGTAATGACATCCAGAAAGAGAACACGAGGCACGCATTTCCTGCGACGGGGCTTTTTATTCGGAGAACCTGCCACTTAACGTTACCGCTCAGTGCAATTCAGGACCCGCCCGTTCATTCCAACTCTCTTTTTTGCTTCTCCAAATTCAAACAGATCACCCCGTGGGGAGGCAAGGTAAGGCGTATCTCGCCGTTTTCCGTCTTTACGGATTCCCACCGCAGCTCGGAGGCGGCTTCCAGCTTCGCCAGCTGCTCCGCGTCCGGGTATTCCGGCCTGTCCATGTCCTCCCACGCCGCCGCCGCGTTCGCGTGGGAGGCGTCCATTCTGGCGGCCAGCGCCCTGCGCACGGAGAAGTTTTTCATTTTCAGGCATAC
>DAIOVG010000188.1:0-4574 GCA_036759125.1 Candidatus Limiplasma sp.
ACGTGCTCAACAGCTATATCTATATCCAGCGCGTCCGGTTCAAGGATTTCCGGGTGGAGTACGATATCGCGGAGGACACCTGGGATTTGCACATCGGGCGGTTTATATTGCAGCCGTTTGTAGAGAACAGCATACTGCATGGCCTGCGCGGCATGCAGGAGGAGGGCGTCATCAGAATCGTGACCCGGCGGGACGACGCCCTGCGCATCGAAATTCATGATAACGGACAGGGGTTTGATCCTTTGGCGGTCGACCCGCCCAAACCGGACAACCGCTTCAGCGACCATATTGGGATCGGCAACGTGCGCGAAAGGATCCGCCTGCATTACGGGGAGCAGTATGGCGCGGAGATTGAAAGCGGCCCTGGGCAAGGCACGGTTGTGTATCTGATCCTGCCGGTTATCGGGCATAAGGAGGAGCGGTCTTGATTCGTGTGGTCATCGTTGAGGATGAAATGCTGGTGCGCATGGGGCTGAAAACCTGTATCGAAGCCGAACGGGACATCTCTGTGGACGGCGCGTTTGATTCGGCGGAGCGCGCGCTGGCGTATTTTGAAACTAGCCAGGCGGATGTGATCATTACGGATATCCGCCTGCCGGGGATGACGGGGCTGGAGCTGATCCATCAATTGCGGGCGCGCTTTCCCGCGATCATCATGGTGGTTTTGAGCGCGTATGAAGATTTTTCGTACGCCCGCAAAGCCATAGCGTACGGGGCTAACCATTATATCCTCAAGCATGAGCTTGACGAGGAAAAGCTTCCCCAGATCATCCGGGACATGGTGAAGGACGTTCAGCCGCCGCAGGCCATCCACGCCCATGAAAACAACCTTTCCGGCGATGTGGCGCAATACTGCGGGGAGCAAGGCGCGCGGATCATGTGCTTTCATTTTCGCGGCAGAGAGTCTGTATATACGTCGACGAAGGATGAACTGAATCTGGACATGGTTTCCGAATTGGTTTGCACGGCGCTGGAGGACGCCAACCTCGGACATGGGTATTTGTATAACAACCATCAGGTCATCGCGCTGCTGCGCGGCAAGCCCAATGACCTTTCCCAGCTCAAGGCATGCTTTCAAACCATCAACGACAGCCTCAACCTCTACGCGGATACGGACTGCTTCGGCGGCGTGTCCAATTGGTTCTCCGCACCCGAGACGCTGCCTGCGGCCATTGATGAAGCCGGCGAACGCGCTGCGCTTGCGTTCTATTATCAGGAACCCTGCCTGCTGCTTACGCAAAGGACGGAAGCAGGCAGCTGCCCGCTGCTGCCGTTTGTCCGCGAGGATGCCTTTACAACCTCCTGGCTGGACAGCACGCTGGATCACCTGAACAGCTTTGTGGATACCTGCGTCAGGCTGCTGCCGGACGTGGAGCAGGTGCGGGAAACCCTGATGCGGTTTTTGCATGCGATGGTGTACAGCGGCGAGCGTTTTTACGGGCTGAACGCGCAGGACTGGCAAAAGGAAGGCATCACCTATCAAACCATACGCCGGTTTGATTCCGTCTTTGCCACGCAGGCATGGGTTGTGCAGGTCATCCGGTGCATCCACAGCAGCGTTCACCAGCGGCAGGATATCGCGCACAGCATCCGCTTTTATTTGGATCAGAACTTTATGCACGATCTTCCGCAATCGGAGGTTGCGGCGCGCTTTCACCTGAATCCGTCTTATTTCAGCCACTACTTTAAACAGGAATTCGGGCAGACGTACGTCCAGTATCTCAACACGCTGCGCATGGAACAGGCCAAGCGGCTTTTGCGCACCACGCAGGATTCCACGGAGTCTATCTGCGTGCGCGTGGGCATTCCCAATGTGAATTATTTTTTCCGCCTCTTTAAAAAAATGGAAGGGCGCACGGTGAAGGCGTACCGGCGATCGCACAAGGCAAAGCTGTAAATTTTGCAGTTCCATCCAAAAATTGTGCTTATAGCATAGATGTGATGGAACAGATGTGATAAAAAATGACGGTTTTGACAAATTCTATTCATTAACCGCTTGCGTTTTACATGCTACACTTCGAATATATGACACTCGTCATCTGAATATTCGAAGGAGGAAACCCAATGAAAAAACTGTTTGTTCTGTTGCTTTCTGCTGCGATGGTGTTTTCTGCCGCGGCCGCGCTGGCAGATAACGCCGAAATCGGCGGCGAACTGGTCATCTGGGAGCATTCGGCATCGTTTGAGGATGCGCTCAAATCCGTTGTCGAAGGATTCCAGGAAATGTATCCCAATGTCGAGATCGAAACCTCGATCAAGACCAGCGACCAGTACTACAACCTGCTGCAGACCGCCATGCAAGCCGGCGAGTGCCCGGATCTGTTCTGGACCAACGGACTGGCGACGACCAACTACAAAGCCTATGCGGACCAGGGCCTGCTGATGGACCTGACCGGCAAGGTGGACTTCAGCCTGTATGACGGCACCTCGGCCATGAACATTGTGACCATGGAGGACGGCTCCATTTACTCCACGCCCACCGCGGAAACCGGCGGCCGTGCGGTGTTTTACAACAAGGAACTGTTTGCGGAAAACGGATGGGAGATCCCCGCGACGTTCTCGGAGTTTGAAGCGCTGCTTGCCCAAATCGTACAGACCGACTACATCCCCATCGCCTTCGGCCCCGGAAGCTCCTGGGAAGTCCTCTTCCTTTATGAGCCGATTCAGGCCGCGCTGGCGCTGGACTGGATTCAGGAATACGAGCAGACCGGTTATGCCGATGTGAACGACGAGCGCGTGATCATGGCCTATGACAAGCTTCTGGAGTGGGGCGAATTGGGTTACTACGGCCGCAACTATGTCGGCGTGACCAACGACGGCGCCGTGCTGTCGTTTTCCATGGGCCAGTCCGCCATGTATATCGGCGGCACGTGGACCATCGCCACGATTGAGGAAAACAACCCTGCGCTCGATTTCGGCGCGTTCCAGATCCCCTGTGAAGACGGCCAGGTGCCCTTCGTTTCCACTAACTCGTGCGGGTTTGCCGTATCCAATGGCACCGAAAACGCCGATGCAGCCCTGGCGTTCGCCAATTACTTTGCCAGCGTAGAAGGCCAGAGCCGCTGGCTGGGCGCATTGGGCAGCGTATCCTGCACGCCCCTGGTCGTATCCGACAGCGCGGTGGTCAACGATGTGGCAAGCACCTTCACCGTACAGGCGGAGAGCTACTACAACATCCTCGGTTTCCTGGCCGGCACCGGCGACAACCCCTGCAACGTTTGGGAGGAAGATCAGCTCAAGGTGATCTCCGGCTCCATGACCGTGAAAGACTTTGTCGACGAACTGGCGGCGCTGTGCCTGACCCGTGAAGAAGTCCTGGGTCAGTAAATCGCCGTTAAGTCCACGCGCAATGAGGGACCTTAACCGGTCCCTCATTGTCTCTGAAAAGGAGACAATCATGAAAACTTCCGCACTCGCCCGGACAGGAAAAACGAATCGCAGCTATTTGTTTTTCATCGTGCCGGGGCTGACATTGTATTCTGTGCTCGTGATCATTCCGATCATTTTCTCTATTTATTACAGCGTGTTTGAATGGAGCGGCATCGGCCCGATGAATTTCGTAGGGCTGAAGAACTTTGAATACCTGCTCTTTGGCGACCGCATGTCCGGCGTGTTTTTCAACGCGCTGGGTAACAATTTCAAGTATCTGCTGGCCGTGCTGCTGATTATCACGCCGTTGCAGATCATATTGGCGTACACGCTCTTTATCAAAATCCGGTTCAGCCGTTATATCCGCACGATGCTGTTTCTGCCGTATGTGCTCAGCACGTCCATCATAGGGTTTTTTGCCCTGCTGGTGTTCGACGGCAATATCGGCGTGCTGAACTATGCGATCAAAAACCTTCTGGGCAATCAATTCACGCAAGCCTGGCTGGGCGATACCCGGCTGATGTTCGGGCTGTTTGTCGGCATCATCTTCTGGCAGGCGATGGCGGCCGGGATGATGATCTTTTATGCCGATATGCAGTCCATATCTCAGGATATCATCGAAGCCTCCATTGTGGACGGCTGCGGCGAGCTGCGCAGGTTTTTCAGCATTATTCTGCCGAATATGCGCGCTTCGGTTACCACCAATCTGACCTTGAGCGTTATTTTTGCGATGACGATGTTCGGGCAATCCTACGTGATCTTCGGCCCGGCGGGCGGCGTGGACAACAAGCTGGATTTTATCGCCATGGTTTTCTACCGCTACGCCTTCGGCGGCACCTATTACGGCACAACGGATATCGGTTTTGGATCGGCGATCAGCGTGGTAATGCTGATCATTATCCTGACCCTTTGGTTCATCACCGAAACGATACTCAAGCGGTTCAGGAATTAAGGAGGCTGGCATGAAACGCACACCGACGATACAACACAGCAAGAAAAGCCGCGTGACGAAAAATGTGATCTCGGCGGTTCTGATTCTATATTCCCTGATTGCCGTATTCCTGATCGGAGACACGGTTCTGTCGTCCTTCAAAACCAAGCCGGAGCTGATACGCAACCTGATCGGCTTTCCGCAGGAGCCGACATTTGAAAACTATAAAACCGTGTTTCTGGAGGAGTCGTTCTGGCGGTATATTCTCAACAGC
>DAIOVG010000189.1:0-4524 GCA_036759125.1 Candidatus Limiplasma sp.
CATCGGGCTGGCCAAGGCCGACAGCGAGGTGGACTTCGCCCTGCTGGAGCACTGCGTGCGCGACAGCTTAAGCGAGACTGCCCCCCGCGCCATGGCGGTGCTGCGCCCGCTGAAGGTGGTGCTTTTGAACTGGCCCGAGGGCATGACCGACGAGCTGCCCATCGAAAACCACCCCGGCCATCCCGAAATGGGCGAGCGCACGGTGACCTTCACCAAAGAACTCTACATTGAGCAGGAAGACTTCATGGAAGTCCCCGCCAGGAAATATTTCCGCCTGTTTATCGGCGGCGAGGTGCGGCTCAAGAGCGCGTATATCATCAAGGGCGAGCGCTGCGACAAGGATGAAAACGGCAACGTCACCTGCGTGTACTGCTCGGTGGATCTTGATAGCCGCAACGGCAGCGAAGGCGCGCTGCGCAAGGTGAAGGGCACGCTGCACTGGGTAAGCGCCACCCAAAGCCTGCCCATGGAAGCGCGGGTGTTTGACCAGCTTCTCGACGAGCAGATTCTTGAAGGCGAGGAGCGCAAGAACTTTTTGGAAACGCTCAATCCCAACAGCCTGGAGGTTTGCCACGGCTTCATGGAGAAATCGCTTGCATCCGCCAAGGTGGGGGATACCTTCCAGTTCCTGCGCATGGGCTATTATTGCATGGACCAGGATTCCACAGACGCCCTGCCGGTGTTTAACCACACCGTGGGCCTGAAGGATACCTTCTCCAAGGTTATGAAAGGATCGAACAATGACTGAGATTCGCACGCGCTTTGCGCCCAGCCCCACGGGCTATATGCACCTGGGCGGGCTGCGCACGGCGCTGTACGCCTACCTGTTTGCCAAGCAGCGCGGCGGCAAATTCATCCTGCGCATCGAGGACACCGATCAGGAACGCGAGGTGCCCGGCGCTGTCGAGCTGATTTACGAGGACATGCACAAGGCGGGGCTTGATTACGATGAAGGCCCCGATGTTGGCGGCCCCTTCGGACCGTATATCCAGTCCCAGCGAAAAGATATGTACATGCCCTATGCCATGCAGCTGGTGGAAAGCGGCGCGGCCTACCCCTGCTTTTGCACCAAAGAGGAATTGCAGCAGCGGCGCGATGCGGCAACCGCCAAAGGCGAGCAGTGGAAGTACGACAAGCATTGCCTGCACATCGACAAGGCCGAGGCCAAGCGCCGCATGGAAAGCGGCGAGCCGTACGTCATCCGCCAGAACATCCCTGAGGTGGGCGTTGCAAGCTTTGAGGATTTGCTGTACGGCCATGTGGAAACCGAGTGTGCGATTTTGGACGATAACGTGCTGATCAAGCAGGACGGGCTGCCGACCTATAACTTCGCCAACGTGATTGACGACCACACCATGCAGATTTCCCATGTCATCCGTGGCACGGAGTATTTAAGCTCCACGCCCAAGTACAACCTTTTATACGAAGCGTTCGGCTGGCAGCCTCCTATTTACATGCACCTGCCCGTGGTGATGAAGGACGCGACCCGCAAGCTTTCCAAGCGGCACGGCGACCCGACCTTTGAGGACCTGCTGGAGCAGGGCTATGTGCGCGACGCGATTATCAACTTTATCGCGCTGTTGGGCTGGGCGCCCAAGGACGACCGCGAGTTTTTCACGCTTGACGATCTGGTCGAAGTGTTCGACACGGACGGCCTGTCCAAATCGCCGGCGATTTTCAACACCGATAAGCTCCGTTGGTTCAACTCCGAGTATATCAAGAAAATGGACTTCGAGGACTACCTGAGAACCGTAACCCCCTGGTTTGACAAGGTTTTGCTTGGCAAGGGCATCGATTACCGCCGCCTGGCGGAGCTCATGCACGGCCGCACCGAAGTGTTCAACCAGGTGCCGGAAATGGTTCAGTTCCTTTCGGAGCTTCCGGACTATGCAATCGACCTGTACTCCCATAAAAAGATGAAAACCGACCCCGCCCTGAGCCTTACGGTACTCAAACTCGCCCTTACCAGGGTGGCGGCTTTACAGGATTTCAGCGAGGACAGCCTCAAGGAATGCCTGATGGAGCTGGCCACCGAAAACGAGTGGAAAACCGGCCAGGTGATGTGGCCTGTGCGCGTTGCGCTGTCGGGGCTGCCCTCCACGCCGGGCGGCGCGACGGAGATCGCGTATCTGCTGGGGAAGGACGAAACGCTGCAAAGACTGGCGATCGGGATCAATTTCCTGGAGCAGTACCAGAGCTTGCAGCAGTCCTGATCGTGAAAAAGTCTCAAGAGGAGTATTGATATGAGCAATCCAGAATTCATGCCCTACGATCCGGCGCCCATCGAAGCGAAATGGCAAAAGAAATGGGATGACGAGGGCACCTTTGAAGCGCAGTATCCAAGCGAAAAGCGCAAATTTTACGGCCTGATCGAGTTTCCCTATCCCTCCGGCGCGGGGCTGCACGTCGGCCATCCGCGTTCCAACACCGCGATGGATATCATCTGCCGCAAGCGCCGCATGGAAGGCTACAATGTGCTCTATCCCATCGGGTATGACGCGTTCGGCCTGCCCACGGAGAACTATGCCATCAAAAACCACGTTCATCCCGCAAAGGTGACGAAGGACAATATTGCGCATTTTCGCTCGCAGCTCAAGCGCCTCGGGTTTTCGTTTGATTATACCCGCGAGGTGGATACCACCGACCCGGATTATTACAAGTGGACTCAGTGGATATTTTTGAAGCTCCATGAGCACGGTCTGGCCTACAAGCACGAGATGCCCATCAACTGGTGCACAAGCTGCAAGGTCGGCCTTGCCAACGAGGAGGTCGTCGGCGGCGTGTGCGAACGCTGCGGGGGCCAGGTGGTGCGCCGCGTGCGCAGCCAGTGGATGCTGCGCATCACGCAGTACGCCGAGAAGCTCCTAAACGGCCTGGACGATCTGGACTTCATCGAAAAGGTGAAAACCCAGCAGCGCAACTGGATCGGGCGTTCCGAAGGCGCGGAGGTCGATTTCAAAATCGCGGGGAAGGATGAAACACTCCGCGTGTTCACCACCCGCCCGGATACGCTGTTTGGCGCGACCTACATGGTGGTCAGCCCGGAGCATCCGCTGATCGACGCGTATAAGGCGGATATCAGAAACTATAGTGAAGTCTTGGAGTACCGCGAGCAGGCCGCCAAAAAGAGCGACTTTGAACGCACCGAAATGAACAAGGATAAGACCGGTGTGGAGCTGCACGGCTTGAAAGCCGTCAACCCCGTGAACGACGCGCTGATTCCCATCTGGGTCAGCGATTACGTGCTGATGAGCTACGGCACCGGCGCGATTATGGCCGTGCCGGGGCACGATACGCGCGACTGGGAGTTTGCCAAAACCTTCAGCCTGCCCATTATTGAAGTCATCGCGGGCGGGGATATCGAAAAGGAAGCCTATACCGATGTCAGCGACGGCATTCTGGTCAACAGCGGATTCCTGAACGGTCTGAAGGTGGCCGACGCCAAGGCAAAGATCATCGCCTGGCTGGTGGAACAGAACCTGGGCGAAAAGAAGATCAACTTCAAGCTGCGCGACTGGGTATTCAGCCGCCAGCGCTACTGGGGCGAGCCGATTCCCATTGTGCACTGCCCGCATTGCGGCATGGTGCCCGTGCCGGAAGCGGAGCTTCCTGTGCTTTTGCCAAACGTTGAAAATTATGAAACCACCGATACCGGCGAAAGCCCGCTTGCAGCCATTACCGACTGGGTGAATACCACCTGCCCCAAATGCGGCGGCCCCGCCAAGCGCGAGACCGATACCATGCCCCAGTGGGCGGGGTCGAGCTGGTACTTCCTGCGCTACTGCGACCCGCATAATGAACAGGCGTTTGCCGATTTTGATGCGCTGAAGTACTGGATGAACGTCGACTGGTACAATGGTGGCATGGAGCATACCACGCTGCACCTTTTATACAGCCGGTTCTGGCACCTGTTCCTGTACGATATCGGCGTTGTGCCCTGCCAGGAGCCCTACCAGAAACGCACCAGCCATGGCATGATCCTGGGCGAAAACGGCGACAAGATGAGCAAATCCCGCGGCAACGTCGTCAACCCCGACGACTGCATTGACGAGATCGGCGCGGACGCCACCCGCATGTACGAAATGTTCATGGGCGCGTTTGATCAGGCCATTCCGTGGAACCCCAACGGGGCGCGCGGCTGCCGCAGGTTTCTGGACCGCGTATGGCGGCTGATGGACATGATCAAGGACGGCAAAGGCTATCAAAAGGCGCTGACGCCGCTGATGCACGAGACCATCAAGAAGGTCGGCGACGATTATGAGGCCATGAAGTATAACACCGCCATCGCCCAGATGATGACGCTCGTCAACGAGTTCTACGCGGCGGACGGCTGTACGAAGGATGAGCTGAAAACCCTGGTCCTGCTGCTGTACCCCGTGTCCCCGCACATCTGCGAGGAGATGTGGGAGCGCATGGGCTTTGGCTCCGGCCTGACCTTTGAGCCCTGGCCCGCCTACAGCGAGGAAGCCATGAAGCGCTCCGAGGTGGAAATCGCCATCCAGATCAACGGCAAGGTGCGCGGCC
>DAIOVG010000190.1:0-4500 GCA_036759125.1 Candidatus Limiplasma sp.
AGCATACTGCTGTTGCACACCAGATTTCGCCCGCCGATGGTCAAGCTATCAAATTCCGTCTGGCTAACCTTGGATGTGATCTGCTGTGCCTGCGCGGTAATGGTGGATTCAGCAGAGGAAAGGCGGCTTCCGAGGTTGTCTGTCACCGTCTGGTCTGCCTTAAGGGCGATGGCCTGGTCGGTCTGGCTGAAGCGTGTGTTCAGCTCGGTCTTGGTATAGTAATCATCCGGATCGACATCCGACCCGCACACCATCCATGCCGTACCGTTCCAGCGTTTGATGAGGTTCGGTGTAACAGAGGTGTCCAGCCACAGCATATGTAAAACGGGCGCGTGTGGTGCGGTATCCGATACATAGATATCCGTCTCATCCCGAATCGTCAGCTGTGCCACACAAAGCAATTAGCTCACCTCGCATGTAAAAGTCGTTTTAACGTCGACATCATCTCCATCAATGGCGACGGATTTCCCGGTCGCAAACGCCGCGCCGCTGTCCATGGCGTTGCCATCCTTATCCCGGCGATACCATGTATAGGTGTGCTCGGTGCCGGCTTCATCTACCTCCGTGCCATTTTGGAACAGTCGGCATGCGAGCGTGGAGGTACCTACGCTGTTTTTGAACACATCACCGCCGCTGGACTCAATCACGGCTTGGAAGTTATCCGTTTTATCTGTCAACGTCAGGGTATCGGTATAGGTTTCGCCGCCATAGGTCATGACGCACTGATAGGCTTGAACGCCGCTGACATCCGCGCCGCTAACCGTGAGTGAGGAGCCTGTTTCCCCTGAAATGGCGTTCCACGAGCCCGCGGTGTACTTCTTCCACACAAAGGTCGCGCCGGAGGTGATGGCGGCAGTGCCGTCATAGGCAGAGGTTTGGATAGGAAGTGATCCTGCTTGGTTGAGAAACACCGAGCCGTTGGGTGCATAGAGTGAGAACACGACCGCGTACTGACCGTCCGCGCCTGCTGCGCCGGTATTGACCTTGCTCCACTGGATTTGGAGGGTGGTGGATACAGGCGACGTGATCGGCACAGACAATTCGCCCTGTTGCTGACCGCTTCCACCAAGCATCGCGCCTTCCGCAATGGTGATCGTAATCGGAATCTCATTGTTTACGGCAGAGCCAGCCTCCACCGTCATGCCTGTGGGAGCGCCTGTAATCGTGCTGATACTGGGCGTTACCTTGCCTGTTCCGGTATAACCCACCACGTTGCAGATCCGCGTCACGGCGGCAACCTGACCGCTCGCGTTACCCGCAAAGGTGATGTTCTCGTTGGTCAGGAAAACAGTGGACGCGTTCACACCGGCAGATCCAGTTGCACCGTCTCGTACCTTGTAGACGGTAAGTGTATCCGTCACGCCGGACTCCGAGGTCACAATCCGAAGCACAGCGGTATCACCGTTGAATACCGCGTGGGTAGGCTTGACGTTCAGGGCCACGCTGGTGATGTCAGCATTATCTGCTGTGGTCGGGTAATCCGTCCAGATATCCGACGCGTTCTTGTATTGCCACCTGTCCACGGTTACATTGGCAAGGTTTGCGGTTAGCGTAATCTGGGCGGGAGAGACGCTGTCGTGCACGTCATACTTGAAAACCTGTTCACCAGAGATGGACACGAGTTTTGCATTGACAGCCGTTTTGATTTGCGAGAAGGTGATGTCTGCGACAATATCGCTGACCAATCCATTCTCCGGATCGGTATAGGTAACATATGCGAGATAGGAAAGCAGACCGCTAACGACAGCTGTGAGCTTGTTGGCGTTAACCGTCAGCACGCCGTTGGATACCGTTTCGCCGGAAGCAAGCGCGGTTTCAGCGCTTGCGCCTTCCCGACGTTTCCATGTCACCGACAGTCCAGCAGCGTTCAGCGCCATGGCGTTCTGGTTAACGAACACCACAGGGGTCAGCACCAGGTTGCCGCTGTCCGTCCAATCGGGAACAACAGACGCGTCGTTGGGATCGTACACCTGCGTTTTAGGCAGATTGGACGTAAGATAACACGATAGGGATTTGCCATCCGAGAGGTCGACAATGGAGATTTGGCCGGTTGCGATGACTGACATGTTGAATGCCCTCCTTGAATTCTATGCATATGAAAAGACGCCCATCTTCATGGACGTCTTTTACACTCGTTTCAGCTAGTTGTCTTCGTAATGCCCTTTACATTGATAAATAATGATTACTTCGTCCTCAACACTATAAACCAGTCGATCTTTGTCTGTGATGCGCCTTGACCATTTCCCTGACAGATCACCTTTGAGGGGTTCGGGTTTGCCCCTTCCATCAAACGGGCTGCGCGCAGTCTCTTTGAGCAAGGCGTTGAGTTTTCTGGGCACCGCTTTGTCGCTTGTTTGCCAATGCAGGTACTCCTCCCACGCAAACTCTGTGAACGTAAAGTTACGCATTTTCCATGGCCTCCAGTTCAGCCATGGTTTTATTCACAGTCTTGCCATCACGGTGTTGCTTGATGGATGCATGCAATCTTCTTTGATTCGCCTCATCATAAAATGAATCACGCGGAGCTGACAACTCAAAAGGAATTTTACGGTCCCGGGCTGCCTTTTTTGCATATAGCATAAAGAAGGTTGTTAGATTCATGCCCATTTCACCGCACATTTCATCCAGTTCTTCCTTGAGTTTTTCATCCAATCGTATACTCACGGTAACCATGTTCTACACCTCCTTTTCAATCATATAATACATCGTTTTGCAACTATTTGCAAGCATTTTGCTTCTTTTTAATATCTATTTTATTCTTTGAGCAATTCCCCGAGCTGCCTGCCAGAACATATCCGAACTAGTCAGCACCATACTTGTATCCTCTGATGCCCCATGATTTCATTTCATTCCGGCGATTCCTCAGTCTTTGCGAGTTCATCCTCCGAAATACCCAGTAAGGTCATCACATCCTTTTCAGTGTACTGTTTTCCTTTAGACTTTGCGATACGTTGGGAAGCCTCCTGTAACAGCGCGTAGTTTTCGAGCTGTTCCATCCACTCTGCAAATTCCTGCGGGCTGACTAAAACGCAGGCGGGCGTATTGTTTTTCAGAACAACCTTGGTACCGCTAACGGCAACTTCATTGAAGATTTTGGATGCCTCGCCACGGTTGAAGCGTGTAATGGATACGATGTTGTTCATGACAGATTTCAGCGATAAGCTTGTCCGCATGTTGACCCCTCCCTTATCCTTCACTCAACCCGAGAATACAATAGAGCGCTTATTTGGTCAATATTTTTATCGATATATTACGCGCGTTATTAGTCGTCTAGCACTTCACACCGAAACTCCGCTTGCCGAAACGTACTTGTTTACACCGTGAATAAAAACACCCGTAACATACGAGTGTTTTATATTGTTCCAATGTATTCTTCTGGATTGAATGGCATTTACAGTAGATTCTTGTACTCTTGCTTGGCATCGAAGATTGCGTAGATGATCACTTCTTGAGCCTTTTCTTCAACCTTGTAAAAGATCAAGTGCCTTTGAACTATCAAAACACGGTATCCTTGTTTGCGAAGCGTACTATAACTGGGATAACTTCCCATGTTTGGCGATGTGCTCAAAAGGTTGATGCCTTGTTCGAGTTTTTCCAAATAAGCAAGCGCTGTGTCGATACTCCCAGAATCATCCGCAATGTAGAGGATTAGGGAATGAAGCTGGTCATTGGCTTTGTCTGTTCGCAAAATGCGATAGTTCATTGGGCTTTCCTCTCAAGCAGGGAAGCTTTCAAACTATCAAAGCTAGTCTGCATCGGCGCAACGCGACCTTGCCTGACATCTTCCTCAGCCTCAGCCAGTGCTTTTAAAAGCTCCAATTCAGCTTTCATTTGAGCATATTGCGCCATGCTAAGCAATACCGTGTCACCGCGGCCATTAACCGTCACATAGACGGGTTCTTGTGTTTCCTTACACGTTTTAGAGATTTCCGCATAGTGATTGCGCAAATCTGCTGATGGGCGAATGATCTCCATCTCCAACACCTCCCTTGACATAGTCAAATTATATGCTTCTATGACTATGTTGTCAACTGTTATCATCAATCAGTTCACACCGAAATGTTGCCTGACGAAACACATCGGTTCCTGATACCACAACGCTTTTCGTTGCTTGATGATCAGCATTCCATATGTCATCCGCTGTGATATCATCGCTCTCCCGTTTCCATCTGAAACGTGTTACTGGCAAATCATCTGTAATATCGGTCAAGCCATGATACACCCTGGCTGTGAGCAACGTGCTTCTAACCCGCTGGGTCAGAAAGGTCGTTTCCGTATGGATTTCTACCCGATATCCAAGCAGCGCGTCCATATCCGAGTAGATTTGGGTTTGTGTTTGCTGGTAGGTTTGGCTGGAGGTGACGGTGGACACAATCGCATCGTCTGTGATCTTGAGTTCCGCTTGGGATATCCGTTCCGCGAGAGCGTCCACCTCCGTCACGTCCGCCTTGCTGTCCACCATGAGCCGGAGGTACTCATTGCCGGAGATATCCATGGTAT
>DAIOVG010000191.1:0-4419 GCA_036759125.1 Candidatus Limiplasma sp.
GTTAATCCTATAATTAAGTCAATCAGTGTTTGAAACTGAGAGTGGATAGGTGTTTTGGAGGCAGACATGCTTATCGGTTGTGTCAATAGCGTGATGTATCCATGCGGTGTTCGTATTGCGTTTCATGTGATATGACCATCTACCATAATGAACAGGAAAGAAGACGAGCTCATCTAAAAATGATAGCATAAAAAGGGTTCGGACACGCAACGCATGATGGGACCGTTGCAGGAAATAATAATTGTTTTACTGGAGATAACCATGAATAAATCTGAAATCATAGAACGATTAAAGCCAATTCGCTGTTTCTTGCTGGACATGGACGGAACATTTTATCTGGGAAACCTACTACTGGAGGGTTCACTTGCATTCCTGGACAAGGTAGGGCAAACTGGTCGTCAAACGATGTTTTTAACCAACAATTCCAGCAAATCGGCCCGTGACTATTTGCAGAAGCTTGAGCGCATGGGCGTTGTGGCCCCCTATCTAAATGTGCTGACTTCCGGCCAGGCAACCGCCCAGTATGCTTTGAAAACCTTTCCGGGAAAGCGGGCGTATGTGCTGGGCACGCAAGCGCTGCGAACGGAAGTTTCGAATGCCGGGATAATGATTGACGACAATGATCCGGATTTTGTGCTGATCGGCTACGATACAACACTGGATTACCCGAAAATGACGCGCGTATGCGATCTGGTTCGGTCAGGGCTGCCGTATATTGCTACGCATCCGGACTATAACTGCCCGACGGAAATGGGATTCACGCCGGATATCGGGGCGATCATTGCGTTTATCGAAGCCAGCGCAGGAAGAAAACCGGATGTCATTATCGGTAAGCCGAACCGGGGTATTGTGGAAGAGGCTATACGGATTACGGGGCTTTCCGCTGGTGAGTTGGCGATGGTCGGCGACCGCCTGTATACCGATATCGCAATGGCGGCCAGGCACGGAATGCTTGGTGTGCTTGTACTCACGGGTGAAGCGGCAAAAGCGGACATTGCGGGCTCTCCTCATCAGCCAGATCTGGTTTTCGACCGTCTTGCCGATATGATACCCTTCCTGTAACCGATGGAAAGATGAAAGAATGGGGGAAAACTAATTCTATGAAATTATTCTCCGAGATGACAATGAAAGAGCTGATCCGGGATGGAGGCCATGCCTGTGATTGCCAAAGGCACCATGAAACCGGATTGAAATATCTGAAAATCGAACAGAACGCAACCCGGCACCTGCCGGAAGCCATGAAAAGCCTGTCGCTGAAAAAGCCTTTTATTGTCTGTGACATACATACCAAGGCCGCAGCTTGGGATAAGGTGCGTGAAACGCTGGAACATGCCGGGATAGCCTATACGCTGTTTACGTTTTCCCATGAACATGTGGAACCGGATGAATTTACCGTCGGGTCTATGTGCATGAAGTTTGATGTGACATGCGACTCTGTGCTGGCTATCGGTTCCGGCGTGATTAACGATTGCTGCAAAGTGCTGGCGCATGTCGTCGGCTGCCCGCAGATGGTGGTGTGCACCGCGCCGTCCATGGACGGCTACAGCTCCAATTCGTCCTCTATGATTCAAAACCGGATCAAGGTAACGCTTTACAATGCATGCCCAAGTGTGATTCTGGCGGATATCGATATCATAAAAAACGCACCAGACCGCATGTTGTGGGCAGGGCTTGGTGATATGCTGGCCAAGTATATCGCGCTGTGCGAGTGGCGGATTTCCCATATTGTAACCGGTGAGTACTATTGCGAACGCGTTGCGGATTTGATGCGCAGTTCGCTGAACAAAATCGTTGCTGCGGCTCCGCGGTTGATGCAGCGGGATTCGGAGGTGATTCGCGCGGTCACTGAGGGGCTGATATTATCCGGCATTGCGATGAGCTTTGCGAGAATCAGCCGCCCGGCATCCGGGCTGGAACACTATTTTTCGCATCTGTGGGAGATGTTTGCGCTAGACCGTGGCGAGTCTAGTGAGCTGCATGGCATTCAGGTGGGCGTAGGGACCTATATCTGCCTAAAAATATACGATCGCCTGCGTATGATTACGCCGGACCGAGCGCTTGCGGAAAAAGCCATGCGGGAGTTTGACCCGGCTGCATGGGAAGCCGAGGTTCGCAGGATTTTCGGGAAAGCATCACAGACATTGATCGAAAGCGAGTATGCGATTTGGCACAAAAACGATCCAGCCCGCCACCGGCAACGCCTGGATATAATCCTGAAGCACTGGGATGAGATTCAACAGATTATTCTTGAGGAAATCCCACGGACGGATTTCATTGTTTCGCTGATGCAAACAGTCGGAATGCCTGTGAAACCAGATGATATCGCAGAAAATAAACAGGACACCAAAGACGCGTTTCTGGCTTCTCGCGATATACGTGATAAATACCTGACCAGCTCCCTGCTTTGGGATCTTGGCTTGTTGAACTCATTCCCGATTGATGAATGCCGGTAGGAACGAATCCGCATTGGAATGCAACGATAGGGATAGAATGCAGATGGCAAGTGATTGAAAACACACTTATTATGAAGTAAAAAGGCAAGCCCCACCTCAATTATAGTGTTTGAGGTAGGGCTTGTGTATTTTCTGAAGCGGTGTTTCCGGTGTTACTTTGTTTTCATGATCGACGCTGTCAGATATTCAAGCCCATCCCCAATCAAACCATAGGCATATAAAACAGAAGCCGGTGTAAAAGAGACAAATAGAACCACAACCAAGAGCAGAGACAGAAAAACAAGGGATTTTTTCATGGATAAACCTCCAAATAAATACCGGTACATAGCAATAGACAGTTTGGAGGTGCTGTTTGTTACACTGTTTGAAAAAAGTTCTCTGGATTATTTTACGAGCATCACACTCTGGGCAATCCGAATGGCTTCGTCTTCAACGATCCCATTTGTTTGTAAAACAAAGAACGCCCGACCGTTATCCCAGTAAATATAGATATGGCTGTCTTTGATGGATATGAACCCACTGTCATTCCCGATGGTGATTGCCTTAACCGTAGCATTTTCAGTATCGATATTCGCCATGGTCGAATCTCCGTATTCAGAGAATATGATCCGAATCGTAGCGGATTCGCCGGTGAAAAACTCAACCATATGATTGCCAGGGAATGAGATGACGACATTAGCCTCGAAACTTTCAGGAATATAGGAAGGATAGTATTCCCCGGTCCACTCCAATGGAATTTCGAAGGATGCTTCTGTGTCCTCAACCAGACTCAATGATGTATATTGCTCTTCCATTTGCACCAGCATCTTCATCACCTGTACACGGATCGAATGGCTGGTGGCAATAGCAACTCCGCCGGCGATCGTGATTACAGCAATCAGGATCGCTGCAATTTGTCCGATCTTCGGTAAAGTATGTCGGAAGAACGTTCTGGTACGCTGTAAGCGGAAATACCGATGAATCCGTTTGAGATTTTTCATGTCCTGCCTGGCACTGAACGATTCGTATGCATCCGTGTTCCCGGATACTTTCTCTTGTTCGATCTCCGCAAGTAGTGCTTCGGTTTCCTGCTGCAGCAACAGTTCCCCCAAGAGATCATACGCTCGCTCATTGATGTCCCTATATTCCGCCGTTTTGGATAATCCTTTGTTTACCATACGTTTAGTCCTGTCTCTTCATCGCTAGCTGTTCGAGCCTGCTTTTCGCCCGGGATACCGCAGTGCGAGCTGCACCTATTGAAATGCCAGATAATGCGGCAATGTCTACATACTCTAGTTGGTCAATGTGCCGCAATCGAATCAACTCGCAGTCCTTCTCACTCAATTCAGGAAATGCGCTTAACAGATCGGAGGATAGGAGGTGATTGAATACGATGTCCTGCACATCTTCTGTTCCTGCGAGCTCTTCCAGATCCTCGCCATTCGGTCCAAAATCGAATTGCAGACGCTGCCGCTTAAGCTCCCGCAACCTCGTCAAGCAAACATTCCTAACAGTAGAGACGATATACGATGCCCGTTTGTTACAGGCGACCTCCTGTAAAGTGTCACATTTTTTGCAGAGCCGTTCCACGGCGCTGCTGACGGCATCGTCAACTTCCGCATGACTGCCATCAAAAAACTGATACGCCGTTTTATACATCAGCGGTTTGTATTGCAGGTACACATCCGTAAGAAACTGACGATCCTCGTCGTTTTCAATCAAGAGAATGGGCAAGGGTAGAATTGTTCCGTAAAGCTCCAGGATTTGGCGGATATCAAGGTTAGACATGGCTTTCACTCACTCCGATTTTGGATCGTCTAAAATCGTCCGATGATTTTTAATAGACTTTCATCTTATCAGCCATCCCTTGCTTGTCAAGCATAGAAAGGCCGGGAATTGTACTGGGGTTCCGATTATGAAAAAATCACACATTATTTTCTGAAGGGTGTAACAAACGCGCATCGGCGTGCGTCTAGTGCAGTAGAGA
>DAIOVG010000192.1:0-4403 GCA_036759125.1 Candidatus Limiplasma sp.
GTGGCTCAAATATTGGTTAGCACTTGGCTCAGATTTTCGTTGACATTCACAGCGCAACACTTCTCACGCCCCGTGTGCATGCTGTAAGCCTGTTTTCACCGGCATCCAGCTGGAATTAAATCGAATCGCTGACAACGATGGAATTATCCACCAGCATGCCAAGGCTCAACACCAGCGCGGCAATGGAAATTTGCTGGATCTTGATACCCAATACGTTCATCGCGATAAACGACAACAGCACCGAAAGCGGCAGCGAGACCGAGACGACGACTGCGTTCTTGATGCCCATTCCCACCAGCACGACCAGGATAACCAAACCCACCGATACCAGCAGATTGCGCATGAAGTCAATCAGCGAGTCGTTAATCTCCTGCGGCTGCGACATAATCAGCGAAACATCGAGTACTTCGGGCTGCTCGCCCTCAAGCGTATCCAGTGTTTTTTGAATCTCATTTTTCAACGGCAGGACATTGATGTCGCTTTTGAAATATCCTGCGAGGATCACCGCCTGATCGCCGTTATGCGTATAGTAGGTGTTTCGCGCTGCCGGTGCCTCGGTAACCGATGCGATATCCTTGAGCTGAATCACCCGTCCCAGCTGTGCCGAGTAGCCGATCCCCATCGCGGCAACGTCGTCCACGTTTTGAAATCCGCCGACATAGTCCACGGTCGTGCGCTGACCGTTCTGCGCAAAGGTTCCAAGCGGCAGATCGGTGTTTGCCGCACCAATCAGAGATACCGCCTGGCTGAGCGTCAACCCCGCGGACTGCATGCGGGTCTGGTTCATTGTCACCGTAATTTCGCGGTTTAGATTGCCGATGATCTCGAAACGCTGAAAGCCATCAATCTCCTGCAGACTATCGCGTATGCGCTTGGCCTGCACTACAACCTCCGCATTGCTTAGCTCGGCGGATGAAAGGCTGATCAGCACTCCGGCCGTATCGGTAATATCAGTATTTACGTCGATCTGGCCGCAGCTTTCCGGCAGATCGCCCTGCAGCTCTGACAATGCGCTTCGCAGCGTACGGAAGGCTTCTTCCCTGTCCGTTGAAAATTCAAACTCCAGCAGGATCATCGATAGATTATTGTAACTGAAAGAGGTTACGGTTTTGTATCCCTTCAGCGCTTTCACGCTATTGATAATCGGTTCGGTTACATATGAGTCTACGTCGTTTGCCGAAGCGCCGGGATATACCGTGGTAATCATGGCGTATGGCGATGTGATATCAGGCGTTTCCTGCTTAGGCATACCCACAAACGCGAGCACTCCCGCCACGACCGCGAGAAGCACAAAGAACAGGGTGATTTTTCGATTTTTAACCAGGCATTCCAGCATTTTTTCCAATTTCATATTCTAATCCTCGCTTATTGTAAGCTTTCTACCAATTTGCTCCGCATAAAAGGCAGGAACTTCTGCAGCGCGTCCAGCTTAAGTTCTTCGTCGATTTTGGCAACCAGAATGCTGATGATGCCGTTTATGTAGGCTGTAACATATGCGTTGATCAGCACTTCCTGCTCCGGTGTCGCGGGAGACGGGGTCAATGCGCTTTTCATACGAATCACCGCATCAGCCATGCTCCGGATCACATCTTCCCGCATGGTTTCAAAGCGCGTGGATCCGCTCTTCTCAAACACCAGCTCAAACACCCTGCGGTGGCTGCGGTAGACCTTAATGAACTCATCCATCTTCCGCTCGGCGATGCTCATCCTGTTTTCGCCGACAAACATTGGCAAGCCATTGACAAATGGCCCGAAGATCTCCTTGATCCGCGCAACCACAGGGCTGACGAGCATCGCAAATATCTCTTCCTTGCTTTGAAAGTAGTTATAGATATTCCCCGTAGCGATTCCGGCCTTCTCGGCAATTTGCTGCATGGAGGCGCTGCGGTATCCGTATTCCAGAAAGCTGTCCAGCGCGCTATCAAGGATTTTCTGTTTGATCTCTGCTTTCAGTATTTGTGGCATTAGTGAACTCCTATTCATTATTCATCGTTAATATACTGCCGCTCGCAGAGTTTGTCAAGCGATTCTCCATATTTTGAGCGTTGGTTTACAGGAATTTTATGCGATAAATACAGCCCGTGCATTGACATTTCCGGTGATCCATATTACGATGTACATGTTTCGTGTCGCCTTGGCGGCAAGAGCTTACAGACCCACCTTCCCCAGGAAGGCAACGGCCATACGGACAGCCGGGTCACTGCCGATTGCGGAGGGTATCCGCAGGTTTGATTGCGTTGAGAGCGCAAATTTTATGAGTTGGCTACTAAATAGCCAGTTGGTTACTTCATAACCAAGTGTACTTGGGTACACGCTTGTAAAACGGTCAAAAAGAGTAGGTAAAGTAAGTTCTTACTGTATAAGCTCTGGATGGTCCATAGGCGCCGGAAGCACGATTTGTGCTCATCCGCTTGTCTTTTATAGCAAGCTGCGAACGCAGGCTGAAGCCGATTTACAAGATGTGCCTTTGCTACAGGGCGCATCTTTTTTCATGCCGTAAACGCTGAATGCAGGAGGAACGTATCATTGCTCGATCAGACCAAAACGCCGCTCACGGACGCCCTGGAGGCCGTACGCTCGGAACGCATCGTTCCCTTTGACGTACCCGGCCATAAACGCGGACGCGGAAACAAACTGCTCACGGAGTTTTTGGGCGAACAGTGCCTGAGCGTAGATGTCAATTCCATGAAGTCTCTGGATAATCTTTGCCATCCTGTATCCGTTATCCGGGAGGCTGAAATGCTTGCCGCAGAAGCCTTCGGCGCTGCGCACGCGTTTTTCATGGTTGGCGGCACCACCTCTGCCGTGCAGGCAATGATCCTCTCCACCCTGAAAAGCGGCGATAAGATCATCCTTCCCAGAAACGTTCACCAGAGCGTGATCAACGCCATGGTGCTTTGCGGCGCGGTACCTGTGTATGTAAACCCCGAAACTGATCTGAACCTCGGCATCGCGCTGGGAATGTCGTTTACGTCCATTGAACGGGCCGTTTTGGAAACGCCCGATGCCAAGGCGATCCTGATCAACAATCCCACCTATTACGGCATTTGTTCCGATGTGCCGCGCATCCGCGCGCTGGCGCAGGCGCATCATATGCGCTTTCTGGCAGACGAAGCTCACGGAACGCACCTGTACTTTGGCAAGGGTATGCCCGTCGCGGCCATCCGGGCCGGAGCAGATATGTCGGCTGTCAGCCTGCACAAGTCCGGCGGCTCGCTCACACAGAGCTCCATGCTGTTATGCGGCCCGAACGTGAATGCCGATTATGTACGCCAGATCATCAACATCACACAGACCACCAGTGCCAGCTACCTGCTGCTGTCAAGTCTCGATATCTCCCGGCGCAACCTGGCGCTGCACGGCACAGATATCTTCCATAAGGTCACAAAATTTGCCCGGTATGCACGCGAGGAAATCAACGATCTGGGCGACTACTACGCCTTTTCCAAGGAGCTCATCAACGGCGACAGCGTATTTAACTTCGACGAGACCAAGCTGTCCGTCAACACCCTGAACGTCGGTCTGGCGGGCATCGAGGTGTATGATCTGCTGCGCGATAAATACGACATCCAGGTGGAGTTCGGCGATTTGGGAAATATTCTGGCCTACCTGTCCGTCGGCGATAAAAGCAAGCATATCGAGCGGCTGATCAGTGCGCTTTCGGATATCCGCAGGCTGTATAAGCGCGAGCGCAAGGGCCTTTGGGAATCAGAGTATATCACGCCCGAGGTTGTCTACTCCCCGCAGACCGCGTTCTACGCCAAAAAGATCAGCACACCGCTGGATGCCTGCGAGGGCGGCATTTCCGCCGAGTTTGTGATGAGCTATCCGCCAGGCATCCCGATTCTGGCTCCGGGCGAGCGCGTAACCAACAAGATTATCCAGTATATCCGTTATGCCAAGGAAAAGGGCTGTACCCTGACCGGGCCTGAGGCCATGGATATCGAACGGCTGAATATTGTAAGCGGGGTGGAAGCGCATGGATGATCTTTGGTTCAGCGAATATCATACCCCGGACGTACGCTTTTCCGTGCGCGTCTCGGCGCAGCTCCATCAGGAGCAAAGCGAGTACCAGCGTATATCGGTGTACCTGTCGCCGGAGTTCGGCCGTTTCCTAACGCTGGACGGCGTATTGATGTTAACGGAGCGGGACGAGTTCATCTACCATGAAATGATCACGCACGTCCCCATGGCCGTCAACCCCAACATTCGCTCTGTGCTGGTATTCGGCGCGGCGGATGGCGGCGTGGCTCGCGAGCTGTGCAAGTACGATACGATCGAGACCATCGACATCGTAGAGATCGATAAGCGCGTTGTGGAGGTTTCCAAGAAGTTCATGCCCCACACCGCCAAAAGCTTTTCGGATCCGCGCGTGACCCTGCACATCATGGACGGATTGAAGT
>DAIOVG010000193.1:0-4386 GCA_036759125.1 Candidatus Limiplasma sp.
GCGCGGCTCTGATAAAATCGACGTTGTTTTCCTTGAGGTACACTTCGCGGTACTCGCTGATCTTGGATTCGCTGTCGATCACATCCTTGGCGATGCGATAGGCCTCGACCCCGCAGAATATCAGCACCACGATGCAGCTGAGCACCACGGCAACGCGCCAGGGCTCCCGTTTTCTTTTTTCCGGAATCACCGGAGGCGGCGGCGGCTCGCGGAACAGCTCCGCATCGTCCGAAAAAACCTGCGGCGCAGGCCCGGTTTGGTCAAAGCCGTCGTCGTCGCTGCCGTCGTACGCATTGTAGAGCTCAGGCATTTTACGGTGCAAATCAAGCATGGGCTTGAAGTACCGCTCCTCCTGCAGCATTTCCGGCTCCTTGGCGACGGGGAAAGGCGTATCTCCGCCCTCCCAGCCCATCGCCTCCCAGGGGTTATACGCGTCCTCCACAGGACCACTGTCTCTGGCGGGAGGCATGGATTCAATAAACTCAAAATCCCGCCCGCGCGGTGCCGGGGGCGTATCCTGCTGCTCCGTATGAAAGCGGTAAGGCATGCCGGGAACGGGCACCGAAGTATTTCGGCGCGGCGTTCTTCCGGTTTGATCACGATCCGATCTCATGCGCTCGCCCTCTTATAGTCTCTGATAGCTCCAGTGTACCGTTGAAACCATAGCGCGTCAAGATGTCCCCAGCGGCAGACCCAGGTCGCGCAGCGCCGACTGGAAGAAACGCCTGAACCCCGGAGCCATGCCGGACGGGCGCACCGTATCCAAATCATAGTAATATAGCCCCGTGCCCAGGTCCACCGAAAGGCCGTCCAGCGGAAAGCCCTCAACGCGCTTTGGATGCAGCCTGGCTGTCAGCAGAAACGGCTCGCTTTTCAGGTCGTCCCCCATATACCGGTAGCTATGCGTTTCGTCGTATTTCAGGCAGATCGCGTTATGGTATGCCGCGCGGCAGGAACCGCCCATTTCCTCCGCGATGGCCGTATAATACGCAACCATTTCATCATCCGTCAGGCGCTTGCCTCCGATTGTGCGTACGTGCACGCCGGGCTGGCGCGCATCGTCCAGCCCCTCGATGTACAGCCCCGAATCACATGAAAACACAGGCAAATGAAGCTGTTCAAAATATGCCTCTGCCTTGATGACGGCGTTCTGCAGCGGATCGTTCCCGCTTTCGTCAATCGCCGGAAGCCTATCGGTGACAGAAGCAATCCCGACGATCTCCAGCGGCAGGGGCGAAAGCATCTCCCGCATATGCAAAAGCTTTGCCGGGTTCCCGGTTCCATAAATCAGGCGCATCATTTCATCCATCCCTGCGTCGGTTTTTTAGCTTTGCTTTGCGTTGTAACGCGTTTGCTCATTATCCCATATCCGGGAGATGATCACAAGCGTTCTACACCGAATCCGCCGTGGCAATTTCCTATCATTAGACCGATTTACAGGTTTGACATCATCTCCCGCAAACCCTATAATATTGTGGTATGTAAACTATTCAGAAGACAAGGGGAGAAAACCATGAAGCTCTCAAATTCCGCCCAGCTCCGTGCGTTGTTTTTACAGTTTTTTCAGGATAAAGGTCACGCGGTAATCTCATCGGCATCGCTGGTGCCGGAGAACGACCCCACCGTGCTGTTCACCACGGCGGGCATGCATCCGCTGGTGCCGTATCTGCTTGGCCAAAAGCACCCGGAGGGCACGCGGCTGACGGACGTGCAGAAGTGCATCCGCACCGGCGATATCGACGATGTGGGCGACGCAAGCCACCTGACATTTTTTGAGATGCTTGGCAACTGGTCGCTTGGCGACTATTTCAAAAAGGAAATGATCCCCTGGAGCTGGGAGTTTTTAACCAGCGAAAAATACCTTGGCATCCCCAAGGATAAGCTGGCGTTCTCCGTGTTTGAAGGCGATGAAAACGCCCCCCGCGACGAGGAAAGCGCCCAGCTGTGGCGTGATCAGGGCGTGGCCAACGACCGCGTGTTTTTCCTTCCCAAGGAAAACAACTGGTGGGGCCCCGCCGGCGCGACCGGCCCCTGCGGCCCGGACACGGAAATGTTCATCATCACCGATAAGGAACCCTGCGGCCCGGACTGTTCCCCCGCCTGCAGCTGCGGACGCTACCTGGAAATCTGGAACGACGTGTTCATGCAGTACAACAAAACGGCGGACGGCAGCTATGAGCCGCTGGCCAAGCCCAACGTGGATACCGGCATGGGGCTGGAACGCACCATCTGCGTGCTGCTTGGCAAGGATAACGTATACGAAACCGATCTGTTTGAAAACATTCTCGCAAAGATTGCCCAGCTCAGCGGCAAAACCTATGCGGAAAACAAAAAGGCCTTCCGCATCGTGGCCGACCATATGCGCACTTCGACCTTCATTCTGGGCGACGACCGGGGCATGGCGCCCTCCAACATGGGGCAGGGATACGTGCTGCGCCGCCTCATCCGCCGCGCGGTGCGCTACGGTATGGAGCTGAACCTGCCCACCGGATTTACGGGTGAAATCGCGCAGGTGATCATCGGCCAGTACAAGACCGTATACCCGGAACTGGACCGCAATTCCGCGTTCATTCTGGAGCAGCTCGCCACGGAGGAAACCCGCTTTGCCAAGACGCTGGATCAGGGTACGCGCGAGTTTGAAAAGATCATCGGCCGCCTGAACGGCAAGCAGCTGGATGGCATAAGCGCCTTCCACCTGTACGACACCTACGGCTTCCCCATTGAGATGACCGCGGAGCTCGCCAAGGAGCGCGGCCTGACTGTGGACATGGCTGGCTACGAGCAAAGCTTCAAAGAGCATCAGGAGAAAAGCCACGCGGGCGCCGAGCAGACCTTCAAGGGCGGCCTGGCCGACCATTCCGAGCAGACCACCAAACTGCACACCGCCACCCACCTGCTGCACCAGGCACTCCGGCAGGTGCTGGGCGACGAGGTGGCGCAGAAGGGGTCCAACATCACCGCCGAACGCCTGCGGTTCGACTTTTCCTTCGGCCGCAAGGTTGAAAAAGACGAGCTCGACCAGGTGGAGACCATCGTCAACGACGCTATCGCCGCCGCCATGCCCGTAACCATGGAGGAAATGACCGTGGACGAGGCCAAGGCCCAGGGCGCTATCGGCCTGTTTGAAAGCAAGTACGGCGAAAAGGTGAAGGTCTATACCATCGGCGATTTCTCCAAGGAGATCTGCGGTGGCCCGCACGTACACAATACTTCCGAGCTTGGAAGCTTTACAATCAAAAAGGAAGAAAGCTCTTCCGCCGGCGTTCGCCGTATCAAGGCCATAGTCAACTAGGAGAAGCTCTGTGGCAAAGGCAAAGCAGGTTCAAACCGCGGCATGGGCATCATCCAGGCGAGTTATGCTGGTGATGATGTCGCTGCCGGCACTGTATAACTACCTCTATTCCATGGCCGTGTCAGACGCGTATACGCTGTCGCCGGTCTTTGGCGGCGCGCTGTTTATGAGCGGCGCCGCCGCTACCGCTTACGCACAAACCTATACGGGCGAACGGCGGAAAAGCCTGACCCGGCGTACCCGCGTGCTGGGCACGCTGATGCTCATGCTGATGTTCATGCTCACGCTGATGCTGTGGGTGGTCTATCCGTTCTTCTTCCGCGTCTCCCACTTCTGGGAGCTGTCCGCCATCACCCTGGTGCTCACCGTACGCGGCGTGCTTTCGCGCGGGCTGGTGGGCAGTGTGATGCGCGGCCGCATTGGCAAGCGCGGGTTTGCGCTGTTGTTTACGCTGCTGCAACTGTTGCTTGCAGGCGCGGCGGCCGTACTGTTCTTCCTGACCCTGCCCACAGCATCCGCCTGGTACCTGCTGGGCGGGTACGCGCTGAGCGTGCTGCTGGAGGGGCATATTCTCTGGCGCGACCGGAAGTCCGTCGCCATGGAAAACCGCCCGGAGCCCCTGGAAAAGGAAACCGCGGAGCGCATGGCGGCAGAGCTTAGGCAGATGAACGCCTACGGCGCATACCAGCGCCTATATACGCTGGTCCTGATCGCGCTGCAAATGACGCTGATCATGGTGTATACCTTCATCGGCATCACGACACGGGAGATTATCTCGTGCCTCGCGATCTCGGTTGGGTGCACCATCATCATGCGCGAAGTGACGGATTTTATGCTGATCCGGCTCAAACGCCGTATCCCCGCAACGCTGAACCTGCTGCTGATCGGCCTGTTTCTGTGGGGCTATTCGCTGTTTTTGTTCTACCGTATGCTGTCGGACGGCAGCTCGCTGCTGATGACCTACATGACGCTTGGGCTGTGTTCGGCAGGCCTGAACGTATCGGTGACGAGCCTGGCGCAGATCGAGCGCGAAATGACCGGCGTAGCCCAGTACCGCCTGCGCGATCATATGCAGGGGTACGGCACCATCCGCT
>DAIOVG010000194.1:0-4294 GCA_036759125.1 Candidatus Limiplasma sp.
CCCTATCAGGACGAAGCCTCAGGCCTGTGGTATCAGGTTGTGGATAAGGGCGGCGAGCCCGGCAACTGGCTGGAAACCAGCTGCTCCTGCCTGTACGCGGCGGGTATATACAAGGCCGTGCGCCTCGGCGTGCTACCGCAATCAGCGCTCACCGCCGCCGATAAAGCCCTGCGCGGTATCATCAGCCGCCTGGAATATGACGGCGACGACCTGCTGATCAACGACATCAGCGAGGGCACCTGGATCGGCAATTATGACTTCTACTGCAACCGTAAACGCCGCACCAACGACCTTCACGGCGTCGGCGCGTTCCTTCTCATGTGCGCCGAGACGGAGCTCTTGGGGGCTTTGCCCTGACTTCCTCTTTTGAAAAAAGAGAAGTCAGCAATATAAAACCAGAGCAGCCGCGCATCGCGCGGCTGCTCTGTTTGTCTCTGTTTACTGAAGCGTTATCGCCTCGTCCCAGTTTTCCCCGGCGTTGTAATACACGGGAACCAGCACCAACGTTTCATAGCTTTCCGGCAAGCTGAATTCGTCCATAAATACCAGATGGGTCGCGTCTTCATCTTTCACGGCGCCCGAGGTAAAAGGGCACTTCACATCATCCGCGTATAGCTGGTAGTAGGACACATACTCGTCCGCGGTTTCGCCCTCGCCTGTCGTGACATTCACCCAGCTTTGAGGGCATTCCATCGTGATCGTACTGGTGGCGCCGGCCTGCGACAGTTCCACTTCCGCCTTCGCGGAGTACTGCGCGAATTCCACCGCGCCCGACAGCTGCGTAAGTTCACTGTTGCGGCTAAGCGTAAAGGTAAGCTGTGCGGCTTCATTTTGGCTCGGGTTGGCAATCCACGCCACCTTGTAGCCCGTATCATCCTGATAGATGATCTGGCTGCCGTAGAGGATATTGCAGTACACGTCAATGCTGTCCGCATCCTGCCAGGCCTCCGGCACGCCCTGATAGGTCTTGTATCCCTGCAGGTCGCCATCCACGTTGGTCTGCTCGTCCGACGTAGCGTTCTCCAACGGCGTTCCGTCTGCCAGGAACAGCCCGTCGCCGAGGACGGCATAGTCCACGATGACATACACGGGTTCCTGCGTGTCCAAATACGCAAGCGCGTCCGGCGGCCACAGGTCCGCCACGTAGCTTCCGCCTTCCATCTCCATATCCCACGGAATATCGCCGGTGGGCAGGCCTTCGCCAAACACGGGTTCCGCCTTATCGGGCTCGTGGATGGTATAGGAGATTGCAACTTTATTGCCGTCGAAATACCCCTGTTCCAGTGTAAACTGGATGGTACGGTTCCCCTGGCGTTCCAGTACCGCCGTATAGACATCCTGCGCCCCGGCCGCATCCTCCCCGGACGCTGTTGGATCAATGGTTTGCGTCTCGCCGTACACGGCGGCATTTTCTTCCAGGTTTTCCAGTTCCCCGCTTCCATAAGGCAGTTCGGCGAATTGTCCGAACACACCCAGGCTTGCGGCAATCGCCGCGCCAACCAGCAAGATTGAGATCGCGATAATCATCGCCATGGATAGTGATAATTTTTTCTTCATAACCTTTTCCCCTTTGATTTGTTGCATCACTGCGTGTGTGTTGGATGGTTTCCAGATTATTTTGTCCATCTCCCGATCAATTTGCGCTTTCATTTTATTCATCCAAATCCCACCTTTCCAACACGCTTCGCAGCGTTTTTCTGGCACGCATCAGCCTTGACTTCACGGTGTTCTCGGGCAGCCGCAGCAGCACCGCGGTTTCCGCAACGGAAAAGCCCTGATAGTAATGCAGGATGACGGCTTCTTTCGCCTTGACCGGCAATCCCATCACCGCCTGCGAAAGCGAGTCCTCGGGAAGCGGCACATCCACACGGCTGTCCGGCAGGGTTTCGGGCGTAATCCGCCTGTCCACCCTGCGAAACCATGCGGTGCGCAACTGGTCCTTGCAAACGTTACCCGCAATCCGCATCAACCACGCCTTCGCCTTGCTCTCGTCGCGCAGCGTGTCCAGCTTCCGGTATGCCTTAAGGAACGTTTCCTGCGCCGCATCCTCGGCCAGCGCGCCGTCCTTCATATACAAATAGCACATGCGCAGCACATCCGTGCCATATAGATTCATGAGTTGCTCCAGTAGCCTCTCACTTTCCGGCTGATCGGAAAAGCGCATACGGCGTGTTCACCTCCTTACCCAATAGACGCAGCAAATCAAACAAAGGGGTTCGCAAAAATTTATTCTTATATCATTCCTCTGTAGAATACTCCTTTCCCACGCTTTCGTCGAGTAATCACTGCAAAATACCCTGAATACGTAAAAAAGGCAATTGACTGAATCAATCATGCTAATTGCCTTGATTTTTGGACGGGGAGGGCCGTATCGGTAAATGATGAAATAAGAACGCACAGGCCGGCGAATCAGATTTTCGTCAGGTTGGGTTTTCGGGAACCGGAAGGGAGGGTGCAGCCCGACTAGCGCCCGAAATTTGCGAAGCAAATGAAGCGCGTAGCCCCGCGCGACATGTGTCGTGCGGGGCCGCAATCAGTAGTAGCAGCGCTACGTCGGGCATCCAAGGAGAGCGTGTGCCCAGTGGGCACTTGCACAAAAGTGCAAAGCGAACCGAGTGGGCATACGCTGCAGGCGCAAGATGAGGGAAATAAAACCAGCAGTACATAGTTTTTTATCAGTTTAGGAGCTGTTAGTCATTTAGTCTCCAGCCTGTTCAGAAAGCCCAAGATGCGCGAAAGCAAAAGCGGCAAGCGCCGATCTTACATTAGCGTAAGTGAGGCGTTTGCCGCTTGCAGCTGACAATAAGGGAGGCCTCAGGCCGACTAGCGCCCGAAATTCGCAAAGCGAATAAAGCGCGTAGCCCCGCCCTAACATTGTGCAGGGCGGGGCCGCAATAGCAGATTGGGTTTTATGGACAGGCTGGGACTAAATAATCTCGATGACGCACATCTCCGCCGCATCGCCCCTGCGGGGACCGAGTTTGTAGATGCGGGTATATCCGCCGGCGCATTTCTTTTCCTCGTTGCGCTTTTTGAACTTCGGGCCGTATTCGCGGAAAAGCTTCTCCACCACGGGATGCTTGTTGTCCTGGGTGCGCTCGATGAAATCGTCCTTATCCTCGTCCTTGCCGCGCAGTTCCTTCATCGGATACAGGTAAGCCAGCATCCTGCGGCGGGCGGCAAGCTTTGAGGGCGCGTCGTTGACGACTTCCAACGTCACAATCTGGCCCTTTTCGTTGTGGGACTGCTTTTGCACGTCCACGGTATTATCGCATTCCTTCACGGCCAGCGTAATCAAACGCTCGGCGGCGCGGCGCACTTCCTTGGCGCGCGCTTCCGTGGTCTCTATCCGGCCGTACCAAATCAGGTTGGTCACCTGATTGCGGATCAGCGCCTTGCGCTGGCCGGCGGGACGGCCGAGTTTCCGTTGTGCCATATCGGGTTCCTCCTTACGGGTAACTGTTTATATCATTCTTCGCTGGGTTTCAATGCGAGGTTCAAGCCCTGCAGTTTCTGTTCGACTTCCTCCAGGCTCTTGCGGCCGAGGTTGCGAACCTTCATCATATCTTCCTGGTTGCGCTGCACAAGCTCGGACACCGTATTGATGCCGGCGCGCTTCAAGCAGTTGTAGGCGCGCACGCTCAGGTCCAGTTCCTCGATGGTCATCTCCAGCACCTTTTCGCGCTTGTCGTCTTCCTGGTCGGTAAAGGTGACGGGCATCACCTGGTCGGTCAGGCTGACAAAGAGGCTCAGGTGCTCGGTCAGGATCTTGGCGGCGGTGGAAATCGCCTCGTCGGGGATCACCGTGCCGTTGGTCCATACGTCAAGGGTCAGTTTGTCGTAGTCGGTAACGTTTCCCACGCGCGTATCCTCAATGGTGTAGTTCACCTTGCGGATAGGCGTGAAGATACTATCGACCGGAATGACGCCGATGGGCATGGTATGCGCCTTGTTGCGTTCGGCGCTCACATAGCCGCGGCCTTTTTCCATGGTCAGGGTCATACGCAGGTGCGCATCCTCGTTAAGGGTGGCGATGTGCAAATCGGGATCGGACATCTCCATTTCGTCATCCATGGGGATATCGCCGGACTTGAGCTCCATGGGGCCCTTCACGTCCACGATCACGGTCTTGGGCTGGTCGGTGAACATTTTGAAGCACAGCTGCTTCAGGTTCAAAATCAGCTCGGTCACATCCTCCACAACGCCGGGGATGGTGGTAAACTCGTGCATGATGCCTTCGATCTGGATGTTGGTGATCGCGGCGCCGGGCAGCGAGGACAAGAGCACGCGGCGA
>DAIOVG010000195.1:0-4273 GCA_036759125.1 Candidatus Limiplasma sp.
CCACGGGTAAGCTGTGAATGTTTGTGTGCATGGACATGACTGGCAAATGGGAAGGTGAGGTATGATGAAAAAAGTGCTGAGTATTGCATTGAGCACGATGATGCCGCTACCGGCGACCCCTGCGGCTGTCGCGTAGGACCTTATGCTGATGTATCCGATACCAGCACTGCTGCGGAGAAACTGAAGGCACGGTTTATATCACTGACAACACTGACCGACGGAAAATACAGTCTGTGCGATGGCAATGGGTGTTATCTTCAATTTAGGAGATCGTGTCAGCATGGAGGCGCTGCGGCCAGTCGATACGTTTTTACCAGTCAATGATTTTTCGTAAAACAGCGTCACCTATGGCAATAAGCACTCTCTTGTCCTGAAGTTCATGTACGGCAAATCTAACATGCTCTTTTGCGGGGATTTGTATATTGGCGTATAGTAGGATGATGTACAGCTGTAGGGCGACGGGCTTGCCTGCGGCGTATTGAAAGCAAATCACCACAGCGATCGGACTTCATCCTCCAGCTCGCTTCATGCGGCTGAGCTGCCACAGATCACGGTAGTTATTGCGGATACAATGGAAGATATGCACATATACCACTGTATCAGAAATCGGTTCCATAGTTTATTATATGCATTATCTCGGGGATGAAAAGGTATCAACCGAAGGTACGGAATTTATCAGATGCTCACATGTACGGCCTGGCCAAAGTACGGCGGGTTGATTCGGAATGGTTTATAATCATGTGTGGGTTTCTTGATTACTAAAAGGACCGGAAAGAAGGAGATCTGTTTTGTTGACACTCTCAATAGACGCAATTCTGCATCCCGGCATACCCTGGACTGAGATAGGAATTCGAATCTTGGCTGCCGTCATCATCGGCGGGGCGATTGGCATAGAGAGAGAATATAAAAACCGTCCCGCCGGCATGCGTACCCATATACTGGTGTGCCTTGGTGCGGCAATGATTGCTTTGCTTGAATGCCTGATATTGGCCAATATCAGCAAGGTGAACTCCGCCGCCGCGGCTTCCTTTACGCTTACGCGGCTTTCCGCGCAGGTGATCAGTGGTATCGGTTTCCTCGGAGCCGGAACGATATTCATCGCACAGAAGAAAATTGCGGGACTGACGACGGCGGCAAGCTTGTGGAACGTGGCGTGCCTTGGCCTGATGGTCGGATTCGGGTATTACTGGATCGCTCTGCTTTGCTGTGTGTTGGTGATCATCATCCTGACACTGTTTCAGAAAATCATACGCGTCAATTCGGTCAAGAGAGTCGAAATCCGCTTTATCAAAAGAACGGCAACACTTGAATATATCAACAGCTATTTTGAAAAGGAACACATCAAGATCCTGGATGTTGATTTTCAGGCAGAGCAGTTCCGGGACAGCAAAAAGGATGAGATGAACATTTACACCAACCTGTATACCCTGCACCTGCCACCTAAAGTGTCTTATACGGATATAGTCATGTATTTTTCAGAAAATGAAAACATTCAAATGGTCCGCACCCGGAACACCTAACGAATGGATGCAAAAGATTAGGAATATATTGCGTTATGCTTGTATTTCTATGATAACATGCAAAAACTGTGGATGGAAGGAAATGAATCGGACATGCTTCGTCAACAGGCATTTATTCAATCTGGAAACAGAATGCTAAAAGGTGGATTGCATTGTCATACTACCCGATCGGATGGTAATGTTTCACCCAGTGATGCTATTGAAATTCACGATACACTGGGATACGATTTTTTAGCGTTAACTGATCATCGATTGTATAATTTGGCAAACTATTCTGCCAAAGCAGGTGTATTGATTATTCCGGGCGTGGAGGTGGACAAGAATCTGCCAATGCCGGGTCCTAACTGCCGGCACTGCTTTCATGCGGTTTTACTGGGTCCCCAGGAGGGAAACGGGTACACACAGGATCAGACTTTCGAGAAAGGCTCGGTCAACGATCAATTTGAATTCCAAAGGGTATTGGATGAGGCCCACGGAAAAGGCAATCTGACATTCTATTGCCATCCGGGATGGAGCAGTACCAGCTCGGAGGAGTTTGATAAGCTGCAGGGTAATTTCGCAATGGAGGTATGGAATTCCGGTTGCGCCATAGAGCACGATTTGGATACAGATGCTTTATATTGGGATCTCCTTTTGCGCAAAGGCATTAAAATATTCGGCGTAGCGACAGATGACGGCCATAATGCGGAAACATATGGGCTGGGTTGGGTGTGCGTAAATGCGCCTAAAGAAGTGGATGGTATTTTGCACGCTCTTGAGAAGGGCGCGTTTTATTCTACTTGCGGTCCGGAGATTTACGATTTTTATCTGGACAACGGGGAGGCCGTGATAGAGTGCTCTCCGGTTGCCAAGATACGCTTTCATTACGGGTTTTCGCCAAATAAGATTCTCAATGCGAAGGATTCTCTGTTAACACAAGGGAAGATAGCCGTTCCAGATTATTATGCGTATATACGGGCAAGTATTGTGGATGCTCATGGGAAAATGGCATGGACAAATCCAATTTTTCCTCATGAGGCAGGCCTTGACGAGAAGAGCTGCTCGCACCCACTCAAGATCAATGCAAACGAGGAAAGGACCATATCTCGATGAAATGGGAACTTCATACACATACGGCTCAAGGTAGCTCATGTGGCAAACTGTCAGCTGCTGAGGTGGTTTTCGAACATAAACAGGCGGGTTATTCCGGCATTGTGATTACGGATCACTATAATGCAATCAACATTATGCAGATGCATGGGAAAGGCATTGTGGACAAGATTGATTCATGGCTGAAGGGATATGAGGAGGCCCTTAAGGCTGGGAATGAGCTAGGCGTTACAGTTTTATTCGGCACTGAAGCCCGTGTAGCGGATTCGGATAACGATTTTTTGATGTATGGGATAGAACCGGAATTTTTTTATGAGAATCCGACTTTAACCAATTTAGATTTGCCATCGTTCAGTGAACTGGCAAAACGCTACAACGCCCTGGTGATCCAGGCACACCCCAACAGGCATGGCATATGCTTTCCGGTAAATCCAATATATGTTGATGGGTATGAGGTGTATAGTGGGAATCGTCGCCAGGATAACCGCAACGAGTTAAGTATTGACATGATGAAAGATATGCCGGGGATGATTCAGACTTCCGGAAGCGATTACCATCAAGTGGATGATTTGGACATGGGCAGCATGGAGTTTGAGACGGACATTCGTACGTCGGCTCAGTTAATTGCATGTCTTAGAAACGGTGATTTTAAGCGTACATAAACGCCAGGAAGAATGATGTCCGAGGGATGAAATATAGTCGTATAATATCAAAACACCTGGAGAAGAGGTTTGTTTTTATCCAATACGGATGATATAATAAACGCATCTGTAGAAACTAGGTGAACGTACAATGAATAAAAAGACGAGACAGAGAATCCTGGCAGAAAAAATCAATACACTCGGATCAGTCAGCTTTTCTACCATAAAGGAAGCCTTTCCCAACGTCTCGGATATGACACTGCGCAGGGATCTTGAATATCTCGACCAAATGAAACAGATTATTCGTATACACGGGGGCGCTAAGTCCGTTGATGTTGTGATTGGTACAGACGATTTATACAATAAACGTATAATCAGAAACGCAGAAGCAAAAATGTTGATTGCCCGCAAAGCGCTTCAGTTATTAAACGATAACACGTCCGTTTTTATGGATTCGGGTTCGTCTACCACGGAGTTTGCCAAGGTATTTCCGGACGGACGATATCTTGTATTTACAAGCGGCATCAGTTGTGCGCTTGAGCTGTCGCGTTTGGCTGAAACACAAGTGTATATGGTGGGTGGAAAAATCAATTCTTTCAGTTTAAGCGTGAACGGGTCAAGAAGCTTGACATTTTTGGACAATATAAGTTTTCAAACAGCATTCCTGGGGGTGACGGGGTATATTCATGGCAGAGGGTTTACCTGTGGATCTGAGGAAGACTGTGAACTGAAACGTGCTGTGATCCGAAAATCAGAGAAGGTGATTGCTCTGATGGATTCTAAAAAGGTCGGGATTTCAAGCACCTTCACGTTTGCGAATCTGGATGATGTGGATGTCGTTGTATCGGACGGGGAGTTGTCCGAAGAAGCACAGCGTGAATTCCATGAAGCGAATATAGAAATTATTTAGGGTCTTTCACCCATAAAAGCCCGCGGCGGCGGGCTTTTTTATGTTTATTATTAAACATATTGACTTTTGAAATAAACATAGTATAATCAATAATATGGTCGAAACAAGCAATA
>DAIOVG010000196.1:0-4236 GCA_036759125.1 Candidatus Limiplasma sp.
CAAAGAAGCAGAAAACCAGTATACAGCACTGGACGCTTGTGATTGGAATGCTGGTTGTCGCGCTCATCTACATTTATCCCGTATTGCTCATGATCATGAATTCGGTGAAATCCTTTAGAGAAGTGCTTCTCAACGTGCTTGCGCTGCCCAGCGCTTTCGCATTTGAAAATTATACCTATGTGATCGAAAAAATGGAGTATTTCCGGTTATTCCTAAACAACTTTGTGATCACAATGATTGGCATTGTCGGAATCGTGGCAATATCCTCCATTGCTGCGTATATTTTGGACAGGCGGAAAACCCGATATACGAAATTGCTGTATATTCTAATCATCACCCCGATGTTGATTCCATTTCAAACGATCATGATTACGTTACTGAAAACTATGAGCACGATCGGTCTGTCCGGCAGCACCTGGGGTTTGGGGATACAGTATTGGGGTTTTGGTGTGCCAATGGCCGTGTTTATCTATTATAACTTTATGAAGACAGTACCACATGAGATTGACGAAAGTGCATTGATTGACGGCGCGGCTACGTTCAGAGCGTTTCGTAGTATCATTTTTCCTTTGCTCCAGCCCGTTACGGCTACCGTCATTGTGCTGGATGTCATGTGGATTTGGAATGACTTTTTATTGCCGCTGCTCATGGTCAATGGCGCGCCTTCTACACGGACGCTGGTACTGGCTGCCTACAACTTTGTTGGTCAACTCAATACCAAATGGCATTATGCGCTGGCAGCCATGGTGCTGGCGATCCTCCCGTCGGTTATTTTCTTCATTCTCTTGCAGAAATATATCATTGAAGGCGTTGTAGCCGGTTCCATTAAAGGATAATCTGAGACAAGTTGAGGTGTTTATATGAAGTTTACGGATGGTTTCTGGGTGGCGAAGCCAGGGATGCAGCTGTTCAACTGCCGGGAGGTGCAGGATGCCCGTTGGGAAGGCGATTGCTTTACGGTGTATTGCTCCCATATACCGGTTGTCGATCGGGGTAACGTGCTGAACGTACCATTATTAACACTCCATTTCCGTGCACCGAGACCGGGCATTCTGTCTCTCTCGCTGGAACATTATCAAGGAATCGCCGATGTGGAACCGAAGTTCGAGCTATTTCCACAGCCGGCGGATATGCGGGTCGTTGCACAAGAGGAAACCATCACCATAACTTCGGGCACACTGTCGCTTGTGATCGGGCGCAAACCATTCAGCCTGAACTATTATGAAAACGGCGGTCGCTTGACCGGCCTGGGTGAACGGCATATGGGTTTTGTGAAAACGCCTGACGGCACACAGATGCGTGTGAAACTCGATGTTGGTGTTGGAGAAAAGCTGTATGGGCTCGGCGAGCGCTTTACGCCGTTTGTTAAAAACGGGCAGGTTGTGGATATCTGGAATGAAGACGGGGGTACCGCATCGGAACTGGCATATAAGAATATTCCCCTGTATATTACAAACAGAGGGTACGGTGTATTTGTCAATAGCTCCGGGAAGGTGAGTTTCGAACTGTGCAGCGAGGCTGTGGAAAGCGCACAGATGTCGCTTCCTGGTGAGAAATTGGAGTTCATGGTCATCGGTGGTGGATCGATGAAAAAGGTCATTGAGAACTACACCGCGTTAACCGGCCGCGCGCCGCTTCTTCCGGCCTGGTCCTTCGGGCTTTGGCTGACGACATCATTTACGACAGATTATAATGAGGAGACGATTTTGTCCTTTGTGGACGGCATGGCGGAGCGAAACATCCCGCTGCATACCTTTCACTTTGATTGCTTCTGGATGAAGGTGTATGAGCTTTGCAGCCTGGAATGGGATCGGGAAATGTTTCCGGATCCGGAAGGTTTGCTTGGCAAGCTAAAGGAACGCGGCCTGCACTCGTGCTTATGGATCAACCCGTATATTGCCCAAAAATCGCCTTTGTTCAAGGAGGCGAAAGATGCGGGGTATATGCTGAAAAGACCCAACGGTGACGTTTGGCAGTGGGATATGTGGCAAGCCGGTATGGGAATTATAGATTTTACCAATCCTGATGCTTGTGCTTGGTTCCAAGGAAAGCTTAAGGCTTTACTGGATATGGGCATTGACTGTTTCAAGACGGATTTTGGCGAACGAATCCCTACAGATTGTGTCTATGATGACGGCAGTGATCCTGTGTTAATGCACAATTACTTTACGCTGCTGTATAACCGTTGCGTATTTGAACTGCTGGAGCGGGAGCGCGGCAAGAATGAGGCGATCGTATTTGCGCGCAGCGCTACCGTTGGAAGCCAGCAGTATCCGCTTCATTGGGGAGGCGACAGTACCAGTACATTCCCATCAATGGCGGAATCATTGCGTGCCGGTCTTTCGCTGGGGTTAAGCGGATTTGCGTTCTGGAGCCACGATATTTCCGGATTTGAGGATACTGCTTCGCCTGAGGTGTATATGCGGTGGGCTCAATTTGGCCTTCTCAGCAGCCACTCACGTCTCCATGGTTCCGGCAGTTACCGCGTGCCGTGGCTGTTTGGCGACCGCGCAGTGGAGGTGGTCAGGCAGTTTGTGAATCTGAAATGCCGGCTGATGCCTTACCTGTATACCACAGCAGTGGAAGCGCATGAAACCGGAATCCCCATGATGCGGGCGATGGTCATGGAGTTCCCGGATGATCGTACCTGCGAAGAACTGGATCGCCAGTATATGCTCGGCAGCAGTTTGATGGTAGCGCCTGTCTTTCGGGAAGATAACACAGTCGAGTATTACCTGCCAAAAGGAAAGTGGACGCATCTCTTGTCGGGGGAGGTGGTCGATGGCGGCGCGTGGCGGACGGAGAAATACGACTTTGACAGCTTGCCTCTGTTTGTGCGTGAAATGAGTCTGATTGCTTTTGGCGCAAGCGAGTCACAGATTGATTATGATTATCTGGATGGTTTGGAAGTTCGGCTGTATCAGCCTGATGAAAACCCTGTCAAAACAATGCTTGTGAACAGCCACGGCCAAAAATGTTTGACGATAACTACACAAAAAAACGGGAATAAAATCCGAATCAACGTGCAAGGTAGGCATAAAGGGATTAACTTTATTGTGTTTGATGGGGTAGAAGTAAAAACGGAACATCTTGCATCAGGAAATACGTCGATCGTTGTTTAAGGCAGAATCGGTCAAAACGCGAATGAATCGGACATTCGCGTTTTTCTTTGCTGCTTGATTGGAATGATACAATTCTGTGTCGATTACTATATTCAAAAAAAATATTAAAAATCTCTTGACTTGGAGCTAGCTCCAAGTGTTATGGTATTTGTAGAGTCAATATCAGGCGGCTCTATGAAAGGAGATCCTATGAATTCATTTGTGTATGACGTACCTGTCAAAGTCTACTTTGGCGAGAATCAATTAGGACATTTGGGTGAGGAGCTCAGCAAATACGGAAAACGCGTGCTGTTGACGTATGGCGGCGGGTCCATAAAGAAAATCGGTTTATACGATCAGGTTATCGCGGAGATTCAGAAAGCAGGCCTAGAACTGTTTGAACTGTCGGGCATCGAGCCAAACCCCCGCATTGAATCTGTACGAAAAGGCGTTGAGATCTGTAAAAAGGAAAATATCGACGTATTGTTGGCGGTCGGTGGCGGGTCCACCCTTGACGCCACCAAATATATGGCGGCCGGTGCTTGTGTAGACTTCGACCCGTGGAGATTTCTGTCGGAATGGGCGCCGATTGAAAAGGCACTGCCGGTTGTCACAATACTGACATTGGCTGCAACTGGTTCGGAAATGGACAGCGGCGGCGTGATCTCCAATCCAGAAACGAAGGACAAAATCGGCAGGATGGCACCGCCGATGCTGCCGAAGGTATCCTTCCTGGATCCTACGAATACGTACTCGGTCAACCCTTATCAGACAGCGTGCGGCGCGGCGGATATGATCTCGCATATCTTGGAGATCTATTTCAATATGGATCAGGATCTGTATATGCTGGACTGCTTTATGGAAGGCATGCTCAAGACAATAATAAAATATACGCCGGTCGCAATGAAGGAACCGGAGAATTACGAAGCCCGCGCGAACCTGATGTGGACTTCGTCCTGGGCGATCAACGGCTTTGCAAACGGCGGAAAGCGTCAGACGTGGAGCTGCCATCCCATGGAACATGAACTATCTGCGATCTACGACATTACGCACGGCCTCGGTCTGGCAATACTGACGCCGCGGTGGATGGCGTATTGTTTGGATAATACAACAGTCTCGAAGTATTATCAGTTCG
>DAIOVG010000197.1:0-4226 GCA_036759125.1 Candidatus Limiplasma sp.
TCTTGTGTTTTGCAATGAATTCCCCGGCTTTCTGGGTTTTGTCCGCAGCTTCTTTTGCTGCCTTACCGGTGATTTCCGAAGCACTTACGGTCGTATTTGCAGCACCGCTGCCAGCCTTCGCCGCCGCATATTCCTTTTTGATTGCCTGTTTCTGCTGCCAGCGGGAGTAGGGATTGCTGGAAAGCTGCGGATTCTGCTGCTCAGCATCCTTTTTCAATGCGTCCAGATTGGCGCGGTCAGAACGCCTGTCTGCTTTTGCTGCATCCCGATATGGCTTCATTTTTCGGTGTCGATGCGCTGAAACACCGGCGCGAGTACCGGCCTCAACCGTACATTCTGCTTTGTGGGCGCTCTCAACGCCGACATTATCATCTTCGACAGAGTGAATTTCGTGATGAGCTTCTATCGCCGCCGCATGCAAAGGCGCTGCTCTTACTGCATGCACCAGCTTGGACGGCGGTTTCTTTTCCTCAAAGGAAAGGCGCACCGTGACCCTGCCCGTATTGGGATCAACGGTACGCCGACGAACCTGCTTTTTGGGGATTCTATTTTCCACCTTATCCAGCCGATCAGAAGCGCGGGCAGCCTTACCTGCAACCTTTTCAACCACCGGCGGCTTCAACTCATCCTCCGTAAACAGCAGACGCGGTGTCCTTTTGCTCATGAATAATCACCTCCAGTCTGCATGAGCAGGACATTCAATCCTCCATATCATCGCCGGAAGGGACCTTTTTCAGTTCCGCATCGATCATCTTGAGCAGACGGCTCAGACAATCGTCAAAACGATCCTCCTCATCTGATTCATCAGGCTCAGTGTCCTCCCGCATATCGTCTGCCAGCTCATAACCGGCCTCATCGGGTGTGAACAGCTCAGCATCCATCAGATCATAAAGCATACCGGTGTCAGAACTGGTCGCATAGCTTTCAGGAATGTCCCAGTTCTTGAAAGCGTTTTCGGCAACGGCGTCAACAATTTTGGAAAAATGCCGCGTGCCGTGATTGGCCGGGCAATCAGGTAGATCAGAAACCGACTTCGTCAGCTCCTTCACCAGAAGGTACATCCCGACCTTATCGTTGATATGACGGAGATAATCTTCCCCGTGAATCATAAACATGGTTTCGTCATCCATTGCAAAATGCTCCTTTTTCTCTTTTGCCAGCGGCCTATTACAAGCCGTGGCGCTTTTCTTTTCGGTACTGCAATCCTCGCTCTCGTCCTCTGCCATATAGGCAAAGAATTCAAGAGCAGGCAGAAGTTCCTTCTTTGCCCAGCTCTCAAACGCCCTTGCCTCCGGGGTGTGGCATCGAGAGATCAGCCGAAGAAAGTCAGGAGTATTCAGTACCGTCATATACTGAATCCCACCGTCAGTGGGCAAGGGACGCTTCTGACGGGTGGCATTGATTCGTGCCAGAGCTTTCCGCGAGTTCTGATAACCAAGAATCGCGGTTACATCCGAGCCGCAAAGCAGAGGTGTTCCGTTTTCCACCAATACGCGGATGTTGCCAAAACGTTCGCTTTCGCAAATAATCAAATTCTCCATCATTTTTAGCCTTCTTTCTTTTCAGTTATTTCCGAAACTTCATTCGGTTTGGTTGTCATGATGTGATAGAGCTGCGTCTCCTTGGGGAACCGGTCAACGAAGGGAAGAATGACACTGCCATAAAAAAGCAGCCCTTCACCCTCCGCCGATTTCGTCACATACGAAAGCTGGTGCGTAGAGATGTTGAGCTGCTTGGCGAGAATCTGCCGGTCACCGGATGCCTGATTGAGCATATAGACGTAATCGGAGTTTTCAAAGATATTTTCTACCTCGCGGGAGGAGAGCAGGTCCTTGACATTTTGGGTGATCCCGGTGGGAATCCCGCCCCACTTTCTAAAACGCTTCCAGATTTCCACGGTGTAGGCCGCCGTCTGCTCCTCCTTCAGCAGAAGGTGCATTTCGTCGATATAGTAACGTGTGGATTTGCAGGCTTCCCTATTGATGGTGACGCGGTTCCAAACTTGATCCTGAACAATCAGCATACCGATCTTTTTGAGCTGCTTTCCGAGTTCCTTGATTTCATAGCTGATAACACGGTTGTTTACATTGACGTTGGTCCTGTGGTTAAACACATTGAGCGAACCTGTGACGTAGATTTCCAGCGCCGTGGCGATGTACTGGGCTTCCTTTTCGTCCTGCTGGCGAAGCGCGTTATACAGGTCCTCCAGTACCGGCATGTTTTCCGGTCGCGGGTCATTGAGATAATTGCGATACACCATGCGGACGCAGCGGTCGATGATCGTTTTCTCCACCGGCTGCAAGCCGTCCTTGCCGCCGACGATCAGCTCGCAAAGGCTGAGGATAAAATCAGATTTCAGGCTCAGCGGGTTTTCATCGTCGGAATAGTTCAGGTTCAGGTCCATGGGGTTGATATGGTCATCGGATACCGGCGAAATATTGATTACCTGACCGTGGAGCCGCTTTACAAGGGGTCCATATTCCGCTTCAGGATCACAGATAATGATGTCATCATCTGTGACAAGGAACACATTGGCAATCTCACGCTTGGCGGAGAAGGACTTGCCGCTGCCCGGCGTACCGAGGATCAGACCATTCGGGTTTTTCAGGAGCTTGCGGTCCACCATAATGAGGTTGTTGGAGAGAGCGTTCAGACCGCAATAGAGGGCTTCTTTACCCAGCTGGAAAAGCTCCTGCGTTGTAAACGGTACAAAGATCGCGGTGCTTGATGTGGTAAGTCCGCGCTCAATTTCCACCTGATTGCAGGCCAGCGGCAGGCTGCTCATCAGCCCTTCTTCCTGTCGAAAATCGAGGCGGGTCAGCAGGCAGTTGTGCTGCTGCGCGATGGAGCTGGCCTGCAGGAGAATGTTGTCGAGCTGCTGCTTGGTATCGGCGGTATTGAGGAGCAGGAAGGTGATGAGAAACATTCGCTCGTTATGGCTCTGCAGGTCCTGAAGCAGTTTTTTGGCCTCAGTGCCGTAAGTGGCAAGGTCCGACGGGATAATGTCCATATCGTAACCGCTGCGAACGGCCTTCTTCTGTTCCTCTATCTTCATTTTGTCGAGGTCGGTGATTTTGCGCTTGATGGTCTTGATGGCCTTCATCTGATCGACAGTGCGGAAGTGCATCGTAAGAATCAGGCTGGATTCCATATCAAGAAATTCCTTGATCACACGGTCGTTCATTTCCGGTGCGAGAATCTGAAGGAAAGAGACAGCACCGACCTTATTGCCCATCCCAAACATGTTGCCTTTTGCAAACTCAAAGGAAGAAGGGGCAATGAAGTCCTTGACGGACAGGCCGGAAGGCACCAGCCAATCCCACGAAAACCGGAATGGTGCCTGTTCGCCTGTGTGGAACATATCATAGAGCAGGTGCAGACGCTCATATCCATTCAGTGTTTCAGCAGCAACGCCGAGTTGCTTGAAGTTATTCAGGATGTCAGTTTCAATGCGCTCCAAACGTGGCTTTGCCAGCTTTGCGGTGTCCGCTTCAATACCAAAGGTGAGATATTTGGTTTTTACCAGACCGTTGTTCCCCTTGGCCTGCTGATTCTGAAGCATCTCAGTGTACTCACGCCGAATGTCGTCAAAATCATCGCCCTTTGGCGCGATGGCAACATTCTGGCTGAAGCTCTCCTTGGAGGCCGTCGCGTCAAAGCAGGTTATCTGACACCGGACGGATGGGTCAAAATAATTCAGGAAATCGCACCAACCATCAAACACGGCGGTCTGGTCCTCCGGCTGACTGAGCTGATAGTTGATATCCTGAAACTGAATGGTTTTTGAATAGAAATGATCCGTAACGCGGCAGATGCCGTCTGCGTACATCCGCTGGAAGGGAATACTGTCTTGCGCTGACAGCTTTTTCTTATCGCCCTGCCGCTTCGCCTTTGCGATTGCGGCCTCGATTGCTTTTCTGTCCGCGCGTGTTAGCTTTTTGGACAATCTGTTTTACCTCCTCGTCAAGTTTTTCCTGCCGTTCCAACACGGCATAGAAATTGTTCGTTTCATACGGCCTTCGTTTGGGGCGCAGGAAGTAGACCCGGAAAATGTTGCGGAGGATCTTCTCCAGCGGCAGCCCGTTTTTTTCGTACATGGCAAGTAAAAAGAACGGCACCATCACAAGAATCATGCTGATGGACGCCGCACTCACGCTTACCTTGCTTCGGATTAAAAAGAAAAGCGGCACTCCCACAAGAATGCCGCTCCCGAAGCAGATCAGTTG
>DAIOVG010000198.1:0-4218 GCA_036759125.1 Candidatus Limiplasma sp.
TAAAGGAGTGAGTCGCGTGACGTCAGATTCGGGCGGAACCACCAGATTTATGCCGGTTGTGGAGGGCACAAGCAACGCAGCCGACATTCTTGAATACGTGTACAGGGCCTTGCAGGCCAAAGGCTATGACCCTGTAACACAGATCGTCGGATACCTGATTTCCGGCGATCCCACCTACATCACCAGCCACAACGGCGCGCGCAGCATGATTACCAGGCTTGAGCGCGACGAGATTGTGGAGGAGCTGGTGCGCGTTTATCTGCGCGGTTTGGATCAGTGACGGGCCGAATCGTAGCGCTGGATGTGGGGGATAAGCGCATCGGCATCGCCCTGAGTGATCCGACACGCACCATCGCCTCGCCGCTTGAAACCTACACGCGCGTGGGCTACGGCCCCGACGCCAAATATATCGCCGCATTGTGCGCGCGCTATGAAACCGCCGAAGTGCTTTTGGGTCTTCCGCTCAATATGGACGGGTCGGCGGGCGCGCAGGCGGAGAAGACCAGAGCATTCGGCAACATCCTCAGCGAAGCGGGGCTCAAGGTTTTGTATTCCGACGAGCGGCTCACCACCGTAACCGCGCAGCGCGCGCTGATCGAGGGCAACATGCGGCGCGAAGAGCGCAAGCTGCATGTGGACAAGGTCGCAGCCGCCGTGATATTGGAACAATGGCTCAGGAAACAATCGGAAAAGGAGTAACCTTTATGACGGACAATCAAAAACAGGATGATTTTTTGGTCTATCTGCAGGATGAGGACGGCAACGATATCGCCTTTGAACACCTGATGACCGTACAATATAAGGATCACGAGTATATTCTGCTGGAATCCAAACAGGATATCGAGGGCTGCATGCAGGGCGAAAGCATCATCCTGCGCATCGAACAGGATGAATGCGGCGACGATATTTACGTCACCATCGAGGACGAGGAAGAATACCAGACGGTCTTTGACAAATGTGTCGAAGCCATCGACGAGATGGACGAAGAAGAGGACGAGAACTAAAGTCCTGCCCATGCAAAAAGCCTGCCTCTTGGGCAGGCTTTTTGCATGGGCTAGTATCCGGGATTGTTCTTAAAATCCTCCGGGTGCATATAGCCTCCACTGCCTTCGTCGTTCACCAGGCTGAAGCCGCCGTTAAAAAACAGCAGGCCTTTCACATTGACAACACCGCTGTCGTAGCGCAGCGTCAGCTCGTACTCTACCCCCGCCCAATACAGTCTCCAGGCAGGGTTATACAGCGTTACTGCCCAGGTGCCGGATTGCTGTGTGTACTCCGCACCGCTTTTGCTGTCCGGGTTCAGATACCAATCGACAAACGTTCCGTCGGCGTTGAAAACCAAATGATCGCCGGCCATGCTGCCGCCTGCGGAGTAGACCCATTCGCCGAAAAGGCGGCTCATGACTTCGTCCTGCACTGCGCTGCGGTAGGGGTCGTCCGCACGGAAGGACAGCGCTTTGATAGGTATAAATCCCCAGATGACAGCGCCGTCCTGCGCAAGGGTATCGCCTTGCACATGGGCTTCCACATAGGCATAATTCGGGCTATATAATCCAAAACAGGTCAGGCGCGTGCCCTCCGGGATATCGATTTGCGGGTACTGGGATACATCCGGGTCGTCGGTCAGGTAGGTCTGTTGATTGGCTACTACATCAATAGCCTGGAAACGTTCCTTTGCTGTGGGGCTGTTTGCGGTACTTAGGCTGAGTGCGGATGCGTCGATGTAGCCGATGCGCTGCGTGCGGTTGCTGACATTGTAGCGGATGCAGGCGTAGCCGTCGCCGCTTTCGTTTTGCAGCAAAAACAACTGCCATATTTCGCCCTGCAAGCCTACGGAGGCTTTGCCGTTTGCTGCGCGCCAGGCGGCTTCGCCGTACGGCGCGCTGTACACCGGCGTGGTGCCTGTGCCAAAGCCCGTGTAGTGCCTGTCGCCCTGCGTATTTGGGTAGCCTGTCCAGCCCAGGCAGTAGTTGCCGGCAATTTGCATTGATGCACGCATCAGGTTCAGGTGTCGCACCTCTTCCACTGAACGGGGGAAAAGCTGGATATTGAAATTGTCCAGAGTTATGTACTGCCGCAGTTCGGCGGACTGCTTGCCATCGGATGCAATGAAGCGGTGGTTGTAGCCCAGCAAGGCGTTATCCGGCGACGGGTAAAGGCGGAAATCGCCGATTTGCGCTTCGTGCAGCTCGTAAACGCCGTCTGCAAGCCAAAATGTATAGTGTTCTACATCGCCGTAGGCCAAGATGAACCCGTTTGTCGTTTCTGCAAGTAACGCTTTATTTCTGCCTGTTCCGGGTTGGTATACGGCAGTTGTATAGGCGCGCAGGGTTTTGGACTTGCCTTCCAGTAACATCAGCGTATTGTGGTATCGGCTGTGCATGACGGCGATATCGCCGACTTGCCGGGACTCGGCCGTATAATCGTTCCAGGTATCGGTTGCGGAAACAGCAGTGAACAAATCTCCTGTGAGTCCCCAGCTATTGGCGGAAGCTATGGACATATGGATGCCAGACAGCAAACCAAGGCAAATAACCAGTACAATATATCTCTTCATCGGAAATCCTCCTGTCAATCAAACGGCAAACAGTTGTGAAATACTCCCCGTAATTGTATAAACCTTTCGAACTTATCGGCAAACACCGGGAATGCTTGAATGAACTCCCGGTATACGGTATACTGTGTGCAACGTTTGAACCCTGGAGGCGAACTATGACGGACCTTGACATCGCACGCGCCGCAACGCTTGAACCTATCGGACAGATCGCACGCAAGGCGGGCTTTGCCGCCGATACGGTCATGCCCTTCGGGCGCTATGTGGCCAAGATCGACCAGCGGGCCTACAAGTCCCTGCCGCGCAGGGCGAAGCTGATTTTGGTCACCGCTATCAACCCCACGCCTGCGGGCGAGGGAAAGACCACGACCTCTGTGGCGCTGGCCGACGGTATGGCGCACATCGGCAAACAGGTGATGGTTGCGCTCAGGGAACCGTCGCTTGGTCCGGTGTTTGGCATGAAGGGCGGGGCGACCGGCGGCGGCTATGCCCAGGTTGTGCCCATGGAGAGCATCAACCTGCATTTTACCGGCGATATGCACGCTGTTACGGCGGCCAACAATCTGCTGTGCGCGCTTATTGACAACCATATTCATCAGGGCAACGCGCTTCATATTGATCCTGAAACCATCTGCTTCCGGCACTGCCTGGACGTGAACGACCGGCAGCTCCGCCAGATCCGCCAGGGTCTGGGTGGGCCCAAGAACGGCACCCCACGGGACGACGGCTTCGATATCACTGCCGCCAGCGAAGTCATGGCCGTGTTCTGCCTTGCCAGCGATGTGCAGGATTTGAAAAAGCGGCTTTCAGAGATCGTCGTCGCCTATAATACGGACGGCAAAGCCGTGACCGCCGGGCAGGTCGGCGGAGCGGGCGCGATGACCGCGCTGCTTCGGGACGCGTTCGACCCTAACCTTGTACAGACCCTGGAGGGTACGCCCTGCCTGATGCACGGTGGCCCCTTTGCCAATATTGCCCACGGCTGCAACAGTGTGGCGGCTACGACCCTTGCCATGAAGATGGCCGATTATGTCATCACGGAGGCCGGCTTCGGCGCGGATCTTGGCGCGGAGAAATTCCTCGACATCAAGTGCCGCATGAACGGCCTGTGGCCCAGTGCCGTAGTGCTGGTTGCAACGCTGCGCGCCCTCAAACACCACGGCGGCGCGGCCAAGGGCGAGTGGTCGCAGCCAAACCTCCCCGCTCTTCAAAAGGGCATGGAGAACCTATTCCGGCACATCGGGAACATCCAAAATGTCTGGGGTCTTCCCGTCGTGGTTTCCATCAATCAGTTTGCGACCGACGACGACGCGGAAATACAGGCGTTGTCTTCCGCCCTGCGGGCCAAAGGCGTAGCTTTTGCCCTGTGCGAGGGCTGGGCGAAAGGTGGTGCGGGAGCAGCGGCGTTGGCGAAAGCCGTGGCTGCGGCGGCGGAAAGCCCCCCTGCTGCGCCGCGCTTCACCTACGAGGAGGACGCGCCCCTCAAGGAGAAGATCGAAGCGATTGCCAAACGCGTGTATCACGCGGGCGACGTCGCCTTCGCACCGGAGGCGCTGGCTGCGCTCAAACGCTTTGAGGCGGACGGCTTTGGCAAAGCGCCGGTGTGCATCGCCAAAACCCAGTACTCCATGACCGACGACCAGAAGGTGCTGGGCGCGCCGGAG
>DAIOVG010000199.1:0-4214 GCA_036759125.1 Candidatus Limiplasma sp.
TCGAGCAGGGCCTCCGCTTCGCTATCCGCGAAGGCGGCCGCACCGTTGGTTCGGGCGTTGTAGCCAAGGTTATCGAATAATTCCTGTCGGTTAACAACCAAACCCCAAAAGAACTGCCGTTTACGGCAGTTCTTTTTTTTTGTGCGCAGCTCTGCGCTGGTACCGCGGGGTATTTTCGAAGCACGTTCAGCAATCGCGCCACAGATAAGCCTTTACAAGATGAAATAACAATGGAAAGTTAGCTTGACAAACACGAGCATCATGATATACTCGATATGTAAAGCTAGCTTTCCTTCATGAGACAAGATATGAAAAGATAGGAGGGATTGGATGAAAAACAAGCTGGAGATAATCCGCAAGGAGAGGGGAATCCGGCAGGAGGAACTGGCCCTTGCCCTGGAGGTATCGAGGCAAACCATCAGCTCGCTGGAGAACGGGCGATATAATCCATCCATCACGCTGGCATTCAAACTGGCGCGGTATTTTCATATGCGCATTGAAGACATCTTTATCGACGAGGAGGACATGGAATCATGAACAAAAAGCGACTGTCCCGCATCCTGATCATCGCGGGAGCCGCACTGATCGCAACGGGGATTGTATTGCTGAAAACAATACAGGATGCGCAGGGGATGATGCTCGCGCTTCCTTATCTATGTATCGGCCTTGGCAGCGGGTTGTTTGGCCAGGGCGCGGGTGAGATCATCACCCGTTCAATCGAGAAACGCAACCCGGAGGCTGCGCGCACCATGCAGATTGAGAAGAATGATGAACGCAACATAACGGTTTCCAACCGCGCCAAGGCCAAGGCGCTGGATCTGATGATCTTTGTGTTTGGTGCGCTGAACCTTTCGCTGGCGCTGATGGGCGTCGATTTCCGCGTCGTTTTGCTGAGTGTGTTCGCCTATGTGTTTGTGCTTGTGAGCGCGCTGTATTACAGAATCCGCTTTGATAAGGAAATGTAGCCGTACCAGGCGCTCCAGTGCACGATAAGAACAGAATTTCGTTGTTTTTGCGCTTCTCTGGTGATATGATGTTCGGGTATCATTTGGGGAGGCACGACTGATGTTCAAAAAACCACTGCCGCGCCGGGAGCTGGTGTTGTTCTTCATCATGATCGCAGCAGCGGCATTCGGTGCCGGCTTGAGCGATTCGGTTTACGGCAACTACTTCAAGGAAGCTTTTCAGGTCACAACCACACAGCGTGCCTTTATCGAAATTCCCAGAGAGATGCCCGGGCTTCTGTGCGCACTGGTGATCGCCTGGCTATCCGCCTGGGGTGACGCGCGTTCCAACGTTGTGGCGCAGCTGTGCTCCTTCTTGGGATTGTTCGCGCTGGCAGTGCTGGCGCCGGCCTACGGCGTGATGCTGTTTTTCCTGTTCATCAACTCCATGGGCATGCACCTGTCCATGCCGCTTAACGATTCCATCGGCATGAGCATTGCCGAGCCGGACAAGGTCGGCCGCCGGGTGGGGCAGTATGCCAGCGTGAAGACCATGATGGGGTTTGCGGCCGGGCTGCTGGTGTTTTTCGGCTTCCGGTTCAACGTATTTTCATTCTCCATGCCGATCAACATTCTGTTTCTCATCGGCTCGGGCGCGTATCTGATTGCAATTCTCGCCTCGATACTCCTGGTCAAGGCGAAGGTACCCGCGTTGTCGGTACCGCATAAAAAGCGCCGGAAGTTCGTTTTCCGCAAGGAATACCGCTACTATTACCTGGTCACCATGATCAGCGGCGTGCAAAAGCAGATTGCCCTGGTGTTCGGCTCTTGGGTCATTATTGAGATACTCGGCAAAAAAGCGGATACGATGTCGCTATTGATGATCACGGTCAGCTTTATCTCCATCTTCTTTATGAACATGCTCGGCCGCTGGATTGACCGTTTCGGCGTGAAGAAAATGATGTATCTGGACGCGCTGACCTTTATCGGCATCTATGTCGTGTATGGCTTTGTGGTGTGGGGGATTACGGGCAAGGTCATTACGGGCACCTGGCCTGTGCTTGCGATCTATGCGCTGTTTGTGATGGATAGGCTCTCCTTCAATATGGGGATGGTCAAATCGGTGTACCTGCGCTCCATTGCCGTGAATAAGGAAGAAATCACATCCACCCTTTCGGCGGGCACGAGCCTGGACCACGTTGTGGCCATCCTCGCCGCCCAGCTCAGCGGCCTGGTGTGGACGCTCTGGGGTCCGCAGTGGGTATTCTTCATCGCTGCGTTTTTCTCACTTGGGAACCTGTTCGTCGCCTGGAAAATTCCCAAAGATCCGCCGAATCAACCCGATCATTCCGCTGTGATTGAAGTGGAGCGGCACGCGGCGGAGATTATCGACGACTAACCACCCGATTCATACGGCGCAAGCTGGGCTGTTGGCTGCGTCGGGGTCGCGCAGCACTTACAAACGAGTAAGCGCAGCGCAACCCCTCCTTACCGCCTGGCAGCTTATACCTTCTGAACCGGCTGGAATTTATTATATGGGTAAATGTTATAACATTTTTAAATTTACAGTCGCATTTATTCGTCTCGTTAAACGTTCTTGAAGATCATTAATATCTTCCCAAGGCACCATGTTTTTTTGAGAAATATCAAAATGAGGGCGATCAGGGTATTTCTCTGGATTGTCTAGAACTTCTTTTCTACAACAAACAATCACTTCAATACCACAGCCTGATGCGTAGCCTGCTTCGTAGTATGCACCATAGCTTGGATGGGTGATATCAACAACTAAGAATGAACTATTCTTAATCTCATAAAGAATCTCTGGAACGATTTGATTGTTGTGCTCTTTCTCATCAATAACCATCATATCATAGCCAGCATTTTTGATTGCTGTTCGTACTGCTTCACGAATTCCACTTGTCTCAGAACTAAATCTTAATGCTAGAAAACCTTGTTTTTTCTTTAAATCTTGTTCAGTCAGTTCATCTATTTTAATCCAACCTCTAGACGAGATATGATATGTAGTACCATTATTGGTGCTTAGATAATCTAGTTCTGCTAGGCGAGCTAAAAACTCTTCTGTTTCATAATCCGACTTGATATCATTACACAATGTTGCTCTTCTGACTATCGGCACATCATAAATATCATCATCGAAATTAGGACATAATCGAGATAGATTAATGAGTGATTTGTGTGCTTTCTCCATAAACCTATCCGGATAATCGTTCTCTCGTTCAGCAAGATTGATGTATTGGGGCTCATTAGTATTTCTAGACTGATAATCGGGATTATAATAGAAATGCCAATATTTATTTTCATGCTGAGGTTTATGTTGAATGATTTCAGCTATCATGTTAAAGAAACGATTTTGTTTCTTAGAATCAGCCGAGTAGATTTCTTCTGCCACATTGAAATTATGGCCATTTTTACATCTGCAACAAATATATGAGTTTTGAGAGGGTTCATTAGTTCCACTCGAGTCACCACAGATTAAGCAGGGCATTCTTATCCATCTCCATGTGCAAATTATTGAAATACAACACCGAAAGGCAACATATCAACAAGAGATTTCATTTCCACTATTCTTTACTTGATTATAGCATAAATGACCATCTACTTGTTGTTATTAGGTGTCAGTTTGGATTATTTTCGATATGGGCACTCTTGGAAGCGTGTACAATATTTACTATTATAATCCTTATATAATAGGCACTATACGAATCTCACAAGAGATTTATTGTCATTTTCCGAAAAACTCCTTGCAATCCTTTCCGCTTTCTACTATAATAACAAAGCTGTCTGTTTTGAAGGCGAACTATGCCCAAATGGGTATTTGACAAGGCTTTCATAGGGATGAAACGGTAAGTTGCCGCCAGGGCCATGGCGGGTAATTATCGCGGACCAGCCCGGCGATCGGGCGACAGATTGGGTACGAAACGGTGTTCTCCCCCTGCTGGGGATGAGGCGGCATGGCCGCCTTGCCACAAGGCCAGGGTGGGCACACACGAAGCAGTGTACTCGAGATGAAAATCTAAGGGAGGTAAAATAATGGCCAAGCAGAAAATCCGCATCAAGCTCAAGGCGTATGAGCACACCCTCATCGATCAGTCTGCGGAGAGGATCGTGGAAACCGCCAAACGGACGGGCGCGCATGTATCGGGCCCCATCCCCCTGCCCACCGAGAAGGAAATCGTCACCATTCTCCGCGCTCCCCACAAGTATAAGGACAGCCGGGAGCAGTTTGAGATGCGCACCCACAAGCGCCTG
>DAIOVG010000200.1:0-4192 GCA_036759125.1 Candidatus Limiplasma sp.
CAATGATCCCGCTGGGGCGGCCTGCCAGCGCGTGTTCTTTCTCGCGTGCGATCAGTTCAAATACCTTCGCCTTGAGGTTGATCGGCGCGGCAATCAGCGCTTTGGTGTGAAGCTCTCTGCTTTCGTGCTCCAGTGCCTGGAAGAAGCTGAGCACATCGGCACAGATCAGCTGATCGCTGGTTAAAAGTCCCATATCGGTATAGATTTTGGCGTTACCATCGTGATAGTTACCGGTGCCAAGATGCACATATTGCTTCAGTACACCGTTCTCCTTGCGTGTAACCAAAATGGCTTTGGAATGCGTTTTCAACCCCCGAATACCGCAAATGACCCGGCACCCGGCACGGCGCAGGCGTTCAGAGTTGGACAGGTTGGCGTCCTCGTCAAATCTAGCCTGCGTTTCCATAACGACCTCCACCTGCTTGCCTGCTTCTGCGGCCTTGACCAGCGCGCGGACAACCTGGCTGTTGTTGCCAACGCGATAGAGCGTAGTTTTAATGGCGACAACGTTTGGATCCGTGGCGGCCTGTGTGAAAAGATTGATGATCGGCTCAAAACTATGGTACGGATGGAACAACAGCCAGTCGCGCTCGTCTATGCGCTTGAAGATCTGCGAATCCATCAACTCATGGATAAAAACCTGTTTGGCTTTTGGATATTTCAGATCCGGCCTGTGAATCATACCGTAGCTAGTCATCATCAGCTTGGCCAAATCCAGGGGCCCCGACACACGAAACAACTGATCATCCGGCACCTCAAAATGCTGTGCAAGCACCCTGAGGGCTTCTTCGCTGATGTCCTCCTCAGCTTCCAGCCGCATCACGTCGCCTGTCGTGCGCTTGACAAGCATCTCGCGCACTGCTGTGGCTACGTCTTCTTCCGGATTCAAGGGGAAGTCCTGGTTGCGGATAATCCGAAACGCGCTGGCTTCCAGAATATCGTCCTGTGAAAACATCATCCACAGCCACTGCCGCAGCAGGTCTTCATGGCGAATCAGGCAGATGGTTCCGTCTTCACACGGCAGCCGGAACAGCCTTGGCGATCCCGGATAGGACACCATGGCATAGCGGACGGCATTGCCGTTTCTGGGGCGCAGCTTGACCATCAAACGGAGCTTTTTCTGGTTCATGGGCCAGTATTCTTCGCCCCATGGAATGATCTTCAGCTTGGGCATGATCTCGCCCCAGAAGATGCGCTTGATCTCTGCCTTCATGGCGTCGGTTTGTTCAATTTGCGGGTAAAACCGTATCTGCTTGTGCTCCAATTCATCTATTATGCCATGATAGAGGATGTATTGCATTTTCTGCTGTTCAGTGATCGCTTTATCAACGAGTTCCAGCTTTTTGCTCATCGTGAGCCCGCTTGAGAGCAGTGTATCGCGGTTATCGCCGCGGCCATCCCGAAGAATGCTCACGTAACGAACCTGCATAAACTCATCCAGGTTCGACGTTACGATTCCCAGAAATTTCGCCCGCTCCAACAGCGGGTTCTGCATATTTTCAGCCTCTTTTTGCACTCTGTGGTTGAACTGCAGCCAGGTGAGCTCTCTATCCAGGTATCGCAGTTGATCCGTTCGGTCCTGATAGCAAAAATTCATTTGCGGGTTGCCTCCATGCCGTTCGTCGCAGGCAATGATATCCTAGTCGTGGTCCGTGCGATTGGGCTATATTATAACATAGATGCAGTAAGGCTTACAAGCACCGTATCCCTCGCTTGCGCATTCCTCAGTTACTTTACAAACCCACCTGGTTATGCTAGATTGTGAATACAGAATGAGCAATAGTGAACAATCACGAAAGGAACAATTTCACCATGAAAAAAAAGACGGTAGCGATGCTGGTAGTTTACATCGTTGTGCCTTTGTTGTTTACGTTCGCCTCCGGGGAAACCATGGCGTATCCTTCTCTGAAAGATTTCTACGCTCCGTATTTCGATTTCGGCAGCGCGATGAGCACGAAGGAAGCAACGGACACTACCCGTACAGACTTTTACGTGGCGCAGTATTCCATTGTGACGCCGGAAAATGCCCTGAAACCGGAGAATGTGATCGACGTGTACAACTCCTCCAAAGCCGCCAAAAGCGATCAAGGCAGCGTAGCGCTGCATTTCAACGCTGCCAAGCCGTTACTGGAGTTTGCCATGGCAAACGGGCTGAAGGTCAACGGGCATGTTCTGTTCTGGCATCAGCAGACGCCCGATACGTTTTTTCGTGTAGATTATCTAAGAAGCGAGCCCTATGTATCCCGGGATGTTCTTCTTGCGCGCATGGAAAACTATGTGCGGTTGATGATGGCGTATCTGAATGAGCACTATCCCGGCCTGGTCGTTTCCTGGGATGTGGTCAATGAAGCGATTGATGATTCCACGGGCGGTTTTCGACAAAGCAATTACACAAAGATTATCGGGGAAGACTGGGTTGTACAGGCCTTCCGTTTTGCCCGAAAATACGCGCCGGAGGGTACGTTGCTTGTCTACAACGATTATTCTGTACCCTATCAGCCAAAGTTCAGCGGAATATCAAACCTTCTGGACAGTCTGCTTGTCGAAAACCTGGTGGACGTCTGCGGCATGCAGTGCCACTACCAGCTGTCAACCCCTTCGATTGCCCAGTTTCGCTTTGCCATTGAGAAGATAATTGCAAAGGGTCTTAAAATCCGGGTGACTGAGCTGGACATTCTTGTTGATGATAATTCCGCGGCATCGTTTCAAAAACAGGCAGTCCGGTATACGGAGCTGATGAAGGTTTTGCTAAAGTATTCCGATTCCGTTCTGGCCGTGCAAACCTGGGGAACCTATGATACCCAAAGCTGGAAGTCCGGCAGCTTTCCCCTGTTGTTTAACGGCGACGGGAGCGCTAAACCCGCGTTCTATGCGTTGACTGATCCTGCCATTCTGCCCTGACGTATTGACTTTCAACGCAAAACAGCGAATAATGGACAGCATTCTATTGATGAAGGGGTACACGCATGCGGCATGAAATCACGGCGGTCACAGCAGGCTCGGTCGCCCAGGCACACGGCCTGCAAGCCGGAGACGTGCTGCTTTCCATCAATGGCGAGCCCATTGCCGACGAGATTGATTACCAGGCCCTAACCGCGCACGAGTTGGTCAAGCTGACCATTGAGCGCGGCGGGAAACGGAAAACGATCACCATCCGCAAGGAAGACTGGCAGCCCCTTGGGTTATGCTATGGCGACAGCATGGTACTCAAACCTCGCACCTGTCATAACAAATGCGTGTTCTGCTTTATCGACCAGATGCCCCCCAAGCTGCGCTCTACCCTCTACGTGAAGGACGACGACTGGCGCTTTTCGCTGATGATGGGTAATTACATCACGTTGACAAATGTTAGTGATCAGGAGTTTGGCCGTATCCTCAAGCGCCACGCTTCGCCTTTGTATGTCAGCGTCCACACCACAGACCCGGATCTGCGCCGCCGCATGATGAACAACAAACGCGCAGGCGAGATTATGGACAGGCTGACACTGTTGAAGGAGGCCGGGATACGCTTTCATTCCCAGATCGTCTGCTGCCCGGGTCTCAACGACGGGGAAGTTCTGGATAAGACCCTTCGCGATCTGGCCGCGCTTGCCCCCGCAGCTATGTCCGTTGCCGTAGTACCTGTTGGGTTAACTCAATTCCGAGAGGGACTGTACGACCTCAAACCGTTTAACGCTGCATCCGCCAGGGCACTGCTCAAACAGATCGAGCCCTTTCAGGCACGCTGCCTTGAAACGATGGGGACCAAATTTACTTTCGCCTCCGACGAGTTTTATTGCCTGAGCGGAGTGCCTTTGCCGCCATTCGAATGGTATGAAGACTATCCGCAAATCGAAAACGGCGTCGGCCTGCTGCGGCAATTTGAAGGCGAGATGCGCGAAGTGGCGGAAGACGATGAGCTGCCGCAGCCCGATCGGCAGATGACCTACGTTATGGTGACCGGCGTCGCCGCGACCCCCTTCATGCGTCAGTTCGTTCACGAGTATGCGCCAAAGAACGCAACCGTTCATATCCAGACCATCCGAAATCACTTTTTCGGGGAGACCGTCACGGTCGCGGGTCTGCTGACAGGGCGGGACACACTGGAACAGCTCAATCCCGATTTGCTCAAGACTGCGGATCAAATCCTGATTCCTTCCAATATGCTGCGCCACGACAGAGACATGTTTCTGGATGGAATGACGCTTGCGGA
>DAIOVG010000201.1:0-4166 GCA_036759125.1 Candidatus Limiplasma sp.
CAATCGCCCCGCGGGCGTACATATCCCAGTACGGGGCGCCAAGGCCGGTGAACGCGGGCACGATGTACATGCCCCCGGTATCGCGGATGCTTTCGGCGATGGCCTCGGTTTCGGACGCCGAACGGATGATTTGCAGCTCGTCGCGGAGCCATTGGATGGCCGCGCCGCCCACGAATACGCTGCCTTCCAGCGCATAGGTCGGCTTGCCATTAAGCCGCCATGCCATGGTGGAGAGAAGCCCGGCCTTGCAGTCCACCGCCTCGTCCCCGGTGTTCATCAGCATAAAGCAGCCGGTGCCGTAGGTATTTTTCATCATACCCCTGTCAAAGCACGCCTGTCCGAACAGCGCCGCGTGCTGGTCGCCCGCCAGCGAAGCGACGGAGATGGGTTTGCCCAGAATGTCCGCGCGGAGGCTGCCGATCACCTGCGCGGTATCGACCACCTCGGGCAGAAGCGCATTGGGGATGTTGAGCATGTGCAAAAGATCGTCATCCCAGGTCTGGGTATGGATGTTGAAAAGCATGGTGCGCGAAGCGTTGGTGGCGTCGGTTACATGCGGGCGGCCGTCCACCAGGTTCCAGGCCAGAAAGCTGTCCACCGTGCCAAAGCACAGCTCCCCGCGCCCGGCGCGCTCGTACACATTGAGCGTATCCAACAGCCACGCAAGCTTCGTGCCGGAAAAGTACGCATCGGGCACAAGCCCTGTTTTCTGGCGTATGGTTTCGGCCTGCCCCTCGGCCACCAGCCGCTCCACATACGGCGCGGTGCGGCGGCACTGCCAGCAGATGGCGTTGTGCAGGCACTCGCCGGTGTTTTTATCCCACAAAAGCGTGGTTTCGCGCTGGTTGGTGATGCCGATGGCGGCAATATCGGCAATATTCACGCCGGACAGCCGCACTGCGGTTTGCAGCGCTTCAATCTGCCCGGAAAGTATCTCCTGGGGATCGTGCTCCACCCAGCCGGGCTTGGGATAGATCTGCCTGAGCTCGGTCTGATGCGAGCCCAGAATGCGCCCGCTCTGCTCAAACACCAGCGCGCGGCTGGAGGTTGTTCCCTGGTCGAGTGCCACAAACACGGTCATTTTTTATACCTCCTATGGTGCCATTGGCTCTATCGCGTTTCTGCTTGCGACGGAAGCATGAATATGATCCCGCCGCAAGCACAACCACTGATTGGATTACCGAAGTTAAAACAGGCCTTGCTTCCGCCTGATCATTTCATCCATCGTATCGATATACACATCGACGCTGCCTACGTTGGGCGCGCGCTGGATGCGCTTGGCCTTATCTGTGAAAACGCGTTTGGAAATCGCTCCGGCCCCTACGGCGAGGACGGTCGCGGTTTCTTCCATCATGTCCATATTATACAGGCAGGCCATGTTTTCCTTGGCGTAGCCCACATTTTGCTGCTGCGCGGCCATATATTTCTGCCGGTACAGGTAGTAGGGCTCCATGTGCATACGCGCGGCGAAGGCCTCGCCCATTGAGACCATCGCTTCCACCTCCCCGGCAGGCGGCAGGGGTGTGCGCTCCATGAGCAGCTTGCCCCCGCGCTTGAGGGCCAGGGTATGCACGGTGAGGCCCTCCGGCTCAAGGGCCGCGATGCGTTCCATGGTGCGGCGGAAGTCCTCCGCCGTCTCCCCCGGCAGCCCGGCGATGACATCCATGTTGATGTTATCAAAGCCGTGCTCGCGCGCGAGGAAAAACGCGCGCTCTGCCTGTGCGGCGCTGTGCCCGCGCCCGATGGCGCGCAGGGTGCAATCGTTCATGGTTTGGGGATTGACGCTGATGCGGGTGACGCCAGCCGCCCGCATGGCTTTGAGCTTACCCGGCGTGATGGCATCCGGCCTGCCCGCCTCCACGGTGAACTCCATGGGGTTTAAGAATGTTTGTATCACGCGGCCGATGAACTCCGCAAAGGGTTCGTCGTCCGGCGCTACAGGTGTGCCGCCGCCAATATACAGCGCGCGCAGCCTGGCGCCCTGCATGCGCAGGAGCTCGGCCGTAGCATCCATCTCCCGGTAGAGCGCATCTAGGTACGGGCGCAGCTTTTGCCCCGCGCCGATAGCTTCGCCCGCGAACGTGCAGTAGTCGCAGCGCGTGGGGCAAAACGGCATGGCGACGTAGACGTCAAAATCCGCCTCGCCCGCCTGCGGCAGGGCCTGCTGCACCGATACGATTTGGGACAGCAGCGCGGTTTTTGCCGGCGATACGTCCATCTCCCGCTGCAAAGCCGCCTCGGCCTGTACGTGGGTCAGGCCCTGCTCGAGCTGATCATAAAACAGCCGCGTCGGGCGTATGCCCGTGAGCGCGCCCCAGGGCGGCTGCTTGCCTGTGAGTTGCTTGCACAGGTCGTAGAGCGTCAGCTTGCACAGGCGCTTGATGCGCCGCCGCGAAAGCAGCTTGCTCTCCCCGGAAATCACGGGTGCGGTGCGGGTCGCCTCCTGCCCGGCAAAGATAAAACGGCAGCAAAGGCTGCCGTCCTGCTGTGTAAACTCATGGGTCAGCGCCTGCATATCAGCCGTAGGCTCGGTGGCGGTAAACTGCGCCTTTTCCATATCCTCCGGGGTCTGGGGCGCGGTGGAAACCACGGCGAAGCCATCGGTTTCATAAAACAGCTTCAGCATATCCCACAGCTCGTTGGCCATGCGGGGCAGCGGCGTATACAGGCAGATTTTCATATCCTTGGAATGCCACGCTTTCGGATTGAATTCAGGCGTCCTTCCCCGCGAAGGTTGTTTCTCCGTGTCCCGGATAGGCGATCATTTTCGGGTGCAGGTTGATCAGCTTGCGCAGGCTTTGTTTCAGCTCGGAAAAGTTGCCGTCGCCAAAATCGAACCGGCCATAGCCGCCCAGAAACAGCGTATCCCCGCAGAAAATTCCCTGATTCTCCGGCAACAGGTAACACACGCCGCCCTTGGAGTGCCCCGGCGTATGCAGCACGGTGAACGCAACCCCGCCAAGGGTGATGGTTTGACCATCGGCTAGAATATTGGGCTTGGTCTTCACCGTAACATGAAAGCCGAAGGTGATGCTTTCGTTCATCCTGGCGTCGGTCAGCTTGGGCGCGTCCAGCGCGTGGATATACATGGGGATATCGTACCGGCCGCAGATTTCGTCCACGGCGGAAAAGTGATCGAAATGGCCGTGGGTGATCAGCACCGCGACGGGGGTGCGCTCGCCGATGGCCTCCAGAATCAGCTCGGCCTGCGAGCCGGGATCGATGAGGATCAGTTCCTTCGTTTCGGTGTTTTCCAGAAGGTAGCAGTTGGTTTTGTACTCGCCGCCGACGTGGATGGTTTCGACGTTTACTTTCATGCGGTCTCCTGTTAGAACGTTTTTTTGGAATCCAAGAGGATGGTGACGGGGCCATCGTTGACCAGGCTTACGGCCATGTCCGCGCGAAAGACACCCGTTTCCACCGGGATGCCCATGCCGCGCCAGCGGTTTGTAGCCTCCAAGTACATGGCATCGGCCCTTTCAGGCTGCTCAGCCGTGGAAAAGCCCGGCCGCCGCCCGTGGCGCGCATCGCCCAGCAGCGTAAACTGGCTGACCACCAGAATCTGCCCGCTTGTATCCTGCAGGGAGAGGTTCATCTTGCCCTGCGCGTCCTCAAACACGCGGAGGTTGGCCACCTTATCGACAATATATTGCAGGTCTGTATCCGTATCACCGGCCTCGACGCCCAAAAGCACAAGATAGCCGCGCCCGATCTCCGATATAATCTGATCGTTCACGGCGACGGATGCCCGGGTGACGCGCTGCACCACCGCCCGCATCAGGACGACCCTCTGTAAACTTCGACGACATCGGTGCGCCTGCGCAGCGCTTTGATGAGCTTATCCAGCTCCTCGCGGGTCTTGACCTGCACCACCATGGTCACGTTGCTGGTGCGGCGTTTTTTATCGCGCTTGACGGCGACGCCGATGATCGGCACGCCGACGTTGTTCACGCTCGTCGCCAGATCGCCCATCAGGGTTACGCTGTCGTACGCGATAATGTTGATGGTGGCGTTGAAATCGGCGGCGTCGGTATCCGCCCACTCGACCTCAATCATGCGCTCGGCGTCGGACTCGTGGATGTTGGTGCAATCGGCCTTATGCACGGTAACGCCGCGGCCGCGCGTAATGTAGCCGACAATTTCGTCGCCCGGCACGGGGTTGCAGC
>DAIOVG010000202.1:0-4092 GCA_036759125.1 Candidatus Limiplasma sp.
CGGCAATGCTCTTGGTGGCATCGGGCACGATGGTATCCGGGCTGATGCGCAGGATGGTGCCCAGCCCGTCGCACGAGGGACATGCGCCAAAGGGGCTGTTGAACGAAAACATCCGGGGAGACAGCTCCTCAATGCTGATTCCGCAATCTGCACAGGCATAATTTTGCGAAAACAGCAGCGTACCCTGATCGAACAAATCGATCAGCACCAGGCCCTCGGCGGCCTTGGCGGCGGTCTCCAGGCTGTCGGCCAGGCGCTTGCGGAAATCGTCCGAATTGCGGATAATCAGACGGTCGATCACGATGGAAATATCGTGCTTCTTCTGCTTGTCCAGCGCCGGGGTTTCATCCAGCTCGTACGTTTCCCCGTCGATCATCACGCGCACATAGCCCTGCTTGAGGAAATCCTGCATGAGCTTACTATGCTCGCCCTTGCGGCCACGCACGATGGGCGCGAGCACCTGCATACGGGTTTCCTCTTCCTGCAATAAAATCTGATCCACCATCTGGTCTATGGTCTGCTGCTGGATCACCTTGCCGCAGTTGGGGCAATGCGGCACACCTGCCCGCGCGTATAAAAGACGCAGGTAGTCGTACACCTCGGTGACCGTGCCCACGGTGGAACGCGGGTTGCGGCTGGTGGTTTTCTGGTCGATGGAAATCGCGGGCGAAAGCCCCTCGATGGAGTCGATATCCGGCTTATCCATGCGCCCCAGAAACATGCGCGCGTAGGAGGACAGGCTCTCCACATAGCGGCGCTGCCCCTCGGCATAGATGGTATCAAACGCCAGGCTTGTTTTGCCCGATCCGCTTAAGCCCGTGAACACCACAAACTTGTCGCGGGGGATTTCCAGGGTAATATTCTTCAAATTGTGTTCCCGCGCACCGCGGATGATCAGCTTATCCTGCAAGGCCTACGCACCTCTGTGTCAAAATTTTCCGGTCTGCCCGGCGCCTGTTCAGGCTTCCAACAGTATACCATACTATAAAATTCTTGTACAGAACATTTGTTCGTTATTAGGCAAATTTCTGTTGCACAGACTGATAGAAGTATGTACAATGAGCGTGTTTGCAATCGCAAGAAGGAGCACGACATGAGTCAACGCCACGAGTCTATACTGCATACCATCAAAACCCTGAAGGGCAACGAGCGCGCCTGCCTGTACACCGAGCCGATGTGGGGCATCCCCTATGGCCTGTTCGTGCCGTTTGTGTCGGTGTATATGGCGGGCATTGGGCTGACCCCCGTGCTGATCGGCGTGATCGCGACCATCAGCCTGATTTCGCAGGTGATATGGTCGGTGCTGGGCGGGGTGCTGACCGACAAATTCGGCCGCAGGCTGACCACCCTGATCTTTGATATCATCGCCTGGGTGATCCCGGCATTCCTGTGGATGATCGCCCAGGACTACCGTTATTTTATCCTCGCGGCGCTGTTCAACGGCGCATGCCGCGTCACCGAAAACTCCTGGACGCTCTTACTGATCGAAGATGCCAGGGAGGAAAAGCTGATCCGCATTTTCTCCATCATGCAGATCTCCGCGCATATCTCCGGCTTCTTTGCGCCGATCGCCTATTACTTCGTACAGCGCTATGATATGGTGCCAACGGTGCGCTGGCTGTACGGCTTCTTTTTGGTGAGTATGATCCTGAAAATCCTTTTTGTGTATATATTCTCGCGGGAGACCTCCGTGGGGCTGCGCCGCATGCAGGAAAACCGGGGCAAGAACGTGCTTCACCGCCTGTGGGACAGCCGCAAGGTGCTTTACACGATGCTAAAAAGCCGCCGTATCATGCTGACGATTGCGTTCATCACATGCTTTACGGGGCTACGGAGCGTTACGGATATGTTCTGGCCGCTGCTGGTGACAGGGCATCTGGGCATCGCGTCGGAAAACCTGTCGATCTTCTCCACGATCAAAACGCTGCTCATGCTCAGCAGCTATGTGTTTTTAGTGCCAAGGCTGAACCTGAGGCGCTTCCGCAACCCGGTCGGGCTGGGCCTCGCCCTGTTTGTCGCGATGGGCATCACCATGCTGTTCATGCCGCAGGGCGTGTTCTGGCTGGTGCTTGTGACCGTATTGATGGAAGGCGCCGCGCTGTCGCTGCTGATTCCGTTTTCCTCCGGGCTGCAAATGGTGAATGTCGACCGGGAGGAACGCGCGAGGATGCTGGGGTTCTTCTATGCCATCAGCATGCTGCTTACCTCGCCGCTGACGACCATCGCCGGTTTGCTGGCAAACCTGAGCCCCGCGCTGCCGTTTGTGCTCATCCTTATGCTGGCCGCGGCCGCGTTTCTGCTCACCCAAAAGCTTTGGGCCATGGACCAGGCGGAGACGATCAGCGAATCAGCCTGAGGATGCCTTCAGCGTCCCTGCCGACCACCGCAGCGCTGGCGGGAGAATTCAATACATGCTCTGCCGAATCGTGCAGGGCTTTTTTGGTAACGGCATCGATCTTAGAAAGTATTTCGTCGGCTGTGCGGAGGCGGTTGAGGTGCAGCATGCTGCGCCCGATGGACTGCATACGCCCCGAGGAGCTTTCCAATCCGAGCAAATAGCCGCCCTTCAGCTGCGCCTTAGCGCTTTGAAATTCCTCGTCGGAGAAACCCGCTTCGAGCGCGGTTTTCATCTGCTCCTGCATCTCGCGGATGACTGTTTCGGCCTTTTTGGGCGAAGTGCCGGCATACACCGTAAACGTACCCAATGCTGGATAGCTGCTGGGATACGAGAAAATGGAATACGCAAGCCCCAGCTCCTCGCGGATGCGCTGGAACAGCCGGGACGACATCCCGCCGCCCAGGGCGTTACTGAACATGGAAAGCGCGTACAGCTCGTCCTGCCCCAGCGCGTAGCCGCGATAGCCGATGCAAAGCTGCACCTGCTCGGTGTCCTTTTCCCGGAAGATGCGGCTGTTGGCAAACAGCTGTTCTTCAATCACCGGTGTGCCGCTGCGCTGCGGAAACCGGTCGAAATGCCTGGCAATCAACGCCAGGAACGCGTCCCAGTCGTAACGGCCCGCGATGGCAATGACGATATTTTCCGGCTGGTAGTGCCGCTGCCAGTAACCGCGAATGTCACTCACGGTGTAGCCCTTAATGCGCTCCTCCGTACCCAGCACCGGACGCCTGAGCGAACCCGCAAACTGCGCCTCGGCCAGCGCCTCGGACACGAGATCCTCAGGCGAGTCCTCGACCATCGCGATCTCTTCCAAAATCACGTCGCTTTCCTTGCGCAGGTCATCCTCCGTGAACAGGGGATGCAGCGCCAGGTCGCTTAACATATCCACAGCCAGGGGCAGATACTCATCGATCACCTTGGCGTAGTAGCAGGTGCAGTCTTTGCCGGTAAAGGCGTTGAGCTGCCCGCCGACCGCGTCCATCTGCTCGGCAATCTGCCGGGCCGTGCGCCTCTCCGTGCCCTTGAACACCATGTGCTCGATAAAATGCGAAAGCCCGTTTTCCTCCGCCCGCTCGTTCATGGAGCCGGCCTTGATCCATACGCCGACGGAACAGCTGCGCAAATGGGATAACGGTTCCCCCACCACTCTCAGGCCGTTGGGCAGGGTGATTGAATTAAACATTGTCATACTTCTTTCCGATTCAGTTTGATTGGTTCGATAGGTTTTCGTCTCAATAGCGTTTTGTTAAGATCGAAACTCTACACAAATTTTGGTCATGCAAACATGATTCCAAAGGAATAGCTCAATCAGTATAGTTGGAACCCTGATATAAGCGCAAGTCATCTCAGTGTTCCATAAGGTAAGCGATGCTGAAAGAACATGCGCGCCAGCAAATTGAATTTTTGTCAGGTTGGGTCCTGAAAATCCGAAGTAGCAGAGCTACATCAAGGATTTGAAGGCCCAAGATGGCGGAAATGCAATCGCTGGCGCACATGGAATTTCGTCGGAGCTTACCTTAATTGTTGTGGTTAGGACGTCCGTCGCGGCGGGGAGGCCTGCGGTTCTGGCCGCCGGGGCGGTCACCCGTGGGCATGGGCGCTCTGGAGTAGGTGATATCGTTGCGGATGAGGTTGACGCGACCCTGTGAATCGATCTCGTTGACCTTGACCTCGATCTCGTCGCCGATGTTCAT
>DAIOVG010000203.1:0-4062 GCA_036759125.1 Candidatus Limiplasma sp.
TGCGAATCGTACTCCGACAGGAAGTTCAAAATCTCGTTGCGCTCGCGGATGTTTTCCAGCTCGTTGCCGACAATTTTCTCCTTTTGCTTGAGCTCCAGGAAGTTGATCAGAATGCCAAGCTGCAGCCCGATGATGTGCATTAAAACACTCTTTTCAATATCCGCCTCGCAAATGAAAATACCGTACTGCATATCGCCAGAGAAGATGGAAAAGCACATCAGGTTGGTTTCTCCGTGCAATCCCGGCAGATTGCTTATCACATGCTCCGCATCAATCGCGGGCATCCTCGACAAGGGATACGCCTGCGCATTGCCATCAGCAAAGTAAGCTGCCAGATGCAGCTTTTCCGGCATGATCAGATTCCCGGACTCCTGCAGGGGGCGGGGCTCCGGCAGCAGACAGATGTAGATGTTGTTGAGATTGATGCCATGCAAACGCTCCACCACAACCCGGAATACACCCTCGTCCTCGATATCGTGATCCACCAGATCGCGGATCAGCTCGGGAATGAACCAGCTCTGCGCGCGGAATTCATCCAGGTTGAGTTCGGAAACCCGTGCCCTATAAGAGTACAGGTACCCCAGTGCGAACGAAAGAACGTCGTATAGCTTGCGCAGATGCGGATACCAAAGGCATTCTCCGGGCATCTGCATCACATAATCGTTGATCCGTTTGGCCAGAATCGTAATCGAATCCTTATACCGGTCGCAATACGCCTGCAGCCAATCGGCATACTCGGTTCTGTCACATACGCCATCAGGCTCTTCCAGGCATAGCGCCAAAAAACGATCGGTCAGCTGTTTCACCACCGTTTCGGATTTTTCCAGTCCGTAATGCGGATACTTGTCGATCAGGTCCTGCTTAATTTGACCAATTACGGAGACGATATCGATTTCCTGCTTTTCTACACAGCTCTTGAACAGCTGCTGCAGGTCATCCGGATTACAGCCGCAGGACCGCCGTATGCGAAACCTTGTCGAAAGCTTTGTGCAAACCGCAGGCTCGCCCTCAAGCAGCGCGACCGCCTGGCTTACGGCCAGTTCTCCCATTTGATAGGTATTCTGTGAGATTGTCGTCAGCGGCGGCATTAAAACCCGGCCCGTGGAAAAGTTGTCAAACCCCGTAATCGCGATATCCTTGCCGACCTTCAGGCCGCGCCTGCTGCATTCCCGGTACGCGCCCTTTGCCATTTCATCGTTGCAACACGCGATCGCCTGCAAGCCTGGGTTATGGTCGATGAGCCAGGAGATCTTCCCGTCGGAATACTCCGAAAAATCCCCGTAAACAATCATGGTATCGGTCACGGGCAACCCGTGTTTTTCCATTGTGCTCCGATAAGCGGCCAGGCGTTCCTTGGTATCGGGATGCTCCTTCAGGCCGCCGATAAAGCCGATGCTTTGGTACCCGTGCACCGAAATCAAATGCTCGATACATTCGCAGAAGCTGGAATAATTATCGACTGTTATACAGGAAACACGCTGCTCCTGAACATCAATGCTCTCCTGCAAAATCACATACGGCTTTCCCTGAAAGCGTTTGAGGAACTCCTGGTAGGTGTTCTCGCTTTCAAAGCCGGACAGCGCGCCGCAGGAAAACACATACGCATCCGCACCGGACAGGCTTGCATAGTCGTAAATGCTGTTATAGTGATAGTTTGTGCCTTGCGCACGGTCCAGCTCAAAGTGCCCGGCATGGCGCGGCATCCCCATCATCAGCAGCAGCCGCGCGTCTTCCTTGTGGGCCGAATCGAAATAGCCTTTCATGAGTTCAGCGGAAAAATCATGGCTGACGTCGCCGATCATGACGCAGATCATTCTCTGTTTCGCATTTGCCACGGATTCAACCTCACTTCAATCAAACTGTTTGGGAGCCACCTGCCCCGTACCGGACAGAACACCTGCAACCGAGCACCAGATATTTGCGCGGATGCCTCCTGCAACGCTAGTATGGTGAGCTTCTCCCAAGCCACCTTTGCTTCTTTCGATACGTTACATAATCAGCTAAACGTTCAAAACTGCCGATATCATGCCATCTCTGTAACGTGAGAAAGCTTATCTAGCGATGCCGCCTAGCACATGGCCGGCACACTGTTTGCCGCCATTATAACACAAGTTACCTCGTGTGAACAGCACCTCACCGATCACGGCGCATGGCTGAACAATTGTTCGCAAAATACACGAACAACCTCCGGGTCAAACTGAGATCCGGAGCAGCGCCGGATCTCCTCCATTGCCATGGCATGGCTTCTGGCCTTGCGATACACACGGTCCTGCGTCATGGCGTCGTAGGCGTCGACAACCGACAGGATACGGGCCAAAATCGGAATATCGCTGCCCTTCAGGCCCTGGGGATAGCCGGTGCCGTCCCAGCGCTCGTGGTGGCAGAGAATATCGTTGGCAATGGGCGCAAGGCTGGAGGTGGATAGCGCAATGCGCTCTCCGATTTCGGAATGCTTTTTCATTTCAATCCATTCCTCGTCGCTCAGCGCCCCCGGCTTGTTGAGGATCTGTTCCCGGATGCCGATTTTGCCGATATCGTGCAGCTCCGCCAGCAGAACGGTGTTGTTAAGCTCCTCTTCGGATAATCCCAGCGCCGTACCAACCTTTCTGGCCATCTCCGCCAGGCGTTCCTCATGGGCTTCGGTCTCGTGGCTTTTTTCCTTCATCGCCGCCTTGATGGTGGCAATGATCGAGGAGTGCGAGGACCTGATTTCCAGCAGCTTCCGCTGGTTCATGCTGTTTTCCGCCGCTTTGAGCACTTCAATAAACGGCTCCTCCATGGACTGCCGGGTCGCCGTACCCAAGGCCAGGTTCATGTGCAGCGAATCGTCGGCAATCTTCCTGTTATACTCAACGCACCCGGCCTGAATGCTTGCCAGAAGCGCTTCGGCTTCCTTTTGGCCGGTGTGGGGCAGGAGTATGGAGAACTCGTCGCCGCCGGTTCTAGCCACCACATCGCCCAGGCGGCTGAAACCGCCCAGAAATTCGGCCGTTTCAATGATGATGCGGTCGCCTTCGGCGCGCCCAAACGAGTCGTTGATCATTTTCAGCCCGTTGATGTCGCCGATGAGCACCGACAGCGGCAGCTGCTCCGGCGTATTCAGCCGTTCGGCTTCCATGTTGAAATATTTCCGGTTCCAAAGTCCGGTTAAATCATCATGATTGTTGACATAGATCAGCATATCGGTCGCTGCTTTTTGCTCGGTAATATCGCTGGCAAAGCACAAATATCGCTGATTTTGCAGCCTTACAGCGCTGATGCTTGCCCAGCGAAACTCCCCGCTTTGATGCTTGTATTGCAGCTCTCCGTTCATGGCTCCTGTGTGCAGCAGGGTTTCAAATAGCTGCAACCCTTCCTGCGTTTGGCTTTCGGCAATTAAGCCCTGCAGGCTGAGCTCCAGGCACTCCTCTTTGGAACAGCCCAGCAGGGTACAGGTAGCATCATTCGCCTCAATGATATGCCCCGTCTCGTCGATAATCACGATCCCGGTCGGCGCGTTTTGGATATAGCTGGCATATCGTTCTTCGCTTTCCTGAAGCGCCTTTTCCGCTTCCACACGTTGGGTAATATCCACAAACGTACAAGCAAACTGCAGGGGCTTGGTACGAAATGCGCTGACAGCGAAATGCTTCCCTGCCAGTGCGGAGTAGCTTTCAAACTTTGCCGCTTCGCCCGTCAGCGCGACCCTTCCATAATTCTCAATCCAATACGGCTCCACATTGGGGAACACCTCCCGAACCGTTTTGCCGATAATGTCGCCGGCTTGCAGGCCGGTCATGGCTTCAAACGCCGGGTTAACCGTGAGGAAGCGGTAATCCACCGGTTTCCCCTGCGGATCGCAGATCATCTCATGTGCGGCAAACGCGTCCATCATTTCATTAAACAGGGTGCGATAATCCTGCTTGGCCTTCCGTTCGGCCGTAATGTCTTCAAACAGGGCGTACACCTTGGACGGGGTTTGTCCATCCGGATCAAACAGCGGCGTCGCGGTAACGGACAGCCATACATGGTCCATGCGCTCCGGCTGAAACACCCCCATGATGAACGGGCCGAACGGCTTGC
>DAIOVG010000204.1:0-3923 GCA_036759125.1 Candidatus Limiplasma sp.
CGAACACCGTGAAAAATCCCAAAGCGCTCCGGGAAAGCTGGAACGCGGCTTACGGGAGTTCTTCCAATGCGGGCAAGATGGCCATTCTGGAAGAAGGCATGAAGTTCGAACGGATCTCCATGCCCAATAACGAAGCACAGTTTCTGGAAACCCGGAAGTTCCAGGTCGCGGAGATCTGCCGTATTTACCGGGTACCGCCGCATCTGGTCGGGGACCTGGAGCATGCGACGTTTTCCAATATCGAGCATCAATCGATCTCCTTTGCCATGCATACGATCCGGCCCTGGCTGGTGCGTATCGAACAGGCGCTCAATAAAGCGCTGTTCGAGGAATACGGCGAGGGGCGTTTTTATGCACAGTTCAATATCGACGGTCTGATGCGCGGCTCCTACAAGGAACGGATGGAAGGCTATGCGATTGCACGGCAAAACGGCTGGATGAGCGCCAATGATATCCGGGAACTGGAGAACATGAATCCGCTCTCGGATGCGGACGGAGGGAATGCGTATTTGTGCAACGGCAACATGATCCCCATTTCGGCGGCACAAACTGCCGCCCGAAAAGAAACGGAGGGATGACCCTTGAGAGAATTGACCTTAAACGGCTATATCGACGAAGACGTATGGTTCGGGGACGAGATTACCCCCGAAGGCTTGCACGAGCAACTGTACGGAGTCGAAAACCAGCACACGGACGACGTGCATATCCGTCTGAACAGCTACGGCGGCTCCTGCAATGCCGCAACCCGGATGTTTGACGATATCCGTGCGTATCCCGGGAATGTGCATATCACGGTTTCCGGTACGGCCGCATCGGCCGCTACTGTACTGTCCATGGCAGCGGATCGCCTGGACATGACGCCGGGCTCCCTGTGGATGATCCACGATCCCAGTACCCTGGCCTGGGGCAATGAACGGGAAATGAGTGAAGCGATCCAGCTCCTGCGCGCTTGCAAGGAGAGCATCCTCAACATCTATGGTGGCCGCTGCAAACAGAAACGCGAGATGGTCGCCGCCATGATGACCGCCACGACCTGGATGGACGCCGGTGCGGCGCTGGAGAACGGCTTCATCGACGGTATAACAGACACAGAGCTTGCCGGCGTCAGCAATCAAACCAAGCCCAGAGTGACCGACCGCAAGGAAGCGGAAGCCAAGGTGCAAGCCTGGCTGGACCGTCATAAACCACAGCTGTCCCGCCCTGTAAAACCGGGCGATGAACTTCCATCGGCTGTACTGCCGGCAAGTACTTCGGGGCAAGCGCCTGAAACACAGGCCGGGACAGCGCAAGAGATCCTACAACTTAGGACCGGTACCCCCATAGCCCAGCTGGATAAACGGCTGGGCTTACTGCTGCCATCGCGGCGATAACAAAGGAGGAATTTTATGAGTCAAGTACTGGAAATGCGCAGGAAGCGCGGTGAGATCTGGGACCAGGCGAAAGCGTTTCTGGATTCCCACAGGGATGAAAGCGGCTTGCTGAGCGCCGAGGATACGGCGCAATACGAGCGCATGGAACAGGATGTTGTGAACCTCGGCCACGCGATTGAGCGCGAAGAACGCGTGGAGGCGATGGAGCGCGAACTGAACACCCCGGTGCGGGACGAACTGCACGGGCGACCGGATCCCGGAAGCCGGGAAGAGAAACCCAGCATCAAGGCCAAAGCCTATCAGGATGCGTTCTGGAAGCATATGCGCGGACAGCCTGCTGCTGAGCTGCGTAACGCTCTGCAGATCGGCACGCTCACCGAAGGCGGGTACACTGTTCCGGATGAATTCGAGCATACGCTGGTGGAAGCGCTGCAGGAAGAAAACATCATGCGCGGTCTGGTGCATGTGATCACGACTTCGTCCGGCGATCGTCGCATTCCGCTGGTGACCAGCAAAGGCGCGGCGAGCTGGGTGGAGGAAGAAGCTGCGATCCCGGAATCGGACGATACGTTCGGGCAGATCACGCTCTCCGCGCATAAGGTGGGCAGCATGATCCGAGTCAGCGAAGAACTGCTGCACGACTCCGCTTTCAACCTGGCGGCGTATATCACGAGCGAGTTCGCCCGGCGTGTAGGCGCTGCGGAAGAAGAAGCGATCGTGACCGGCGACGGCAGCCACAAGCCCACGGGCCTTCTGCATGATACCCTGGGCGCGGAGCTCGGGCTCACCACGGCGGCTGTCGCGACCTTGGCGGCCGATGAGCTGGTCGATCTGCAGCACAGTCTGAAAGCGGGGTATCGCCGCAAGGCATGCTGGATCATGAACGATGCCACGATCAAGCTGCTCCGAAAGCTCAAAGACGGCAACGGCCAGTATCTGTGGTCGCCGGGTCTCTTGGCCGGTCAGCCGGATACGCTGCTCAACCAGCGTGTGCTAACCAGCAACTACATGCCCTTGCCGGCTGCCGGGAACAAAGCCATTCTCTACGGCGACTATGGCTATTACTGGCTGGCTGACCGGGAAGGCCGCTCCTTGCAGCGTCTGAACGAGCTGTATGCGGTCAACGACCAGATCGGGTTCAAGATCACCCAGCGTGTCGACGGTCGCCTGATCCTGCGCGAAGCGGTCAAGTGCCTGCAAATGAAGGCTGCGTAACAATATTCGGGGACTGCCGCTGAGCGGCAGTCCCTTTCTAATAAGGAGGAAACGGTATGAGCGATACGACGCGAAACTATCATGCCCATGGTGGAAACGAGTGGGTGGTTGGCGGCAAACTGACCTTTCTGCCTGGTGCAACGGTTGAAGGCGCGGAAGGCGTGTTGAATCTGCCGGCTGCTGCTTCAACAAACCTACCCAATCTCCCTGCCAGCGAAGCCACAACGGTCGCGGCGCTGCGGGAGAGTTTCAATCAATTGCTGGCGGTATTGAAAGCAGCAGGTGCCATGACGCCCGATCCGGCTGTGGAGTAAAGAATTGATATGGTACTCACGGTCGAGGAAGTCAAGACGCACCTGCGCATCCAGCAGGATGAGGAAGATATCTATCTGGGAACCCTGATTGCGCAAGCACAGGCGGCTGCCGAAGACTTCTGCCGCGTATCGTTTGCCGAAAGTATACCGGAACCGATCCGCCTCGCTGTCCTGCTCATGGTCAGCCATTATTACGAGCACCGGGATATCCCGGACAAGCAAGCGTACCTCACCATGCGCATGGCGTTTGAAAACCTGCTCTATCCGTATCGGGATCCGCTGCAGCTGTTCTGAGGAGGTATACAGAGTGCCTGTCTATAGCAAAACCGAGCCGCATCCCGGGGACCTCCGACACTTCGTGGAGATCGGGTTTACCGAGAACGCCGTCAATGAAAACGGGTACTCCGAAGCAACGGACACTGTGCTCTGCAGTGTGTGGACATCGGTGACCGACATCAGCAGTCGCCAGATACAAACGGCGGATAGCAGCGTCATGGAAAACGGCATTTTGTTTGGAATCCGATCCCGGGAGGACATACGGCCAGGGATGTGGGTACGGTTTCAGGACGTAAAGTGGATAATTTCAACGCTGGAGGGATACGGGTATCAACGGCGATACCTCGGGTTGAAAGCCTACAGAGCAAAGGGTGTGAGCGGATGAAGCAGGTGCAGCTGGCGCTGGCTGGTATAGGGATTCCCGTGTTTGTCGGGATCTGGAAAGCGACGCCCGAACAACCGATTCCGCCGTCACAGTACGCGGTGTATTCCACGACTACAATGGAAGCGTTTCATCACGACGACCGGGTGATAGTCTACAAGACCTTTGTGTACCTGAACCTGTGGAGCGAAACCGATCCGACAGCGATGGCGGCAGCGATCCGGAGTGCGATGTACGCGGCCGGGTTTGCGATGATCGAGGAAACGGACCGCAGCGGCAGCCGCTCAGCATATAACGCGGATACCCGGCAGTACACGATCCAGTGGACCTGGTGTCTGCGGGAAGAGGTGGCCTGATGCCCATGGA
>DAIOVG010000205.1:0-3894 GCA_036759125.1 Candidatus Limiplasma sp.
AGCCAGGCGATCAGCTCTCGCTTGCAAGCGCTGGGCGCGAGGTTGTAGAGCACCTCGTCAGCCAGAATCAGCCCGTCCACAAACGCCCAGACCGGTTCGTTGCGCAGGAAATAGCCGATCATCAGCGGATCGCTTGCCTTCTCCCTGAGGGAAAGCGCGCACTCCGCCGCGCTTTGTTTATATTCATCGGACAGCACATCCGGAAAATCGCGGAAGATTTTGAGCTTTGTATCCGGGAAGCGTTCCAGCATTGTTACATACGGCAGCGGAATCACCCCCAAGCTTTGGGGATCACTCCAATTGCCAAGGGTATTGAGCATACCACGCTTGAGCTGGCGGCTCATCAGGCTTTTCCACGCGGTATGCCAGCCGTCCCCAAAGGCACGATACAGGTTGGCCTGCGGAAAGGAAAACAGCGTACAATCCCGCATGCGCGGTGCATCTCCAAGAGGCCAGGACATGTGCCGGTACATGGGGCCGTACACAGGATCGTCTTCGCCCGGCAGCCAGTCCATATACTGTTCCATGGCGTCTACCCGGCAATCAGGCCGGGCAACGACACAATCGGGCCCGACGCTGAAAAATGCGTTGCCAAGCGGATCGACCAGCGTCCAGCGGCCGTCAACTTTTGCTTTGGTAAAATATCCCGTGCCTGCCTGCACGGACTTGCGAAGACAACCGCCAAAACGGTCCCAGTCGGGATCGCCAAAGGTGTCCGGAGTCTGCATGGCCGCTTCCAGCCTGCTTCGCATTTCACCGATGCTTTGCAGCTTCCCCGGCCAGCTTTTGGGCTTCCACTGCCCCATTGCATCGATCAGCTTTCCCTCCGGCAGGGGGAAGGCCTTGGGAAAGGTATCCGTCAGGGTCAAATCGGACAGCCGCAGGGACACATCGTGAAAGCAGGCGGGCATAGCCAGCGTAATTTTGCCCATCGCCGCGCGCTCCACGCGCCTGCCGTGGCAAACCACCTTCAGCTGCCCCGGATAGCTTTCGGGAAACAATATATGGGCGTCCATGTGCTGCAAATCCAGGCAGATTCTGGCCCGCAGCCGGGCCAGAATCCCAAAGCGCATCAAAAAGGCGGTGTTCGTGTCATCCGCCTTTTCATATACGTTCAGGTTGAGGATCAGGCTATGGTCTTCCAGACACTCGGCATCGAATACCAGATAACGCTCCGTGCAGCCTGTGATGACGGAAACATCCAGCCCGCCGCCACCTTTTGGAAGGCGCAGGGTTGTGATCCCGTTCTCCCGGTTCTCAATTTCCGCGTGAACCAGATTTTTCCTGATGATGCTGATCGTTTTCATACGACTCCAACTGTCCGCATGTCCTTACAGTGGTACGGATATCGGCGGCAGCCCCGGCACGGACAACAGCGCCTTGCCTTTTCCGGTTTTGCGCACGTACACAATCGCCCGGCCCCGCCAGGTTGGCCGTGTTTCGCTGGCATAGCTCGTCAGGTCCGTTGCGCAGCCGTTCTCAATCCCCATCAGCCGCATATCGCCGATTACCGCGCAGGTCAGCTTCCTGTCGTCGGTCGCGGCAATCCGGCCGCTATGATCCAGCAGGGATACTTCGATCTGCTGCATTTCGTCCTGAGCTTCAGACCACACAGTTGCCTGCAGGGTTTCCGCTGCGCCCGGCGTAACCAGAGTGTCTGTGACAACCTCCCCCGCCTTTGTGCAAACAGCTGTGAGCTCGCCCGGCGCATACTGGACCCGGAAGGCGGCGATACAGGTCTCATCAACCGGCTTCCTGCCGATCTCCTGTCCGTTGAGCAGCAGCGTGGCCTGATCACCGTTGGTAAGGACGAGCACATCCTTCATCTCGCCCGTTTCACCAGCCCAGCCATAGCTCGCCTCCCAAAACGCTTCCATGCTGCCCACCGCAAGACTGACCGTCAGCGCGTCCGTCCACAGCGCTTTGCGCAGGCCGAACAGCGGTTTTGCGTACCCCGCCATATCCAATAGCCCCGGCTCCGCCGCACGGATGGGCCAGCCGAAGCATTCGCCCAGATAATCGACACCCGTCCACAGAAATTGCCCGCTGATGAACGGATTATGCTTCACCGCCAGCCAGTCCTGCGGCTCATGCCGGTTTTCCGAACCCACCAAAATATGTGTGGGATAGGTCTGATGGTCTTCCTGATACAGCGCTTCTTTATAGTTGTAGCCGACCACATCCAGCGCCTGCGCAAAGCCGATGAGATTGCTGATCTCAGGCATGGCCAGCGCGGCGGTTACGGGGCGGGTCGAATCGTTTTCCTTCACAATGGCGGCCAGCTCTTTGGCCACCGTCGTCAGGCGGCCGATGTAGGGCTTATCGGGGTTGTACCTGAGCTCCTGCAGCGGCTTGTTTTTATCGTTATTGCCCTCCGCCTGTGCAAACAGGGGGTGAACATAGGGATCGTTGGGATAATCGATCTCGTTGCCGATGGACCATAGGATCACGCACGGGTGGTTGCGGTCGCGCCGGACCAGATCAGTCAGATCGCGCCGGTGCCAGGCCGGAAACGCGTCGGAATAGCCGAAAAGCTTGGGCGGGTATACGTTGTGCCCCTGCCACCACTTGTTTTTACAGCCCTCCCACTCGTCAAACGCCTCGTCGATCACCAAAAAGCCAAGCTCATCACACAAATCCAGAAACAGCGGGTCCGGCGGATTGTGGCTGCACCGCACGGCGTTGACGCCCGCTTCCTTGAGCTTGAGCAAGCGGCGTTTCCACACGGTTTTGGGTACGGCGGCGCCAAGCACGCCCGCGTCATGGTGCAGGCATACGCCCCTGAGCTTCATGTTGGTGCCGTTGAGGAAAAATCCTTTGTCCGCGTCAAAACGGAAGGTACGGATGCCAAACGGAATTTGAACGGTGTCGGTTTCCTTGCCGTTTTGCAGAGCGGATACCTTGAGCGTGTACAGGGTCGGTGTCTGCGGCGACCAGAGCATGGGGCTTTGAACAGTCAGGGTATCCGAACCCTCCGCAACCGCCTGCCCCGCAGGGTCCGTGAGCACACAATGAATGTCAACGTCCTGCGCAGCTTCGGCAGTTACCCGGATTTGGGCATGGGTTGCATCCGCTTCGGCCGTATATGCGAATACACCATCCTGCACGAAGTGCGCGGGCTCGCACAGGGTCAGCGTCACATCGCGGTAGATGCCGTTTCCGGTAAACCAGCGGGAATCCGCCAGCTCCTGATGCTCGCAGCGCACGCTGATCACGTTTTCGCCCTCTACGGCGAACTCGGTGATGTCGTAGGTGAACGAAGCATAGCCAAACGGGCGAAGGCCCAGATAATTGGAGTTGATCCAGACCCGGGAATGCCTGTATACGCCGCCAAAGGTGATCATCACCCTGCGGTCTCCAATATCCTTGAGCGCAAAGCGTTTGCGATACCAGCCGATGCCGCCCGGCAGGTATCCCGTGCCGCTTGAACAGTTTTGATCAAACGGCAGCGTCACGGACCAGTCATGCGGAAGCGTAACCGTCTCCCAGGCCCCGTCATCATACCCTTTGAAATACGCCTGTGCATGATCCCCCAGCGCAAACCGCCAGCCGGAATTCAAGCGGATCGATGTTCTCATGGCGATGCTCCTTTGGTAAACCGGGGCTTGCAAACAGGTTTGCAAGCCCCGTAAGTCGATCGGTTTCAGTGTTTGTTTGTATCAGTCTGCGTATACCGCGTCAATCTGGCGCTGCACTTCAGTCATCACGGTCTCAATGCCAGCATCCTTGAGGGCCTGACGGAATTCCGCGACATACGCCGCAGGATCGTCCATTTTGCCGAAGGTGATCACAGGCATGTAGGTGTTGTAGACGTTGGTGATGTTGTCAAGTTCCACGGAGATCGGGTCGGTATTGAACACGTGCTTGCCGTAGGGGTAGTCCATCTTGACCGGA
>DAIOVG010000206.1:0-3867 GCA_036759125.1 Candidatus Limiplasma sp.
AACCTATCTGGCCCGCATCACCGGGCACCTGACGGATGACGACGTCTCCCGCCTGATCCGCGGGGTGGATATCGACGGGCGGCTGACCAGCCATGCCAAGGTGCGCGTGATCCGCATCGACCCGCACTCCACCGATCTGTTCATCACCATCCACGAGGGCCGCAACCGCCAGGTACGTAAAATGGTGCAGGCCGTCGGCCACGAGGTGATGATGCTGCGGCGCGTGCGCTTCGGCCCGCTGACGCTTGGCAACCTCAAGCGCGGCCAGTGGCGGGAGCTGACACCGGAGGAGATCAACACGCTCAAGAGCCTTTGACGGTACTGTTCTTTTGCTGTACCTGCCTTGAAAACAAAAAGCCCTGCCTATACAATGAATAGGCAGTTTTTATTTGACGACAACGGAAGGGAACGATGAAACGCATGCATAAGATCCCCATGTCCACCCCGCTGGTCGAGATGGATGGAGACGAAATGACCCGCATCCTCTGGCAGATGATCAAGGACAAGCTGATTCTGCCGTATGTGGATTTAAAAACGGAATACTATGATCTCGGTCTCCAAAAACGCGACGAGACCGACGATCAGATTACCATAGACTCAGCCAATGCCGCGCTGAAATACGGCGTGGCCGTCAAGTGCGCAACCATCACCCCCAATGCCCAGCGCGTGGAGGAGTACGGCCTCAAGCAGATGTGGAAAAGCCCCAACGGCACCATTCGCGCCATTATGGACGGTACGGTGTTCCGCGAGCCGATCTTTGTCAAGGGCATCAGCCCCACGGTGCGCACCTGGCAGAAAACCATTACCGTCGCGCGCCACGCCTATGGCGATATCTATAAGGATGTGGAGTTCCTCGTGCCCGGCTCGGGCAAGGCGGAGCTTACCTTTACCGATGCCCAGGGCAACACCACAGCCCAAACCATTCACGATTTTGAAGGCGCGGGCATCATCCAGGGGCTTTTCAATACCGACAAGAGCATTTTAAGCTTTGCCGACGCCTGCTTCCAGTACGCGCTGGATAAGAAACGGGATCTTTGGTTTTCCACCAAGGATACGATCTCCAAGATTTACGACCATCACTTCAAGGATATTTTCGCCGATTTGTACAAAACCAAGTATAAGGAAGCATTTGAAGCAGCGGGGATTGAGTACTTCTATACCCTGATCGACGATGCTGTCGCCCGCGTAATGCGAAGCGAGGGCGGGTTTGTTTGGGCGCTGAAGAACTACGACGGTGATGTCTTAAGCGACATGGTCGCCATGGCGTTTGGCAGCCTGGCGATGATGACCAGCGTGCTCGTGTCTCCGGGCGGCCAGTTTGAGTACGAGGCGGCGCACGGCACCGTGACCCGCCACTATTACCGCCACCGGGACGGCAAGGAAACCAGCACCAATCCCGTGGCGACCATCTTCGCCTGGACCGGCGCGCTCAATAAGCGCGGCGAGCTGGACCAAAACGATGAGTTGTGCGCGTTCGCCAAGACGCTTGAAAAAGCCACCCTACAAACCATTGAGGGCGGCGAAATGACCAAAGACCTGGCGTTGCTGTATGAAGGCGAAGCCAAAACCCTCAATACCGAAGGGTTTATGAACGCGATTGCCACGACCCTTAAAACGTTACAAGCAAGCTGATATAGTGGGACAACGGAATCCCAAGTAACAGCCCCACGAGGATCAACGCCAGTAAATGGATGGGATACAAGCCGTATCCCATCCATTTTGGCATGCGAAGATCCGCATGCGTCTGGATGAGAATCAGCGGCAGCGCCATCCACATAAAGGCCTGCATTTGGAAGAACAGCTTGCGTACAGGGTTAAGGGGGGTACCGACCATAAACGAAAGCGGAACGCCAAACAGCGAATTGACGGGGAAGCTGACTGTGCCCCAGAACGCCGCGGCAACCAGAAACGCAGCGGCCAAACCCGATTTGGTATGGCGGGCCGCATACAGAACCAGAATGAACAAAAAGCCGTTCAGGCCGTAATCAACATGAATGTACTGCAGTAAAACGATGCACAGGGCAGGTGCCCAGAACTGGCTGCCGTAATATTTCGCTTTGATGCCCGCGATACCCAAAACAGCGATGCTGAACAGGAACAGGATATTGAAATCCGTCCAGTGATTATTAAGCGCCATCACATAAAAAGGCTGGGAGACGATCCCCAGCACAAACAGCCTGAACGCATATCGAAGTGCGCTATGCGTATATTCAATGCCAACCACCAGGCACCAGGCATACAGCGGCATGGCGATGCGGCCTAAAACCCGCAGCTCCGGCACCCCGGAGAAAAAAGCAACGCCCACATGATCGATGATCATAAAAATGAGCGCGACGATCTTCAGAAAGGATGTATCCGTATTGCCCGCAACGCGGGGAAGCGCTGGGACGGTTGCCGGTTTTAGCTCAGCCATGGCTTAGTACCAATGGGAAAGCAGCGTTGCCAGCAGAATACCGCCCACCATCACAACCGCGACGGTGATCGTCATAATGCGGTAAAAAATCTTCTTGCGCTTTTGCCTGGCCTTCGCGCTTGCTTTGCTTGCCATGGTTTACCTCCGTACTGTGAAATGATAACGGCATTATAGCACAAGCGTTTCCGGCGAACAAGAAGGCAACGGGCGCATTCGCATGTGTTAAAACCTGAATGTAAAAAGGGGAAATCCGAAATGGAAATCATTGCATTTTGGGAAAAGCGTGCTATACTATAATGGTCAAAGATAGTCAACTACTTTGGCAAGGAGGTTTTTGTATGCGCCTGAGCGATACGATAGAGCAGTTTATCAAAACCATGCTGACGCATGATGAAAACGAAATCGAGCTAAAGCGCAACGAGCTGGCGGAGTATTTCAACTGCGCCCCCTCGCAGATCAACTACGTGCTTGCAACGCGGTTCACGCCCGACCACGGGTATTTGATCCAAAGCCGCCGCGGCGGGGGAGGATACATCCGCATTTTCCGCATGCACCAGGACACCAGCGAACAGCTTGTCTATTTACTGGAGGAGAGAGTCGGCGACCAAATATCAGCGCTGAAAGCCGACCACCTGATTACGCAGCTCAGGGAGCGTGATGTGCTTTCGCCCCTGGAGGCGGGCATGATGAAAGCGGCGATGGATGAATCCAGTTATACGCTGCCCATTCATGCCGCAATCAAGGACGCGCTGCGCGCAAAGATACTCAAGGCGATGCTATTGCAAATTGCCAGAAAGAGCGACGCTTCTTTAGGAGGATAACCATGGCGATTTTTGGACGGTTTACCCAGCGGGCACAGCAAACCATAGCCTACGCACAGCAGGCTTCTGTGGCGCTTAAACAACAATATGTGGGCACGGAGCACATTTTGCTCGGACTTTTGAAGGATCCCGACCCCACCGTGACCCGCCTGCTCCCCGAGCAGGTCACCTACGCAAACGTCATGGAACGCGTGCGCGATCTTGGCGAGGGCACATCCACCGTGCGCGGTATTCTGGAGCTCACGCCCCGTTCCAAAAAACTGCTGGAGAGCAGCATTATCCAGTCCAAGCGCTTCAACCATGCCTATGTGGGCACGGAGCACTTCTGGCTTGCCATGCTCCGTGAAGAGGAAAGCGTTGCCGTTTCCATTCTGCATGATTTGGATGTCGACACCGAGGCACTTTCCCAGTCCATCACCAAGGTGCTGCAATCCGACAAGGTGAATCCGGAGCTGGTTCCCGCCAAGGTAAAGGAGAAGGAAGACGGCGAATCGGCCCTGGAGAAATACTGCCGCAACCTAACCAAGGCCGCCCGAAACGGCGAGCTGGATCCGGTGGTCGGCCGCGATAAGGAAATGGAACGCATTATCCAGATCCTAAGCCGCCGCACCAAGAACAACCCTGTGCTGGTCG
>DAIOVG010000207.1:0-3859 GCA_036759125.1 Candidatus Limiplasma sp.
GAATGGCCTGCTCGTGGGCATCCGAAAGCTCCGCAAAGCCATACGCAAAGCGGCCATCCGTACGGAAGGCCGTGGAGGTGTCCAGCACCTTGACAGTCTCATCATCCAGCGCGGCAAGAAACGCCCGGCTGGCGTCGTCGGGCAGGCAGAGCACGGTAGCATCGGCCTGCGCGGCGAGCGCCGCCTGTGCGGCAGCATCCTTGCGCTTGTCCTCAGGCAGGTCCAGGAGTTCCAGATCGGGCCGGGCTTGCAGCCTGTCCCGGATCCGAAGCCCCGTGGTGCCCCCGGAACCGTTGATGAAAACTTTCTTCATTGCTTACTTTCCTTGCATTTTGGCTCTGACCACTGCCGGCAGGCCAAACAGGTTGATGAAACCGGCCGAGTCGTTCTGGTCGTAGACCTCATCTTCGTCGAAGGTAGCGATCTCCTGGGAGTAAAGGCTGTAGGGGCTCTGGATTCCCGCGGGGATCACGTTGCCCTTATACAGCTTCAGCGTCACCTCACCGGTGACAAACTCCTGCGTTTTATCCACGAATGCGGACAGCGCTTCGCGCAGGGGGGTAAACCACTGGCCGAAGTACACAAGCTCCGCAAAGCGGTTGGCGACAACTTCCTTATAGTGCTGGGTATCGCGGTCCAGGCACAGGGTTTCCAGCGCCGCGTGCGCGGCGTACAGCACGGTGCCGCCGGGGGTTTCGTACACGCCGCGGCTCTTCATGCCCACAAGGCGGTTTTCAACCATATCTACAATGCCGACGCCATTGGCGCCGCCCAGTGCGTTGAGCTTATCAATCAGCGCAATCGGAGCCAGTTTTTCGCCGTCCACTGCAACGGGAAGCCCCTTTTCAAAGGCGATCTTCACATAGGTGGCCTGATCGGGCGCTTGCTCGGGGCTGACGCACATTTCCAAAAAGCCGGGCTTTTGGTAGGTCGGCTCGTTTTTCGGGTCTTCCAGATCCATGCCCTCGTGGGAGAGGTGCCAGAGGTTTTTATCCTTGGAATAGTTGGTTTCACGGTTGATTTTCAGGGGGATGTTGTGCGCTTCGGCGTAGTCGATCTCGTCCTCGCGGCTTTTGAGCTCCCACTCGCGCCACGGAGCGATGATTTTCATATCCGGCGCATAGGCCTTGATGGCGAGCTCAAAACGCACCTGATCGTTGCCCTTGCCGGTGCAGCCGTGGCAGATGGCGTCGGCGCCTTCCTTGAGGGCGATTTCCACGATGCGCTTGGCGATGATCGGGCGCGCAAAGCTGGTGCCCAGCAGATACTGGCCTTCGTACACTGCGCCCGCCTGCATGGTGGGGTAGATGAAATCGGTAATGAATTCCTCTTTAAGGTCTTCGATATACAGCTTGCTTGCCCCGGTGCGGATGGCCTTTTCCTCCAGACCCTCCAGCTCCGAGCCCTGGCCCACATCCGCCGAAACCGCGATGACTTCGCAGTTATCGTAGTTCTCCTTCAGCCACGGAATGATCACAGAGGTATCCAACCCGCCGGAGTACGCCAGCACCACTTTGTTGACCTTCATCTTGCCTGCCACTGCAATGCCCCCTTGAATAATTATTCGTAAATTATGCATGAAAAGTGAATCGTTGTCAAGGGTTTTTCATGTGTCGACTGTCCTGTTTGCTACCAATTTAGACCGTTTGACAGCTTGCCGGAAAACGAAAACGAATCCGGCCTCCGGACCGGATTCGTTAAGCTTTGTACGGTCAGGGCTTTATTCTTCTGGCTTCCATGTAATAGCGCTTCTCGTGCGCTTCGCCCATGGAGAAGGTTTTGCGCGGCAGCGTGCCGCTTTGGGCCACGGCGGGGAGCAACTCGCTTTTATGCAGGGCAGGCAGCAAAAACGCAATGGTATTGGGCTGGGCAGCCAGCTCCCGCGCCGCCGCCTCGCCGTGCACATAATCCAGCGTCAGCCCGGGGCGGCCCTGCATCCACTCGTCCAGAAAGGTTTGCAGCGCGCCCACGGCAAGCGGTTCGCCGGACTCCCCGATATTAAGCTCCACTTCCTTGCCCTCGTACACCATGGCAACATCATGCGCGGCATCCATAGCGCCCAGCGTCCAGCCCTTTTGAACGGCATAGGCCTCCAGTTCACCGAGCAGATCATCGCCGTCGAAGCCAAAGAGCACACGGTGGATGGGCTCAAAAATCAGCGCGTCGTCATGAATGTTTTCAATCTCCACCATCGCATAGCGGGCGGGGTGGTTTTGCAGCGCTTCAGGCGGCAGGGTTTGCTTGAGCTCCTCCCAGCAGCTCTTGGCCGTAGCCAGGCTGTGGTTGCCGTCGCCCACGGCAAAGAGAATCTCGTTTTGCATCTGCAGCGCGTCCAATGCGGCATACACGCTTTGGATGTCGTTTTCATCGGTCACGGCGTAGCCCGTCAGGTGCCCGCCGCCCATCATCAGCGGAAAATCGTAGAGCTTTTCAAGTTCGGTACGCTTTGCAAACAGCGGTTCGAGCACGCTTTGCATGGGATCGTCCACCAGCAGAAGCACATGGCTCAGTTCCAGCGCCGCATCCCGGCGGATGTTCATGCGCGGGGGGATGCGTTCCAGAATCGTGCCCTCGGTCGCCCGGACAGGCAAGGTGGTGCCGGGGCGGTAGTCGTAGCATTCCAGATCCAGCGCCGCCACCAGCCCAAGGCGCGCGCCTTCGCCGGCCATGCGTTCCACCAGCACAAAGCCGTTCCTCACACGCGGTATCAGCGTGCCGTTTTGCATATAGGTTTGCATGGTTTGCTGAATCATGGGGATACGCGCGGCCGCATCGCTTAAATAGAGCTCCGGCAGCACCAGGCGCAGCGCGGAGGGCTTCTCCCCCACGAGCATATCCGCCTCCTGCCAGTAGGCAGGCTGCGACGTATATTGATCGCAGGCCACGCAGGCCCACGCGGTTAAATCCACAGTTGGGTTGGGGAGCCAAAATTCTCCGGGTTTGATGCACGCGTTATGCATTCCGTCATCCTCCTCCAGTGTCGTTCCCTATCGGTATTCGCCGCGCTATGGGCCGTTCCCTTTAGGGTGCCGGGGTTTCGGCCGCAATATAGCCAGCTTCGCCTTCCCTGAGCATACGGCACACGATAATGATGCGGCTCAGGTCCGTGCCGTCGGACAGGGTGACCAGCGTAAGCAGCCTGTCGCTCGCCTGCACCGAGGCGTTAAAGCTGTACAGGCTTTTGGAAACGGCTTCGTTCACAAAGGCGAGCATCGCGTCGTTGGTCTCAAAGGAGAGCACCTGGGCGTTGAAGTAATCGGCGGCAGCCGGATCGCCGGAGGACTTGATCACCGCTATGATGCCGTAACGCGCCTCCTCATAAATGCTTTGGAAAGTGATAAAGGGATGCTGCTGAGCGTAGGCGATTCCCTGCTCCACATAGTTTTTCAGCGGCGCGAAGGTTTTGCCCTGGTTGGATGTGCGGCCGTACAGCACGATGTTTTCCGGCGGATAGCGGAACACAAGGCTTTGATCCACGAACACCGCGCCGTAGCCGGAGTAGTCGCCCGCCGCGTTGTGGTTGAGATAATAGGTATTGTTGCGCATCACCACGAGCTCGTCCATCACCCCATCGATCACCAGCTTCCCCACGATATCGGGGTTGATCAGCTGGAGGTTCACGATCTCATCGCGGATGATGAGCAGGGGGTTGAACGGATAGCGGTCAAGCTTATGGCGTGGCGCGGGCGTTTCGCCGTCCGGCGATACGGACTGGTTGGGGTCGACGCCGCTGAACGCCCCGGCCAGCGGATCGTTCTGCGCGATTCTGGGTGTGGGCGATGGCGTTTGCCTGGGCACAGGTGAGGCGGTGGGCGGGTATGTTTCCCCCGCAGGGCGCAGGGCGACCGCATGCGCGGCT
>DAIOVG010000208.1:0-3854 GCA_036759125.1 Candidatus Limiplasma sp.
TCGATCGCCGCGGCCTCGTACATCCCCTTGTCCACGGTCTGCAGCCCCGCCAGGAACGCCAGGAAGCCCGTGCCAAGCGACAGCCACAGCTGCACCACGATCAGCACCGGCAAAATCAGCGTTTCGGTTTTCATCCAGAGTATGGCTTCGTTGATGATATCCAGCTTCAGCAATATGCCGTTTAAATACCCGTAGCGGTCGCCGGTTAAAATCAGGTTCCACACAATGTACGCGTTGCCGGTGATCGACGGCGCGTAAAAGATGAGCGTCAGAAACGCGCGCATCTTCGGCCGGAACTCGTTGATGATCCACGCGAACAGCAGGCACAGGAAATAGCTGACCGGGCCGGTAATTACCGCGAACAGCAGCGTATTTTTCAGCGCGATAATGAAGATATCGTCCTCCAGCAGGAGCTTGATGTAGTTCTGCCAGCCGATGAACTCCGGCGGCTCCAGCATATTGAAATAAGTGAAGCTAAGCCCTACGCTCATTAAAACCGGCAGCACCGTGAAAAAGAAGAACAGGATGAAATACGGCGCCATCAGCAGGTACGACGACCTGGCTTTCCAGATGCGCCTGCGCAGCGTGTCCTGCCCTGTCTTTCTCAGCTTCACTGCGGTCATGTGCTCTCCTTTCTGTTCGTGTCGATGATTGGTGGTACGTTAGGGATGTCATCCCTAAAACCCTGACCAGGGGCAGTGCCCCTGGACCCCTCTCTTTGACCGCGCGACGCGCGGTCAAATGAAAGGGTCAAGGGCAATAGCCCTTGTCGGGGTCATAGGGGTGAAACCCCTATCGTCCCCTAATCCTCGGCTATCGGCAATCCGAATTCTTGTCTCTTGTACGTGATCTCGGCGTTGATGTAGTAGACCTTTTCCATGAGCTCCTCGCGGGGGGTGGCGGCGGCGTTATCCTTGATTTTCTTGGACGCGTCTGTGGTGACGGAGAAGAAAGCGTTGTTCACGTTGCGCCAGGAATAATAGCCGCCGGGCACCTGCGGGATGCCCTGCACGTACTGAAGCTGCTCGGTGAGCGCCTTATAATCGCGGATGGGCCAGGACAGGCTTTCCAGCGCTTCCAGGTTGGCCGTCGCCACGCGTGCGGACGCGCCCATCAGGCTTTCCATCTCGCGCCCGTAGAGCACCTGCGTTTCCGCCGAGGTCCACCACTTGAGGAACTCCCAGCACTCTTCGGGGTACTCCGTCGCCGACATGATGATATCCGCCAGCCCCACGCAGCTGGCCGCGTAGTTCACGCTGCCGTCGGACTGTACGGTGCCGGGTACGGTGGTGAAATCCCACAGGCCCAGGATATCGGGAGCGGAGACCTGGAGGTTGTTGTACAGCGTATAATCCGCGATGATCAGCGGGCACTCGCCCGTGCGGAAGCGCTCCTCCACGCTCGTTTCCTTGTCCAGTTTGTAATCGGTATAAAACTCGCAGTACATCTTGAACACGCTGACGGCGATATCTGAATCCAGCAGCGATCTGTCCCCGTTTTCGGTGTAATACTGCCCGCCGTTTTGAAACAGCAGCATGGCGAATATCTGCTCGGTGGGAAGCATCCCGAACTCCATCTGGTTTTTGGCAAGCACAGACATCGCGACCTTCACCTCGTCCCAGGTGGTGGGCACCTCAAGCCCGATTTCCGCGAGGATATCCTTGCGGTAGAAAAGCATCGGGAAGGTATAGGTATCGGGCAGGGCATAGGCCGCCCCGTTAAAGGAGAACTGCACCAAGGCGCTGTCGGCAAAACGCGCGGCGACCTCCTCAAAGTCGTCAAACTGCGTCAAATCCAGCACGGCGTTGCGGATGCCGAAGTTCACCGGCGTATCGTTGCCGACGTTCAGCACCGTGCCCGCGATGCCGTTGGTATTGGCGACCTGGATGGCGACGTCCGGCCCCTGCCCGGCAAGCGTCGCGCGCAGCAGCATGTTCATGTCCACCAGCTGCACGTTCACGCCGATGCCGTAGGTGCTGGTGAATTTTTCGTCAATCAGGCTCTTGATCACGTTGGCCTGGTCGCGCCCGGTGCCGATCCAAAGGGTGATCGTGGGGATGTCCTCGGTTTCCTCCACCACATTGCCGATGGAGTTGTAATCAATCACAAAGGAGTAATACAGCCGCGACAGCTCGTGCCAGGCGCGCGCGCCCCAGCCGTTTTTTTCAAGCACCGGCGGTGTGTCGGCGGAGTGGATATAGATGCGGTCGATCTGCAGCGGCTGGGGCAGCACCTGGGTTACCCAGTTGCCAAGCGCGCGCACGTTGATCTTAAAGGAGGAAATCACCTCGGTGAAGCGCTCCTGATCGTCGATCAGCTCGTCGAGCTGGTCAAGCATCGTGCGCAGCACCGTGAGCTTGTCGGAGTTCTCCCCCGCGGTCAGCAGCAGCGCGTTGAACGCGAGCATCAGCTCGTTTTTCACTTCGATCAGGTCGCCTTCCAGCGCGGGCAGGGATGCTTCCAGCTGATAGTCGCGGTATTTATCGGGCGATACGCCGGTGATGTAGATCACCTTGCGGTAGATTGCGTTTAGTTTTTGCACAACGCTTTGTACGCGGCCGATGATCTCCGCCATGTCGCCCAGCACCACTTCCATGCGAAGCGTATGCGTGCCGGCGGTCAGGTAGATCCGGTAGGGATCGCCGTTTTCCTGCTCCAGCGTTTCCAGCCGCCAGTTCTGCGAGTAGGAGAACTGATAGGCGGAGAACTCCGCAAACGGCACCTCGCCGTCAATGAGGATGCGGCGGGATACGTCCACGCCGCGCACGAAGTTCTGGCGGTCCAGCATCGAGATGCAGTAATACCCGTCCTCCTCCACGGTGAACTCCCACTCGATCCACTGCCCCGCGTAACGCCACGCAGTGCCGCCGATGGTATTGTTCAGCAGATTTTTGGAACTGGCGGGGTACACCGTGGGCGAGCCCTGCTCCTGCTTGGGATAGAGCATCTGCGAGGAAGTGCGCACGGCGGTTTCGGCCTCGATGCGGATCAGCTGGCCGCTTGTCCCCTCCGCCCCCGATTCGTCCAGCTCCGCCGTAACGGCCTCGTACGCCGGGATGTCCTCATGCCCGCCGAGGGTGATGCTTCTTAAGAGCATCGGCTCGCGCAGCGATAAAAGCGTGAGCGTATGCTCCCCGGCGCTCAGGTAGACCGACAGGGGCTCGGAGATATAGCCGTTGTTGTCGTAGAGCATGGACGTCATCCACGCGGGCGTTTCAAACGGGGAGGGCTTGATATCGTTGCCCTGGTTGTCCTTTTGCCAGGCGATCAGGGTAACGCCGCTGTCGTCGGTATACAGCGGCAGCTCGGTATTCGCCCACACGCGGCAAAACTCGATGAGCGCCAGTTCCTTGCAGGGCAGCACGCCGTCCACAAAAAAAGCGCGCTGGATCTCGGCGTTCTTGCCTTCGACAGGGTAATAGGTCAGCGACAGGTCGTACCAGCCGCTTTCTTCCACTTCAATCTGATAGGAAATCAGCGCGTCTTCGCCGGTTAAAACGGCGGTGCCGTCCATGCCCTCGTAGTTCGTCATCAGGATGGGATACATCGCTACGCCGTCTTCCTCGTAGCGGGTGTAGGAATTCGCGTCGATCACGATCTCGGATTGCGCCGCGCCGCCGGATACAGACGACGTATATTCTTCGTAGTTCGGCACGGAATCGTCGATGGAATTGGTGCTGACGAGGTCGTAGTACTCCTCCATGGTTTGGGCCGTAGCCCGGGTTTCCGCTTCCGCCTGCGCTTGCGCTTCGGCTTCCCCGGCTGTTTCCGGCAGGGGGTAGGTTTTCAGGTCCGGCAGGTCGGCGCGGGTCACCACGGCCTCGTGCGCGTACACCTTCTGCACCATGTATTCT
>DAIOVG010000209.1:0-3769 GCA_036759125.1 Candidatus Limiplasma sp.
GCCGATGCCGATGGTGTCTTTGCCAATGACCCCGTTTACAAGCATCTCTTCTGTCAGCGTTTCGAGGCCGTGAAAGCGGCGTGTTTCCCGTACGCCTAAGAAGGGGCTGATCTGCGTAAGGTAACAATTGGCAAAGCCGGGCACATACTTGCGCAATGTTTGTATCAGCTTGAAATTCTGAATATGGCCTTCGATTTCCGCTTTTGTCAGATCGTAGACATCGCTCCCGTCGATGCCCAGATGCCGCGTGCAGTTCAAATGGGCCTGTCCGGGTATCAGGCTCTGGATATAGATGATGGTATCCCGGTTGACCGGCAGCTCTCCTTTTTCCTTCAGCTCGGTAAAGAGCTTGCGGAAACCGACCAGCGCATGATGGCTGGGATTTGTACGGAAATAGGATGCGTCATAGCCCGGATACGTTTCGATTGTTTCTGCCAATTGCATCTGTTCGGGATGCTGTTCAATATAATCGATAACCTGGTCAAAATCGATTCCGCCAACTGTACACATCAATGTCGGCGGCTGCAGAACACCCGTGCCCTTTTGTCCCATCTCAAAGGTAGCGCCGGCCATATAGCCAAGGTCTCCATCTCCCGTGGCATCGATATACACCTTGGCCCGGGCTTCGATCCGATGGGATTTGCCAAACAGCGTTATCGATTGCAGGACTCCGTTTTCAACGTTGGTATCGATCACGATGGTATGCAGAAGGATCTCCACGTTTGCTTCGATACACATTTGCAGCGCAATGACCTTAAACACTTCATGGTCATAAACCGTAACGGAGTCGTGCATCGGGCACCAGTGATGCGGACTGGCTGCGTTTACTTTGGTCAGCTCGTCAATGAATTCCTGGGCGATGCCGCGAATGACCTGATTGCCGTCCTTGTCCAAATAGGCAAGCAGTGGCAAGCCAATGGTGAGGTTGCCGCCTAAAAAGCCGTTTTTTTCGACAAGCAGTACTTTGGCCCCTTGTCTTGCAGCCGCGATCGCTGCAGGCAAACCGCCCGGTCCGCCACCGATTACAATGACATCATACTCTACAAAATTCGTTTTCATTTCTGAATATCTCCAACACTTTATCATTTACCCCTTGGTTAATTATAGTATAAGTGTCGAAATTTCGCCTGTCAATTCTGTGTGGAATATTCAAAAAGAATGGAATAGATTCGAAACATTGGACAATAAAAACCGAAAATCCCAAAAGTTTGTGCATTGACGCTGCTGAAAAACGGGTGTTAACATCAGGCCATATAGGATACCGAACAGAAAAACAACGGAAGAAGGATCACCCATGAAGAAGTATATACGCGAGGTCCCGGTGCAGTCGCAGAATCCTGCGGAAAAATTAGTCTTTGATGTGGTTGTCGTTGGCGGCGGAATGAGCGGTCTCTGCGCAGCAATCGCATCTGCCCGCCAGGGCGCAAAAACTGCGCTGATTCAGGACCGGAGTGTTTTTGGCGGGAATGCCAGTTCGGAAACCCGCATGCATATTGCCGGTGCTTCCTGCCACTGGGGAAAAGAGGATGCCGCGGAAACGGGCATCCTGATGGAATTGCAGCTAACCAATAAATACCTGAATGACAGTTACAATTACTCAATCTGGGACGGTGTGCTTTGGTCCGCAGCAATGGACACAAAGAACCTGTATGTGTATATGAACACCACGATGGATTTGGTGCATTCGGACGGGCAGGAAATCCAGTCTATCGAATGTTATCAGATGAGCACTGAAAAGCGTTATTCTTTCCAGGCAAAAATATACCTGGACTGTACCGGAAACGGAACACTTGGCTACTTCGCCGGAGCGGAGTATATGGTTGGCCGTGAGGCGTCCGATGATTTCAACGAAAAGGACGCGCCTCCTCAACAGGACGGCTTGACAATGGGCAACAGTATATATTTCTGCGCCCGCGATACGGGGAGTCCTGTAAAATTCGTGCGTCCGCATTGGGCCTATACGTTTGATGAGAGCGATTTTGTGCATCGTTATCATGGTGATGTCGTTGTGTATCATGACGCTACGGATGTCGTAGTGCTCAAACCGGGTGAGGATTATGCCGATCACGCAGACCAACTGGTAGAAAAGTACGATGTACAGTCCGGCTATTGGTGGATCGAACTTGGCGGTGACTGGGATGATATCATAGCCCAGGCCGAGGATATCCGCTATGAGCTTTACAAATGTGTGTATGGCGTTTGTGATCACATCAAAAACGGCGGCGATCACGGAGCGGAAAACTACGAACTGATTTGGGTGGGCAACGTTCCCGGGACCAGGGAAAGCCGCAGGTTGGTCGGTACGTATATTCTGACAGAGAACGATATTTTGGAGAATCGGGTTTTCCCCGACGCGGTGGCCTATGGCGGATGGCCTATGGATGAGCATATAGCCGGAGGATTCCGCGCAAAGGGGCAAATCCCCTCGATGGTTAGATCCTACGACGGACTGTTTTCGATCCCTTACGGTTGCTTCTGCTCCAAGACGGTTCGCAACATGATGATGGCCGGGCGCAATATCTCCGCATCAAAACTGGCGATGGGTGCGACCAGGGTTATGGCAACCTGCGCGGTTGGGGGCGAGGCTGCCGGAACCGCAGCGGCCATGGCTGCTTTACGGGGTATATCACCGGTGCAGTTCGGAGACCGTTATATGGATGAGCTCCGGCAGGAACTGCTGAAAAATGATTGTTATATTCCTGGCTGTGCCAATGCAGATGAGAACGATTTGGCTCGCCGCGCCGTTATCGCCGTTAGCTCCATGCGGGAAGGCTGTGAGGGAGAACAGGTGATCAGCGGCGTAACCCGCCGGGCAGATGGAAACAGTAATCTCTGGTGTTCCAACGGGATCTCTGCGAACGGCGAGTGGCTGTCCTTTTCATGGGACAAAGCGATCGAACTGCATCAGGTCCGACTGACGCTGGATCCGAATCTTTCGGAAGAACGGTGTATATCCGTTTCCAAGGCCTTCATTGATAAAGAACCGTTAGGCGTAGCAAACGAACTGGTGCGGGACTATACGCTGATCGCCTTAAAAGACGGCAAAGAGGTATACCGCTTGAATGTTTTGAACAATTACCAGCGGCTGGTTATCCATGATGTAGCGGAAACGGTACTGTGTGATACGCTGCAAATCTGCGTCACTGCGACAAACGGCGATCCGGACGTGCGCATATATGAAGTCCGCGTGTATTAATTCTTCTTGGGAAAAGTTTCGGTTTTCAGCATTGGAAAGGCGGTATAAAAGTGACAAATGTTACGATAACAAAAAGCATACCCGTTGCGGCATCCTATGATGTGGTCGTTTGCGGCGGAGGCCCCAGCGGATTTATCGGTGCGATCGCTGCAGCCAGAAAAGGCGCAAAGGTAGCGCTGATCGAACGCTATGGTTTTTTAGGCGGGATGGCTACGGCCGGATTGGTGGCCCCGATCAGTGAATTCTGCTACAATAACGAACTGGTTGTCGGCGGGATTCCGTGGGAATTTGCACAAAGACTGGAAGCGGAAGGCGGAGCGACGATCGAATATCCGTTGGGCAGTGTCTGCTTTGATCCGGAAAGATACAAATTATTGGCACAGCAAATGCTTCTGGAATCGGGCGTGACCCCTTATTATCACGCGTACCTTTCGGACTGCCTGATGGACAACACTGCCATAACCCATGTGGTTTTTGAGAGCAAAAGCGGAACGACCGCCCTTGCGGGCCGTTATTTCCTCGACTGTACGGGAGACGGAGATTTGAGTTTTCTCGGGGGCGTACCCATGCAGG
>DAIOVG010000210.1:0-3762 GCA_036759125.1 Candidatus Limiplasma sp.
CTGTGCGCTTCGCTGATGCATATTTGGCTTCATCGCCAGTTATATAAAAATCTAAGCCGGAAACTGGAGTTGGACGAAGCCCTGTATCACAGCGTTTTCGAGCAGGCGCCAATCGGGATAGCGGTTGTGAAGAATACAACCATTGCCTCACCATCTCTTTTAGGTGATATCAGTGTTAACCCTGTATTCCAGCAAATTCTGCAGCGAACCAGCCAGGAGCTGCAGAATGTCAAATGGACTGAAATCACGCATCCGGACGATGTGCAGGCCGATATCGATCAGTTTGACCGATTTCAAAAAGGCGAGATCGACAGCTATTCCATGGAGAAACGTTATATACGTCCGAATGGTTCCGTCATTTGGACGCATATGAAAATTTCCCCTTTGGTTAGTCTTCCTTTTCGTAGAACCATGCATTTATGCCTGTTGGAAGATATCTCGCAGCGTAAAAATGCCGAGGATAAGCTCAAGGAAAGCGAACGCAGTAAATCGGTTCTTCTCTCCAATCTCCCCGGCATGGCATACCGGTGTGATTTCGATCGCGATTGGACTATGCATTTCGTTTCGGATGGCTGCTATAAGTTAACGGGTTATACTCCGTATATGTTGATTGGTAATAATAAAATAGCGTATAACAGTATCATTGCGCCGGAGTACCGGGAGTATATCTGGGATCAATGTGGTGTTGCTCTGGGAAATGGGACCTCGTTTAGATTCGAGTACGAAATCATCGCTGCGGATGGAAGCCGCAAATGGGTGCTGGAAATGGGCGAGGGTGTGTATAACGAACAGGGCGAAGTCGAAGCGCTGGAAGGGATCATACTGGATATTACAGACCGCAAGAAGTTCGAAGAACAATTACAGCAAATGTTATCACGCACACAAAACATGATTAACAATCACCAGGCCGTCATGCTTTTGCTGGAGCCGTACTCGGGCGCGATCATTGAGGCCAATCAAGCCGCAACCGAATTCTATGGATACACTAAGGATGAGCTCCTTAGCATGTCAATCCAGGATATCAACATGCTGGATAAGGAGGAAATCCGGTTATTGCGCCTGAAAATATTGGAAAAAGGGCGTAAATACTTCACATTTCCACACCGTTTGAAAAACGGAGAGATCAGAATTGTGGATGTCTACAGCAGCCCCATCGAGTATGACGATCGGAAAGTCCTTTTCTCCATCATTTTCGATGTAACAAAAAGGGAAGAAATTGCAAGGCAGAACGAATATTTAGCATATCATGATTATCTGACCGGCTTGTATAACCGCAGGTTTTATGAAGAAGAATTCCGGCGCCGTAACGAAAGGAACCTGTTCCCCATTGGGGTGTTTTTGGGGGATATCGACGGTTTCAAGGAGTATAACGATACATACGGCCATGCCGAAGGTGATAAGATACTACGAAAAGTGGCAGTAAATCTGAGATCTATGGTGGAGAAGGACGGAACGCTTGCTCGCATTGGCGGCGACGAATTTGCCATTATCGTATCCGGAGTGGATAAGGTCGAGATGCGCAAGTGTTTGGATAAGCTCAATCACGAGTCCGACAATGACAACAGTGGTGCTTCTCCGGACGAGCTTCCTACAATCTCCTGGGGATATGCGCTGCAAAGAGATGCGGGCGATACGCTGGACACACTGGAAGAAGAAGCGGAACCTGGCTTACCACCCCGTTCGTCACCCTGTATACTTCCTTTTATCGGTATGGGTATTCCGTCATCGGTGGCGGGCAGATCGTCATCCCCCTGATGATTCAGGATCTGATTGAAACGCAATCGCTGATCTCGCTGCAGGATTTCCTGTCAGGCTACGCCGTGGATCAGGCCATCCCCGGCCCCCTGTTCAGCTTTGCGGCGTTTGTCTCATCCCGTTCCTTTGCCGGGAGCGGTTTCTCGTTTCTGGCGGGTCTTGTTGGCGGTTTGAGTATCTTCCTGCCGGGGATATTGCTTGTTTTCTTCATGTTTCCCTTGTGGAAGTCCATGCGGCAGAACACACGCGTCGGTCATTTCTTGAAAGGGGTCACCGTGACAGCCGCCGCCCTGATTACCATGACCGCCATCAACCAATCCATGGCGTTGCCGGTGAACTTTGCCGTGTACGGTGTTGTTGTGGTCGGCACCTTGCTATTATTGTCAAAAAAGGTTCCCGCGCCGCTCATCGTTGTGGCGGCCGTGGCGCTGGGATTTTGGGTGTAATTGTAAGCCGCCCTTATCTCTTATCTTGACATTATGAATCTAAAATGTAGTGTTTCATGCCATATTGATATTAATGATGCGTTTCTGGAGAAAGGTGCTGTTGGATAAGCGCTGCTCGGCTCAAGCAATGTATTCAGCCCAAATTAAGTTCGGGTCGTAAAAGAATGGTGTTTGTGTATGAAGAAAATGGGTCGGGTTCTCTTTTTTGCATCCAGTTTTCTCCTTCCAATTCTCCCGCACACGCCTTCCTTTAGGGAAGAAATGTAGCGGTTCCTCACGCATGTCTCACTGCCGTTTTTCTGCATTTTATCGCCGCAGCTGACACATCGATGATCAGCCCGTCAATATGTTCGTTCATCTTTTTTGGCAGCGCCATACGCTTATCGGCAACGTTTTCTCGGGGTTTTTTTGTCATTCCCATGGTATGGCGAAAATTACACCGTCGAAAAAACGCTATCCCCGATAGATTGAACTCGGACTTTGTGATTGCGCTCAACGATTACGCAAAGGATATCGCCTTTACTGGCGCACAGCCAGCGTTTGATTATTACGCAGCTATAGAGGTTTCTTCACCTGATGCCGTTCTAAACGACATGGAGTCGGTTTCACTGCCTGCCGGCAGGTATGCTGTGTTTACCTTTCGGGGAAAATCGAAAGATTCTACACAGCCTATGATTGACTTCATCTATAAGGAATGGTTATTGAAATCCAGCTACCAGCTCAACGAGTCGGCCAGATACGACTTTGTGCGATATGGTGAAGCTGTTGATGAGAAAGGAGAAAGTCACATAGAAGTGTGGCTGCCTGTTAAATAAGTTGCATTATTCAAACTGCCAAAGCGTGCACGGCATCTGCGTGCCGCGAACAGCGCCTGTTGTCTTGAAGGGGCGCAGGGCATGCCGGAAGCAATCGTCTGCGGGGGCGATTGTTCCGCCGGCGCGCATCTGTTCAAACGCAATTTTCCCGTCGTTGCCCAGAATGAAGGTAATCTCCTCCAGCCATTCCCGGTTCCCGGTTTTCGGGTTCTGCCGGTAGCGGGCGATCATGCTGAACAGCACATCATCCAGCGATTGCTTCTCCTGTGTTGCCCTGCGAATGTCAGCGTCAACCTGCATCAAATAGAACATACCGCGCCCATAGGGGATGCGGGTGATATCGGGGTCGGCAAACAACCGGGTACCCGCTTCCTCGTTTGTGATTCGGATATGAGGATTTTCATAGTATTGTCTGGCGCGTCTGTTCATTTCGGCGGCCAGCTCTGCCCGGCTGATCAAGGCGTTTCGCCAAAGCAGCGCGGCGGAGTAATATTCTGCCATGCCCTCAACGTACCAGGTGCAGGCGCCAAAGGGCTCGTCGTCCATATGAACCCAGCTGTGAATCATCTCATGGGCGAATAGGAACTTGTTCATCACGGGCTGCTGATTATCGGGGCAGATCATCATGTAGGAACGCCCAAGCGCCGTGCCGCCCTGCTTTTCATCCTTTGCCCTGCGGATAAAGATGCTGTACTGGCCGTTGCCGTCCTGAAAAAAGTGCGACAGCACCGTATAGGTATCGCGGT
>DAIOVG010000211.1:0-3732 GCA_036759125.1 Candidatus Limiplasma sp.
ATGATTGTGCAGCAGGTGGCCGCGTTTTCCGGTGAAGCATACCATCAGGCCGATGATCTGATCGACAGCACGCAGAACCTTGACTGTTATACGGATCTTTCGGGCGTGCTGAAGATCCTGGCGGTCAACCTCTCGAAAATGTCCAATGACCTGCGCCTGATGTCTTCCGGCCCGGTCGGCGGCATCAACGAGATTACGCTGCCCGCCCGCCAGAACGGTTCCACAATCATGCCGGGGAAAATCAATCCGGTAATCCCGGAAGTGGTAAACCAAATCGCATTCAACGTCATCGGGAACGATACGACCGTAACCCTGGCCGCTGAGGCTGGCCAGCTGGAGCTCAACGCCTTTGAGCCCATCATCTTTCACAAGCTGTTTGAGTCGCTCAAAACCCTGGCGCGGGGGGCATACAGCCTCGCGGAATACTGCGTCAAAGGCATCGTCGCCAACGAGGCCCGCTGTAACGAGTTCGTCATGCACAGCACCAGCCTCGTTACCGTGCTGGCTCCGGTTATCGGCTATGAGCGTGCGTCCGAGCTATCCAGGGAAGCGCGGCGCGCCGGGCAGTCGATTTATGATTTAGCCTTGCAGAAAGGCTTGTTTACCGAACAGGAGTTGAAAGCGCGCCTGGATATCCATACCATGACGGAAACCGTTGAGCTGCAAAATACGGGCGCAGCGGCACCGCCGCAAAAATAAACCGTTTCCAAACCAACGGGAAAGAATCAAGAGTGCGATGGCATGAAGATAAATTGTTTTGGCAATGCAAACGGGCGCATGCGGCGGGAGCCGGGGCGAAATAAGGATGAGATCCGCTTTGAGCCGGATTTCATCCTTCAATCATCCGCCTGGTATGCCGCACCGGCGAAAACCAATGCGTGCGAGGCGGCGTTCTATTTTCCGAATATGCGGCAGACAAGGCCGGAAGCGCTGGTTGTGCGGTACGCTATTCCTTTGAAAACAACACGGTGGTATCCGGGTGCAGCTGAAGAATGGATGCGGGAATCTTCGGGGTGATGGGGCCGTTCATGGCGGCGTGGAGGATGTCCTCCTTATCCTTTCCGTTGGCGACCAAGAGGATTTTCCGGGAATACATGATGGACCGCATGCCCATGGTGATCGCGCTGCGCGGAACCTCGGCCGCGTCTTTGAAAAACCTGGAGTTGGCTTTGATGGTATCGTCGGAAAGTTGAATCAAGCTGGTGTGCTTTGAAAACTCGTCGGCAGGCTCGTTAAACCCGATGTGCCCGTTGTGGCCGATGCCCAAAAGCTGTAGGTCGATCCCGCCAAGGCCGGAGATCAGCTCGTCGTACCGGCTGCATTCGGCGGGCATATCCTCAGCCATGCCGTTGGGTAGATGCGTATTTTCCATGGGAATATTGACCTTGGAAAACAGGTTCTCGTTCATGAAGTAGTGATAGCTGTGGGGACTGTCAAAGGGAACGCCGCAGTATTCATCCAGGTTAACCGTGCGGACCTGCGAAAAATCCAGGTCCGATTTTTGATACCAGCCTACAAGCAGCCGATAGATGCCAAGCGGGGTGGAGCCGGTGGCCAGCCCAAGCACAGAATCCGCCTTCAGAATGATTTGGGCCGAGATCAGGTTCGCGGCCTTGCGGCACATTTGCTCGTAGGTTTGAAATTCCTGCAGGATCATTTGCCAATCACTTCTCCGCCTATGATGGTTGATACCAGCTCAAACTTATCATTGAGCAGCAGCATGTCCGCCTGCTTGCCGGGCGCGATCGAACCGATGCGGCTATCCATGCCGATTGCCTTTGCGGGCGTGAGGGTTGCCGCGGTCACGGCGTCCGCCGGGGAAATACCCCACGAGATCACGTTTTGAACGGCTTGCATCAAATGGATGGCCGAACCGGCGATGGTGCCGTCCGGCAGCGTCGCTTTTCCGTCCGTCATCGTAATGGCCTGTCCGCCCAGTGTATAATTGCCGTTGGGCATGCCCGCGCAGCGGGCGGAGTCGCTGACGAGGATCAGCCTGTCCTCAAACAGGCGGAACGTCATGCGCACCACGGACGGATGAATATGAATGCCGTCGCAGATCAGCTCCGCGTAGGCGCCGCTGTCAAACGCCGCGCCGACCACGGCGGGTTCTCTGTGGTGCAGCCCGTTCATCGCGTTAAACAGATGCGTGGCGTTGCTTGCGCCATGATTATACCCGGCCTTTGCCGTCTCATAATAGGCGGCGGTATGCGCCAGCGATACGGCGGTGGTTTTGGACGCTTCCCGGATGAAGTCCATCGCGCCGGGCAGTTCGGGCGCGACGCCGACCATCTTCACGATGCCGCGGGATGTCTGGCTCAGCCGCTGAAACATGCCGATATCGGGTGCGTGCAGGTTGGTCGCCGCCTGCGCGCCGCGCTTGGATTCGGATAAAAACGGGCCTTCCAGATAAATTCCGGCGCAGCGGGCGTCCCGCTGGCCGCGCGGCAGGTCCCGGATGGCGATCACCGCGTCAGTCAGCGTGGCTTCGTCGAACGTCATCAGGGTGGCGCAGTACGAGGTGATCCCGTGTGCGGCGAAAAACGCGGCGATCTTTTGTGTGCCTTCGCTGTCGCCGTCGCTGAAATCAAAGCTCATCGCGCCGTGCGTGTGTATGTCGATCAGGCCGGGGATCAGGTAATAGCCGTCCGCGTCGATATCCGCCGGGTCGGGCAGTTTGCCGATGGCCTCGATGGTATCATGAACGGAAACGTCCAGCTTTTCGAATGTTTTTTGCGGTGTCAATACAAGCGCGTTTTTGATTAGCATACTTTCTACCTCTCAATTTTTGGCAGGCTTGCCGCGGCGACGGACTGGCCTATGCGCCTGGACGCTTCATCGGGAAGCGAAACGCGGATAGCATCAGCGACCAGCGGGTATTCTTCCCGCAGCACGCGCAGCGCCGTTTCATGGATGAGATTGCCGCCCTTGCCGCTCATCACGCGCCCGAGCAGCAGCATGTTTTGGAAGTTGTACAGGCCGTGATAGAACGCAAGGGTATGTCCCAGGTACACGCCCAGCGACGTATACACGTCGGCTGCGGCCGCATCGCCTTGCTCCATGCGGCTTTGCACGGCCTTCAGCTTTTCGGCCGGCGTGGCGTTCATGTCCAGCGGGATACCGGCCGCAAGGGCCAGCTTGATGATGGAATCCTGCGAGAAATACTTCACGCCGCAGCCGATGTCGCCGGACCATTCGTCCCGCATGGCGTCCGGGCTGGCGTCAACCGGCACAAACGCGAGCTCGTTCAGCCATCCGGTGATGTTTCCGGATCGATCCACATACCCAGCCGCTTCGCTGGTGCCCATGGCGATGCCAAGCACGCTGGTTTGGCCAGAGCTTATCGCCCCGGACAGGGCGGTGACGTCGCCGTCGTTGCAGACGGTGATGGGGATATCGCCAAAACGCTGCCCCGCCTGCAGGTAGATGTCCTTGCCCATACGGTCGAACAGCGGCGCGGGAACCTTGGTAAACAGGGAGGAGACCATCAGCCTGTTGCCGATGCATACGCCAGCGGAGGAAACGCCGATGCCGTCCACCCTGGGCATATGGGATGCGGCGGCTTGCATGGCCATGATGATGCCGTCAAAGTGATACTGCGGGTCGGTCTGCTCCTTGGGATGCCAGACCACTTCCTCGCTGTACACGCAGTCTCCGTCGATGACCGCGGATACCTTGCGGTCGCTGCCGCCCGCGTCAAACCCGATGCGGCAGCCGTTGAAGTGCCCGCCG
>DAIOVG010000212.1:0-3692 GCA_036759125.1 Candidatus Limiplasma sp.
TATGGAAGGCCAGCGCGACGTGCTGGGCATGTACATCGGCGAGAACGAGAGCGCGAAGTTCTGGCTGACGATTCTGAACAACCTGAAAAACCGAGGGATTGCGGACATGCTGATCGTCAGTGTGGACGGTTTGACGGGTTTTCCCGATGCGATCGAGGCTGTTTACCCAAAGGCGAAGATTCAGAAATGCGTGATCCACCAAATCCGCAACACTACGCGGTTTGTGTCCTACCAGGATATCAAGCCGTTGATAGCCGATCTCAAGCGTGTGTACGCCGCCGTGGACGAGCCTGCCGCACTGGCTGAACTGGAGTGCTTCGAAGAGCTCTGAGGTAAAAAATACCCCAAAACGGTGCAGTCCTAGCGGGCCAACTGGTCGGGTCTGGGCACCTATTTCAAGTATCCGGCCGAGGTGTGCAGGATCATCTATACCACCAACGCCATCGAGGGGTTCAACCGTCAGCTGCGCAAGGTGACCAAGTCCAAATCCGTGTTTCCTACGGACGACAGCCTGCTCAAAATGCTATATCTGGCGATGATGGACATCATAAAAAAACAGCAGGGACGCAGGCGGGATTGGAGGTTGATCCATTCTCGGCTTGAGGTTTTCTTCGCCGACCGGCTTCCCGCGTAACTGGCAATAGCAAAATCCCGCCGTTCCTTTAAGGGTAAAGGAACGACCGCTTCGCGTTCGCCCTTGACAGACCGTCCGGATTTTGCTACCGTTACAGCCAAGGCAGGAAAGCAGAACCCTACTTTTCTGCCAGCTTTGATATTATCGTTCTACGCAGTTTTGGCGTTTACACATAATTCGGGATAGACCTCCGGGAAAACTTCTACGAAAGCGTGGAGGCGCTTCAGGAGGACTTAGATCAATGGGTGATTCATTACAACATCGAACGCCCTCACCGGGGTTACCGAAACCGGGGAAAATGTCCTCTTGATACCGTGCTGGGATTCGTTTGATCGTTAGACATGACCGTTAGTTGTACACACTATGCATTGTTTCCATCACCGCCGTGATGTTCACCATGTTTCCGGACTGCCGTATTCCCAGCTCTTCGTTTTCTATATAACCCATGGATATGCTATTACCATGGCCTTATTATTTTCTGTCCGATCTAGTGTAGCCAATCCACAACAGCCTCCCAATGTGACCCCTTCACTGGCTCTCGCCCCGTGAGTGCCTTCGTTACCATACTGTCCAACATGTTTGACAAACCTACAACGGTTACGGGCAGCGGCTTACCTGACTGCTTGACAATCAATTACGCAACTGGTATTATCAAATAAAGAACCGGCATGGGTGATTTGGAAAGGCTACCATGAAAGGCTTTATCAAGATTTGCTTGAGGCGATATGATAGGGTCTTTTTTGTTTTTACTCAGATTGGTGTTTTCAAGCACTAAAGCTGATAATTAAGACTCCGCACATGGCAATGAAGGCTCATTCATAGAGGGAATCATTACTCATTTTACATCGTGCGTATCCGTTTTTGATGCAGGATGGTGACAGCTTCAAGCTAAACACAGCGTTCATGTTCACAGACCATTTTACACAGTTCGGGAGGGAATAAACTTGGAACGGAACCTTTACCTCAATGAGCTAGACCATAAACGTCTCATGCGGCTGATCGAGGATGCGCTCAACGGGATCACTGAGCAGAGTAATTCATTACGCTCTTTACAAGTCGAACTCGGGCAAGCCACCGTGGTGAATGCTGAAGAATTACCTCGCGACGTAGTGACTATGCGGTCGCGTGTTCTGATCATGCTAGACGATGAAGAAAAAGAAATCACGCTCGTCTATCCCAATGAAGCGAACCATTCTACCGGAAAGATTTCGATTCTTTCCCCTATCGGTACAGCAATCATAGGCTATCGTGAGGACGATGTCATTAACTGGTTAACACCCGGCGGACTAAAGCGTATTAGGATCAAGAAGGTTCTTTATCAGCCTGAAGCATCGGGCGATTACGAATTGTGATGAATGGTCAAAGACAACAATTCCATATCCTAGTGGATTTCAGCTATGCAAAACGAAGAAAATAAAAGTCCACAAGCAATTGCAGCATGTGCAGGTTGCATTGTATACGGTATGGTTGACGCTAATATCGTTGAATTTCCGCAGTATAAAAGCTATGATGGCGCAGCAAATCTGGTTAGGCAATTTGCCGATCTTCAGCGAAAGATCCGGATGCTGGATGTGGAGCTCTCTGCCGTTCAGGCAGGCCAATCAAAGGTCTTCACCTACATGCCTTCTTGATCCTTTTCTTTCGGAAGTGCTCTCCATGACTCACAAAGAAAAATTGATACCATAATGCCGCATAAGTACGGCTTATCTTTGGGTAGTCTGTTTCGTGACATGACCTTGATAACGGGCTAACGCCGAGGTAACATGTCACACAATGGAGGTGTTGAAATGCCCAAGGCGATAAGAAAAATCGAGCATTCACAAAGGCTTGAGCGACGGCTACGGGTAGCGGCTTACGCCCGCGTATCCAGCGGCAAGGACGCGATGCTGCATGCACAGGTCAGCTACTACAGCGCATTCATCCAGCAGCATCCGAGGTGGCAGTATGGCGGTGTGTATGCCGACGAAGCTCTGACAGGCACCAAGGCAGCACGCGACGGTTTCCAACGGTTGCTCAAAGAATGTCGCAACGGTCAAATTGATCAGGTGATCACGAAATCCATCTCCCGCTTTGCACGCAACACGGTCACTCTGCTTGAGACCGTGCGCGAACTCAAAGCGCTGGGGGTGGATGTTTTCTTTGAAGAGCAGAATCTGCACAGTATCAGTACCGACGGGGAACTGATGATTACCATTCTGGCCTCCTATGCTCAGGAGGAGAGCCTCTCCGCCAGCGAAAACCAGAAATGGCGAGTGCGCAAGGGTTTTGAAAGTGGCGAGCTGGTGAACTGGCGTTTCATGTTCGGATACGATATTGATAAGAGCGGTATCAGCATCAACCCCAGTGAGGCGGCGGTGGTGCAGGAGATTTTCCATCGCGCTCTTGCTGGGGAGTCCTTCGGCACCATTTGCCGCGATCTGAATGCGCGAGGGGTAGGCGGCGCCCTTGGCGGGCAATGGAGCGTGCCCCGGATCCACGCCATCCTGAGTAACGAAAAGTACACAGGCAACGCCCTGCTACAGAAACGTTACCGTAACAACCATCTGGAGAAAAAGCTCTGCCATAATCATGGCGAGCTGCCCAGATATTTTGCGACAGAATCTCACCCTGCCATTATTGACGAGTCTACGTTTCAGGCCGTACAGGACTTGCTCACTCGCCTCGCTGAACAAACCGCGCATCGTGCCAAGCCACAGCTGAGTGAGTTTACTGGGATAATCCTTTGCCCCCATTGCGGCAAGCCTTACAAAAGGGTTACGAGTAACGGCAGTGTTGGCTGGAATTGCAGAACCTATCAGGAAAAGGGAAAACGCTTCTGCCGGGGCAAGAAAATCCCGGAAGATACACTGAAGGCGATCTGTGCCGAGGTTTTGGGGCTAGACAAGTATGGCGCCACAGTATTTTCGGAAAGTATTGAATCCATTGTAGTTCCCGATGACAACCAGCTGCTATTCCATCTGAAGGATGGACGCGTGATTGAGCGCACCTGGGTTGACCGCTCACGGGCTGCCAGCTGGCAACCCGATATGAAAGAAGCCGCGCGGCAGCGGATGTTGAA
>DAIOVG010000213.1:0-3692 GCA_036759125.1 Candidatus Limiplasma sp.
CTGATCCACCAGTTTCACAAAGGTATCCGCTTCTTTACGAATCACGTCCAGCGCGTTGCGCCACATATCCGCGCTGTGTACGTCAAGCCCCACGGTCTTTGCGACATTGGCAATGGTATCGCTTCCGCAGTAGCCGAGGAATTGATCGTACTTGGGCAGGAAGCTCGCGCCTTCCTGTTCGTACTTTTTATATACGCTCAACCCGAACAACAGTCCGAACGCATACGGGAAGTTGTAAAAATGCAGCCCGACGTTGTAGTAATGGCTCTTGTTCACCCACATGTCGGCGTGCAGGACTTCCGGGTCCAGCCCGTCGCCGTAGGCTTCTTTCTGGGCGTCCAGCATCATCTTGCGCAGTTCGTCCACCGATGGCGTATGGGATTTACGCGCCTCAAACACAGCGGATTCAAACAAGAACCGGCTGTAGATATCCATCACACACTGCGTGGCCTCCATCAGGCTGCCCTCCAGAATGGAAAACGCCAACTCGTCATCCGCCGTCTTGAGCACGGTTTGCGAAAGCAGGGTTTCGTTGAAGGTCGATGCCGTTTCCGCCAGCGGCATGGGATCATCGGTCATCATCAAGGGATAATCTTTCATGCATTCGTTGTGCCACGCGTGTCCGAGCTCGTGCGCCAGCGTGCTTACATCGGAAAAGCTGCCCACGAAATTGGAGAGGATGCGGCTCAGCTTCAATTCGTGGTTGGGCGCGCAGAACGCCCCGCCCGTTTTCCCCTGCCTGGGCATCGCGTCAATCCAGCGGTTGTCAAACGCGTGCTCCATGAACTTCGCCATCTTCGGGTGCGCCTTTTCAAAGATACCGATTACCAGATCGCGCGTTTCTTCGTAGGTATATTTTCTGGCGGATTTTCCCACCGGCGCAAACAGATCGTAAAACGGCATGCCGTTTTGATGCCCAAGCAGCCTTGCCTTGGCCTTCAGGTAACGCCTGAAATCGGGGAACGCCTCGCGGCAGGCCGTCCACATGGCGTCCAGCGTTTCGTGGTCCATGCGCGCCTCGACGAGCTGCTGGGTGAGGATGTCCGGGTAGTTCATCGCCTCGCACATGGTGAGCGCTTCGCCCTTGACGCCGCCCAGGCAAAACGCCATGGGCAGCGCGATTTTTTTATAGGATGCCATTTCCGCCTCGAACGCCTTTTTACGAACGGCGGGGTCGGGATCATACGCCATGCCGCGGATTTTTGGCAGGGGATAGCTTTCGCCGTCCATCTCCACCGTCAGCGTACCGATCAGCTGGTCGCGAAGCTTGGAAAAAGAATCGCCGCCGGACAGCGACATCCTTAGCATCCAGCGTTCGATGGCCTCGGGCAGCATGTGCCCGGCCTGCTCGCGCGCCTCCAGCAGCGCAAACCCGACCTTCTTCAAATCAGGATTGTGATCAATAAGCGTTTCCAAATCCTCAACGGAACCGATGAAACGCTTGCAGGCGTTAATATACACCTTATAATCCACCATCAGCGTGCCGACGCGCTCCAGGGTTTGAAAGGCTTTTTGATTCTCGGCTTCCACGCTCATGGTAAGCTCGCAGAATTCATCCGCGCGCATCAGCGTGTTGTGATAATCTTCCGTATGCGCGATCATCTCCGGCAGCACCTGTGCGGCGTTTTTATCCTGCTTGAGAATAGCAAGGCCCTTTTCGGACATGGTGCTTAGTTTTTTCAAATCGGCTTCCAGCGCCGGGTCGTCAAATCCCTTGTAAAATACGCTCAGATCCCATGTTGTTTCCATTGTGCGTTGCTCCTTTATGACAGAATATACCCATTCCGGTCTTCCGTGCTATAGACGCCTCAAGATCACAGCGGCAATGACCGGAACGGACAACGCCCGCTGCCGTGGACGGCCGCGGGCGTAAATATCTTATACATGTTTTTGGGCGGCGGTCTCCTTCAGCGCCGCCAGGCAGCTTTGCTTGGAGGATTCGATATGCTTGCGCATGATATCCTCAAAGCCTTTAAGATCTTTATTTTCGACCATCTCCACAATGCGGTAATGCTCCTGATGCGCCTCTGCGCGCCGTTTATCCTTGGCGATGGACAGCGCGGAGAAACGGTGGATGTATTCATCCTGCCCCTGTATCACCCGCAGGATACGTTTCAGGCCGGAAATCGCCGTGAGCTGATCGTGAAAGGCGCGCGCAAGCGAGGAGAGTTTTTCAATATTGCCTTCCTCCATCATGCGGTCCATTTCCTGCAGCTTGTCGCGCATGGATTTGATATCCCTGGGCGTCGCGTTTCTAATGATCGCGGGCAGCGTGATCATCTCCAACACGTTGCGTATGGTGTATATTTCTTCCACGTCATCAATGGTAAACGCGCGCACCACGACGCCGCGGCGGATGACATACTCCACCAGCCCGTCGCGCTCCAGCTTGCGCAGCGCTTCCCGCAGCGGTGTGCGGCTGATATGGAGTTTGTTGGCGTATTCGGTTTCCACAATTCGTACACCCGCGGAAATTTCGCCGGTTATGATCGCGTGTTTCAGCGTTTCATAAGCGATTTCCCGTATGGGCTTGTTGGCACCCGAAGACGAATAGCGCATGGCTGACATCCAAACTCCCCTTGTATTTTCTTTGTATTTTGTATACTATCGCGATCGCTGTGTTTTGTCAAGGTAACGGCGCTCTTGCGCGTATATAGATTGCCGTTTTGCGGCTTGCCGGGTGCGTTACGGCATCTGCGGCGCGCCGTCCAGTATCGTATCGTCCACATCCACTTCCTCCGCGGAATCGGAATAGGCCAGTATCGTCTGGATATTCCTGTCCGAAAGCCGGGCGAAAACCTTCGGCTTGCTGCGGGAAACGGGAGGCGGTGCGCCGATGTTTTTCTGCGCGAAAGCGATGCTGCGGTTCAGCTTCACCTGATCCGCCGTTTCTTTGGTCAGCGGCTGAACGGTATCGACTAAAAGTTTGGGTTCCTCGTCCTCGCGGAAGGAGAGCTTGCCGGTAAGAATGACCATCCGGTCGGCGTCCAGTTGCTCGGAATAGCGTTCGTAGACCTTCGGGAATACCAGCCCTTCGATCTGCCCTGTCAGGTCCTCAAGCGTGAGGATGCCCATCATCGCGCCCTTTTTGGTAAGCCTGGACTTGGACAGTGCCAGGATACCCGCCATTGAAGCGGGTTCGCCGTCGCGGTCGATACCGCCGTGTTCGTTCTCCGCTATGGAATATACGTCGGTGGCCGTGGTAAAGCCCGTGCCGATCAGTTCGGCCACCTGGTCCAGCGGATGCCCGGAGATGTACACGCCCGTAATCTCCCTTTCCATGTTTAAAAGCGCGTTGCGGCTATGCTCGGGCATGTCTGGCAGTTCCACATCGGGGGCGCAGTCCTCCGGCGACATCATGTCAAACAGGCTGACCTGCCCCGACAGGTTGTTCTTGTGCTTCTTCGCCGCGTTATCCAGCACCCGCTCATACACGCTCAATAATTGCGCGCGGTTGCAGCCGGAAAAATCGAACGCTCCGGCCTTGATCAGGCTCTCGGCAACGCGCTTGTTGATAGCTTCCGGGGGCACGCGGTCGGCGAAGTCAAACAGGTCGCGGTAGGGCGATTGCTCCCTGTCCTTCATAATTTCCTCCACCGCGTGATGGCCGACGTTCTTCACCGCGCCCATGCCGAAGCGGATGCCAGGCTTGCCCTGCTTATCCATACCCACGGTAAAGCGCCAACCCGACA
>DAIOVG010000214.1:0-3657 GCA_036759125.1 Candidatus Limiplasma sp.
AGCGTTGCTATTTGCCGCATTGGCGCTGATTACCTATATTGTCGCTCCGGTATATACCTTTCCGGAATGGGTGCCGGCCGTGCTTGTGGAATGGGATGATATTCAATCCGCCTTCTGGCAGGTATGGCAAGGCGCCGCAAGCCTTAGGGAACTGCGCAGTCCGGAATTGATTCGCATTCGTTATTTCGGCATGGTGATCAGCTGGTGCAGCGCTATCACAGCTTGCTTGCTATTGTGGCTGTGGGGCTTAGCAAAAGAACGCCTCAAACAATCATTGAAATGACGCAGGGAAAGGATAATCGCCTATGCGCAATCATCGAATCCTCATATTGCTTGCTATTCTTCTGCTTGCACCGCTGCCCGCGCTGTCAAGCGCAACGTTCAACGGAACCGTTGTCAGCGAAGGCAGCATGCAGGTGGTTGCGTTGTTTGACGGCCAGGCGGAAAGCGTCAGCGTGCTGGAAGGGCAACGCGTTTCAGCCGGGCAGCCGCTGGTAGTGCTTTCTACAATCAAGGTATATGCTCCCGCCGGCGGAACGGTGAGCGGCGTGTTTGCAGCACCCGGCGATTTGCTTGACGAGACGATCGCGGTAACGCTTGAAACCGGCAGCCAGTACAGCGTGGACGCGACGGTTCACATGGCGTATCCGTCTCCTGACATGAAATACGTCAAAATCGGCGAGACGGTGTATATCAAGCGCCTGTCCCAGCCGGAGTACAATGCCGTAGGGTACGTCTCCGCGGTGGACGGCACCAATTACACCGTCACCACCGTATCAGGCAGCCTGTACATCGGGCGTTTTGTATTTGTTTATCGGAAGCCGGACATGACCGACGCGTCCTGCATCGGGCGCGGCTTTGTGGGCCGCGCAGCGGACTGGGCGATTGAAGGCGAAGGAACGCTTTACAAAATGCATGTCACAGAGGGCCAGCAGGTTGTGCGCGGGCAGCTGTTGTACGAAACGGTTGAAGGCGCACTACCCAATGCGGAGACGATTCAACCGACCGTGTCTGCGGCTGTTTCCGGTGTGGTGGATACACTGAATGTAAGCCCCGGCGACATAGTCGCCCGGGGGGACGTACTGATGACCATCGTTCAGCCGGAACGCTATGCGGTATCGTTCCCCATGGAGGAAAACGAGCTTGGTGAAATTGCCGTCGGGCAGCACGTTAATATCACCATGGACTGGGAGGCAGACACAGGCCGCGCGTTCAACGGCATCGTGACGCAGCTTTCCGGTATCGCCGATGCGGACGGGCAATACACGGCCACGGTCAGCTTTCAGGCGGACAGCAGCGTAAGGCTGGGCATGAGCGCGGTAGTACAGCTTCAGGATACTGATCAATGAACGCAATAAGCATAACATACTGGGAGGAAAAACGATGAAGACACTTCGAAAAACACTTGTGATCTTGCTTGCGCTGTTGTGTGCGGCGCCAGGTCTTGCCCTGGCTTCAGGCAGCTATGACGGCACCATTGTCTGCACCACGCCGCAGGTTGTATGCGCACCGTTTGGCGGCGCGGTCGGCACGGTTTTGCTGCAGGCGGGTGAAAAAATCAATGCCGGGGACGCAGTCGCCACGGTGGAAACCACCAAGGTGTATGCCCCATGCGATGGTACGGTAACGGGCTTGTTCGGCCAGCCCGGCGATGATGCGAAAACCATCGCAGACCGCTTCGGCGCGGTGCTCTTCATTGCGCCAAACAGGCAATATACGATCTCGGCAACAGCGGCCAAAGCCTACGGCAGCATCGACACGATGTATGTGCACATCGGCGAAACGGTGTATATACGCAGCACCGACACCTATGACCGCAATTATGCGCAGGGCATTATTACTGCGGTCGATGGTATGGACTTCACCGTAGAAACCACGTCCGGAGCGCTGCTGATGGACGAGACAGTGTACATGTTCCGCTCATCGGAAATGCAGTATAAAACGCGCGTTGGGCAGGGTACGGTGTCCAGAACAGCGGAAGTCGCCATGGCGGGTGAGGGCAGTATCGTGGCGATGCATGTGCAAGACGGCGACAGCGTCACACACGGGCAGCTTTTGTACGAAATGGTAACCGGTACGCTGCCCGGCCTTACGGCAACAGGAAGTGTGATCACTTCAGATGTATCGGGGATTGTTGAAAGCGTAAAGATCGCCGCCGGAGACAGCATAGCTCAAGGCGATGTGCTCATCACCGTGTCCCCGCTGGACGGGATGCGCGCTGCCCTTGAGCTCAACGAGTTTGACCTGGCCGATGTGCATGAGGGCGACCCGATGGTGTTGATTTTCAATTACGATGAGACGGGCGAAACCACAATGCCCGGCACCGTGGAGATGATCTCAAACATAGCGACACAGACAGATGATGCCGGCAATACAGCTGTGACTTACACGGCCTACATTCGCTTTGCGCCGGATGACAGCATACGCCTTGGCATGACGGTGACGGCTTTTGAGACAGAAGAATAGAATGAGCATTAAAAGGTGATTTGTGCTGTTATTCTGATGATAATCATAATTCAAATTTCAGCCGTCGTCGTTGCAGAGCAGAAAGAGACAGAAGTTCTATGCTTGATGCAGCTTCTTTTCGGCATAGGGAAGCCCCGCGAGGCTGCCCGCCAACGCAGACATCGCATCCGCGTTGAGCAGCGCGGCCTCCAGCCTGCGGTTTCCGCGCTTGATACGGTTCTGGGTTGAATAACATCCCGGTGCGAAATAGTTGAGTTCATGATCCACAACCGGCAAAGAATCGCGCTAAGTCTTTGCTTCCTTCTCGGGCGGGAAAGAACTTGCTTTGCATCCTGCAATCCAACGGATAGTCAAGCGCCTGATCCAACAACGCATCGTATTCACCGCTGCGGGTTTCAGACAAATGTATCGCAAACTCCAACTCGCTGATGATTCGCGTATTGGCGGCGGAAGGCATCGTGATGTGCGCCTGTTCCTCCCTGGGCATACCAAACGTATCCTCGTACTTCGTTTTTCCCGGTTGCCGCCGATAGATGTTTTCAGTCGCGTGAATTTCTCGGCCAGTTAATACATACGCCTCTTGCCTTTCTGCACGGTTAAGCGGTTTTCGCTCAGCGAACCCCGAATTTTTCAATTGTCTCCATGTTCAGGCTTACGCCAAATCCTGGCCGTTGCGGAATTTCCATCCACCCGTTATCAACGGTTAAGGATTCGCGGATCAAGCTGCGGCTCAGTACGGTTTCCTGTCCGCAGTATTCCAGGTATCTGGCCTCTGGCATGCTGGCAATGAACTGTAAAGTAGCGTTCATCAGCAAACCGCTTTTAAAATTATGCGGAATAATCGGAGTCTTTGATAATTGAGCTGCGCTTACAATCTGTTTGGCAACGGTCAAACCACCGCAGCGGCTAAGATCCGGTTGCAGTATGTCCACGCAGCCTTCGGCAAGATATGTCTGGAATTCATGTAACCCGCACAACTCCTCTCCGGCGGCAATGTTTAGCGCTGTCGACGCCCGCAGCATTGCAAATTCTTTTCTATTCTCAACACGAAACGGTTCCTCCACCCAATACACCCCTTCCTGTTCAAAGGCGCGGCATGCGTTAAGCGCCGTTTTGTAATCCTTCCATCCCATCGCAATATCAATCATCAGCAGCTTATCATCGCCCAAGGCACGGCGCGCGGCACGCACC
>DAIOVG010000215.1:0-3621 GCA_036759125.1 Candidatus Limiplasma sp.
GGGCTGCCAGCTGGCAACCCGATATGAAAGAAGCCGCGCGGCAGCGGATGTTGAAACAAAGGAGGCCACGCTAATGGCTAGCTCGATTACCTGCATACCCGCGACTAGGAACGTTTTTACAGCGATCCCCATGACCTTCATTACAAAGCGGCGGGTGGCTGCATATGCCCGCGTTTCCACCGACAGCGATGAGCAGTTCACCTCTTACGCAGCGCAGATCGACTATTATACCAAATTCATCCAGCAGCATGAGGACTGGGCCTACATTTCCGTATATACCGACGAGGGCATCAGTGGCACCAACACCAAGAAACGTGAGGGTTTCAACCAGATGGTATCCGACGCTCTCGCTGGGAAAATTGACCTGATCGTCACCAAGTCCGTTAGCCGCTTTGCCCGCAACACCGTGGACAGTTTGGTCACGGTGCGCAAGCTCAAGGAACGCGGTGTGGAGATTTTCTTTGAGAAGGAGAACATCTGGACGCTGGATTCCAAGGGCGAACTGCTGATTACGATCATGTCCTCCTTGGCTCAGGAGGAGAGCCGCAGCATCTCCGAAAACGTCACTTGGGGTCAGCGGAAGCGTTTTTCTGACGGCAAGGTGAGCATGCCATACAAACATTTTCTGGGCTACGAGAAGGGTGAGAACGGGCAGCCCGTGATTAATGAAAAAGAAACAGTGATCGTCCGGCTCATTTTCCGACTGTTTCTGGAGGGCAAAACCCCGGCTGGTATCTGCCGCTATCTGGAGGCAAACGGGATACTCACGCCATCTAGCAAGCAGAAATGGAGCCAGACCACGGTAAACAGCATCCTGCGAAACGAGAAGTATGAGGGCGACGCCCTGTTGCAAAAGCGTTTCACAGTGGATTTTCTGACCAAGCGGATGAAAACCAACACCGGCGAGGTGCCGCAGTTCTACGTGGAAGGTAGTCATGCGGCAATTATCAGCCCACATGAATTTGACATGGTACAGGCCGAGATTGAGCGCCGTAAGGCTATTGGCGGGCACTACAGCGGTAGCAGCGTGTTTTCCTCCAAGCTGGTCTGCGCCGATTGTAGCACTTTTTTTGGCCAGAAAGTCTGGCATTCCACCGACAAGTACCGCAAGGTGATCTGGCGCTGCAACGCCAAATTCAATGGCGAGCACAAATGCGCGACCCCGCACCTGACGGAAGAGGAAATCAAGGCGATGTTCCTGAAAGCCTACAACCAGTTGATGGGCAATCGGGAACAGGTTATTGCTGATTGTAGACTCATGCTGGAAATGCTCAGCGACCACTCGAAGCTGGATGCCCAGATTGCGAAGGCGAACGAGGAAATCGCCTTGGTTTCAGGTTTGGTCAGCGCCTGTGTACATGAGAACGCTGAAAAAGCCCAAGAACAGGATGCTTTTAATAAGCGCTATAACAGTTTGGTTGACAAGCATCAGAAGAGCTTGGCGCGGCTTGATAGACTGATAGCCGCTTGTGAGGAAAAGGTGACGCGCCAGAAGGTATTAAGGAATTACATTGATGCGTTAACGACCGCCCCGTTTGTGCTGGATGCTTGGGATGAGCAACTTTGGAGGCTGTTGGTGGTGAAGAGAACGGTCCACAGGGATGGTGGCATCGAGTTCGAATTTCTTGATGGGAAGAAGTTACATGTCACCGAAGATAATAATGGTGAAGCCATTCAACGGTCAAACTGATTACAATGCGTATCGACAACGGCTCGTCCTCCATACATTCAGTCTCTTGCCAGCCTGATTACACCAAGGCAGAGCCGGTGGATCCTGTTGAATTTATACCATTATATGGACTCCACCTCGCTATTGACCGAATACCCAAAAAAACAAGTTGAGTTTTTTTCTCTGTACATAAGTTATTCAAACTGCTATATTGACTCATGAGCGTCCTTGTCATTACACGAGCCGATCATGGACTATACAGGTTTTTCGCAGCCACGTCCAGATGGACCCATAACCCGGCTCATTCCAAGTGTACAGGGCACCGAGAATGGCTAGCGGGTCAAATTTCAGGCGTGAGTATAAGTGTAAAGGTGGGTAGGAAGCAAGGGCTCGGTGATGATTGGATCATTCAGAAAGGGGTTTGACCAATCATGAATGACTATGCATCCCGCGTGCTGGAGGGTTTGAAGGCACGCAACCCACATGAATCTGAGTTTCTACAGGCAGCAACGGAAATGCTTCATAGCTTAACACCGGCGTTGGAGCGGCATCCGGAATTCGAACAGGTTAGCTTGCTGGAACGTTTCGTCGAGCCAGAACGAATCATTGCGTTTCGAGTGCCATGGATTGATGATTGCGGAAAGACGCGCGTCAATCGTGGGTACCGCGTCCAGTATAACAGTGCCATTGGTCCCTACAAAGGCGGTTTACGCCTTCATCCAAGTGTGAATCTATCGATCTTGAAATTTCTTGGATTGGAACAAATTCTGAAAAACAGCCTTACGGGGCTTCCAATTGGCGGCGGTAAAGGCGGTAGCGATTTTGATCCAAAAGGGAAAAGCGACCGTGAAGTGATGGCGTTCTGCCAGAGCTTTATGACCGAACTGTATCGCCATGTTGGCGTTGATGTCGATGTGCCGGCTGGTGATATTGGTACCGGCGCGCGTGAAATAGGGTATCTCTACGGCCAATATAAACGCATCACAGGTCGATATGAAGGCGTGTTGACAGGCAAAGGGTTACAGTATGGAGGAAGTCTTGCGCGCAAGGAAGCAACCGGGTATGGACTTTGCTATTTCATGCAGAATATGCTCGCCGCTAACAAGCGGAAGTTCAACGGAGCGACGGTTGTCATCAGCGGCAGCGGGAATGTCGCGATCTATGCCTGTGAGAAGGCTCTTTCCTTTGGAGCCAAGGTGGTCGCTATGAGCGACTCGTCAGGGTATATCCATGACCCAAACGGCATACAGCTTGATGTTGTCAAACAAATCAAGGAAGTGGAACGCGGTCGTATTCGTGAATATGCGCATCGTGTACCTTCGGCTTCCTATTATGACAATAGTCATTACATATGGCACACACCTTGCGATATTGCACTTCCTTGCGCCACGCAGAATGAACTGGATCTGGAAAGCGCAATTGCGCTTGTGCAGGGAGGTTGTTACGCTGTTGGCGAAGGTGCCAACATGCCGACAACGCTTGAGGCAACAGAGTATCTCATGGGGAAGGGAGTGCTCTTCGCCCCCGGCAAGGCGGCTAATGCAGGCGGAGTTGCCACGAGTGCGCTTGAAATGACGCAGAACAGCATGCACCTCAGTTGGACTTTTGATGAGGTGGATGCTAAACTACAAGTAATCATGTGTGGCATATTCGAGAAAACTGCTCTTGCTGCTGAGAGATATGCAGATTGTGCGACGAATTACGTTATGGGCGCTAACATTGCGGGGTTCTTGAAGGTTGCCGAAGCAATGATGGCGCAAGGTATCTGCTGACAAAGCGTCAGTTTATCCCCCAGTTGGAGGGTGGGTGCAAAAAATGCACCCACCCGTAAGCATTTGTGTAAAGGTTATAGCACAATGGTAAATACTGGTTCATGCGGGCGGTTGCAGAGTAGCTCCAGACGCTTGGGTTGATGCTCGTAATTCGACGGAGCCCTTACAAATCAACGCTTT
>DAIOVG010000216.1:0-3616 GCA_036759125.1 Candidatus Limiplasma sp.
AGTACATCACCACGTTCTCGCGCCTCTATTCCCTCCCAATAAGCATTAAGCGGGGCCTCTCCGGGAACAACGTTATACCCCCTCACAACATCGGGATCGTAACCGTTTGGGCCCCATGCAGCAGTATTCCAATAACCAATGTAAAAGGATTCGAGCCATTCAGCATCGTCTCTACTAAGATTGCTACATATGATTTCGTGGGTGAAGCCCTCCCAACCATACTGTTTTATATCGGGATAAAAGTGTCGATGCTTTTTGTACCCTTCGCCTAGACGCCATCGCTCTGCTGGTTTTCCACTTGTACTCCCAACATATTTCTTCCCATTCGATTTATTTGTATGGCAGTAAAGGCTGTACACGAGGGTTAAACAGTGCTTGCACGAAGATGCAGTGAGAAAAACGATTCATCAAGAAAAAGATAATCGTCAACTTCGGGCGTTATTTTTCCCAGAGACTGCCCTTTGATTGCCACTACTACTACAATCTTGCCTAAGCTTTTAAGCTGCTTGTACAGGCTAATGTAATCTGTATCCGCGCTCAAAACAAAAGCCACGTCGTATGCATTGTTCTGTGCTTTGGATACCGCATGTAGCGCGAGGTTTATATCAGTTCCTTTTTCGACCTTATAATAGGTCGTTTTATCAGAGATGTCCATTTTGGTACCATCTGTGACCGGACGGGCAAGATATCGACCCTCAACAACATCAATATACTTTGCACTTTTCAATCCTTGAACCCATTTGTAATAGCCAAGCAGGTATGGATCTTGCATTAGAAAGTTGTCAGGCTCGGGTGCAAAGATGATGGCTTTGAGAAAATCAACATTTGGTATCATTTGAACAATTCCGCGAAATACTGTGTTATAATCCAGCTTTGGTGAAGGTAGCTGAAGTGTATTGCGATAGTAATCATTAACTGAAATGTTGAAATTCATATGATCAACAAAAACCATCCCTCGCAGCATAAAACCCCTCCCAAAAATTTAGGGGTCGCACCAAGGCACGACCCCCTGCTTTCGCAGCTGACAGGAGGCAGGCTAAAGAGCCATCTCCCGCACAACTAGTATATGCAAGATTTCACGCTTTGTAAAGTAAATTTTTGCAAACTTTGAGAGAAATAAAACATTACTGCTTTCACGCAGTTACCGAGGAACGCTACCAGCTCTCATCTGCAGCAAATTATATGCTTGGGAACAGCTCTTCAATCAATTCTGCATACACGATGGAAAGCTCGTATTTTGCCGATCGAATATCATGAACGGCGTTTTCGTGCTTTACGTATGATTCATCGATGGCGCTTTCAAATTCGTGAACAGCCGCAAGTGCTTCCGTGGAGGGGGCCGGGCCGTCGTAAGCTGGATCAAGAATTGAACTCCATTTAGCTGCCTCCGAGCACATTTCGCTTCCCAGCTTGGTTTCCAGCTTTTTGAACACAGCTTTTTCGCTTTCTAGCTCCGAGTATGCTGTGTCCAACTCCTTGAGCGTGCGAATGAAGCCGCAAAACTTCTTTGCGGTAAACAGGCTGTTTAGGAGAGGCTTCGATTCGAAAGCCATCATCCCAACGGATCTGAATGCGGTTGTGTCTTCGGTTATCTGCTTAATGGCGCGAACCGCCTCGCTGCTAAGCCCCATGTATTCGCTTGCATTTTCCATAGTGAAGGTTTCGTCATTCGTTTCACCAATTAGGTACCCAAGGTCAACTTCGAGTATTTGCGCTATCATGACCATGTTGGAAAACTCAGGGAACCCCCTTGTACCGTTCGGAGCTTTCGCCCCAACGTTTACCCATCGACTGACAGTTCGTTGATTAAATGAAGTTCCGTACTTCTGGTTCATAGCATCGGCAAATGCAGCCTGGCTATGGAAGCGTCCCTTTATTCGTTCTGATAGCCGCTGATTCCAGATTTCTGCTTTTCCTTCGAGTACATCATACATATAGTAAAACGCTCCTTGCTTTCCAGAATAAACATAATATATGTGCGCTGACATGCGGTAATCCGCATGCTAAGATTAACACAGGCAGATGCAGCAGTCAATGACGCGATATCTGAACAGAATTTGTTTTATGAGGAGGATGTTTATTATGGAAAACACGATGAGCCAGTTCGCAACGAGTACAATGTCTGTTCATGAGGCACTGACAACGAGGATTTGTCAGCTTCCAACTAAGGACGTTTATGCTATTGCCGGAGTGATCTGTGGAACGCTGTTGGCGGCATTTATCGCGGCTTGTGTTACAAAGAGCGATATCTCGATCGCCCATGGTGCGTTCGAGATGAAACACACGAGCATTGCAAACGCAACGATCGGGTAACCGCTTCGTCTGCGGCTCTCTTCGGGATGGATATCTTCTCTAGTAGCGCCACGTCCCTCCTCACAGAAGCTGCTGTTCGGGGATTTCCTGCCACTCAATCAGGCGGCCTAGTTCGGCTTCCTTTTCCAGTGGCAGGTTCATGGAATCAATGATTCGCTCATGCGGGAAATATGTGCTGCAATAGGCGGGAAACACCCCCAGCGGTACAATCCCGATTTTTTCAGTGCCCTTTACACGCGCAGCCAGAATATCGCCCTCATGCACGCAAACGGGAACCCCGTTATGAACAAGGGCAAGGTAAAAGCGAACCGTCTCGACAGTCCTCGTCCATGCGCTGCCCGCCAGAATCAGGTAATAGCCGTCTTCATCTTCATAGACAAGAAGTGAGATATGCGTTGAGTTGCCGCCACGGCAGACCTCCCAAGGATGGCCTCCGAGACGCTCGTGGCCATGTAGCCATGTATGGAATGCCTCAGCGGATCCACCGTCGATCTCCAACAACCCGTCATCCCGGCCGTCTGCATTGGCGCGGTATAATTCCCTTGGTGAAAGCGTATCCGCGTTTTTGTAGTGGTTGGCCTTATATCCGAGCGCGCAAAACTCGAAAAACATCTCCGCCGTCATGCTCGGTAACCGGTCCCGCGGCTTGTCGGTTGTTTCCGCGTAAACCGTCTGCGCGAATTCATTGATCTCACTGGCAGTGAGATCTCCTAGATTCTGTTCCTTCATGCCCGGGAATGCCTCCCAACAGGCGCTGCGCACCAGCGTACCTACCCGATGCCAATTGGGCAGATTGTCGCGCACATACTGGTTATAGGTTCCGTCGCGCAGCCGATCAATGCAGGCAGACGCTGCGGCAATAAGCCAATGAAGGAACTGTGTAATATCAAGCGGGTATCCCTTGTTCCGGTGCGGATCGATTTCCAATACGATCTGATGGTTGAGGACAATCGCACGGTACTGCTTGTATTCCGTGGTAATCATCCCGAACCATACCGTTTCGTCGGGGTACTCTGTACGCCACCAACGCTCGTACTCTTCGCGGCATTCATCCTTTTCCTCATCGGATAGCTCCCGCCAGTCCTGAAAACCCTCAAACGGTCCACGCTCGACGGTAAGCCAGAGCTCGTGCCGGTCATCGTCGCCACATGGCTTAACTGCTTGCAGCAGAGAGAACAACTCATCGACCAGCGCCATGGAAGCCTGGTCGATAGCTTGCTCACCGCCGCGGAGTATTCTGATATAGTGCTCGACGTCTTGGGCTGTAAACTTCTTGTTCATGCTCTTCCCTCTTGCTGCCAAT
>DAIOVG010000217.1:0-3571 GCA_036759125.1 Candidatus Limiplasma sp.
GGCAACCACGGCGCTTTTATTTTTCCGAAAGCGCAGCCAGGCATCTTTGAAGTAGCCGATTGGCTTGGTTTCAAATTTGGCGTCGTGGATATGTTTATCCTTGTTTGCAAAATCAAACATATTCCGGGGAAACTCCGGAAGCTTCATATTGTCGCTCATTTCCTGGACCCCATTCTGATTCTCGGATCAATGATTCCATAGCTAATGTCAATTACAATACCCGACGCAAGGCCGATAAAGGTATAGAACACGGTCAACGCCATGAAAAAATTATAATCACGAACATTAATTGCATAGATATAAAGGCTTCCGACACCCGGAATTGCAAATATTTTCTCAATGATCAGCGATCCGACGAGGATGCCGATAAATTCGCCGATGATCATGGGAAGAATAACAACCATGGCGTTACGCAGCGCATGACGGTAGGTGGCCTGCGCCTTCGTCAGCCCTTTGGTTCTGGCAAGCAGCATAAAATCACTGGTCAATACTTCGCTTAATTCAGCGCGCGTGTAGCGCGTCAGCCCGGCGACAACCCCAAAGCCAAGCGACATGATAGCGGGCATCATACTTCGTATCATACGGCCGCTGAAAAAAGCCGCGGTGTCCAGTGATTCCAGCGTTAAAGGGAACCAGCCAAATTTGTAACATAACAAGTATTGAACGATGAATGCGTATACATAGCTGGGTACAGAAATAAAGACAACAACCACGGTGGATACCACATGGTCTTGCCATTTGTTTTTCTTAAGCGCAGCATAAATACCAAAGCCAAGGCCCAACGGTATGGCCAGCAAAATTGAATACAGATTGACAGATATGGTATAGGGCAGCTTCTGAAGCAAAACATCCCAGACGTTCAAAGCTTCGTACATTTGCTCCCCTACGCCCCAGTCCCAATGCAGGATGACGCTTTTTAAAAAGAGGAAATACTGTACAAGCAACGGTCTGTTGTAGCCCATTTGTTCACGCTTGGCAAGGATAAGGTTTACATCACGGCCCATTTCGCGTATTGCGGGTAGGGGGAGCATCTTGATCAGGATAAAGCACATAGTCATAATGATGAACAGCGTGAGAAACATCAACAATATGCGCTTTACAATATATTTGCCCATGGTCAATCTCCAAGTCAGTGGATTTTGTTGCGCCTGCTTTTTTCGCTTTCACAGGTCGGCAGGTAAAAATAAAAAGGAAGCATAGGTATAGGCGGGATAATCCCGCCTATACCCGTGCATCTCATCGAGGCCCGTAAGCCTTCATCGACTAATACTCGAGTGTGTTATTCGCGATGTAATCCGCCCAAGCGGCGTCGTCGTAGTTGTAAGTCACGTAAGGAATCCCGCCAAAGAGCACCAACCGTATGTAGCTGTCGACAGGATAGGAGATCTTCTGCGAATCCATGGATGCAACGTTACGATAGTACAGCGGCGTTGTCGTGAAGTAGGACAGATAGCAGAGTTCCATCTTGGCGTAAAACGCGCAACGGGTTTCGTAGGACAGGTCTGCGAACTTGCCGAACGCGGCGTCGAGGATTTCGACTTCTGCGTTGTTGGCCCACATGGTCCAGTGGCGCAGCGTGTCGGTGATCTCAGTGCCGTCAACCGTGATGGTCAGGTCGATCAATGTGGTGTCATAGCCGATTTCCATCTGGTTTCCGGAACCGTCTGAGGCATCGGTGTACACCTGTCCAAGCATCGTGAAGGGGCTGTCGCCAGCGCCGCCCCAGGTGGTGAAGATCATATCCGCACCGCCGGAATACATGGTCTCATAGTAATCGGGATCAACCGTCATCTTGAGGCTGAGCTTGCCTTCGAAGCCTGAACCCTTGATTGCTTCCTTGATCTGAGTATCAAAATAGGTAAACATCTGAACATAGATCGTATCGGAAGCGTATACGCGGAACTCGATTTCGATATCGCTGGTTCCGTCATAAATCCCGGCGGCGACCGCTTTGTCATACGCAACAGCCATCAGTTCCTGCGCCTTCGCCATGTCATATCCGGTCATCGCGTCATAGGCTTCGTCCAGCGTCGCGTAATCTCCGCCTTCGCCGTACGTCAGGCCGTACAAGGTAACCAACGCGTCCTTAGCGGCGTCGGAGTCGCGGTAAATCGCGCCGGTGAAAGGATTGTAGGTGTACAGGTAGTTAAGCATTCCGTAACCGGCTGAATGTGCCGCGGTATAGGCTGTCGCAAATTCTTCACGGTCGAGGCAGAACGCAAAGGCTTCGCGGAACTCGTCTATAACCACAACCTGGCTGTTGGTGCCATGTGCCAGCAACTTTTCATAATCAGTGTTAAACGTGATCTTGGTGGTGTAGGTCTGCGGCGTATATTTAATATACTGACTGGAGGCATATTTCTCCATGTCCGCCGAAACCAGACCGACTTCATCCAGTTCGCCTGCCAGGAAGGCCAGCAGCTCTGTAGCCTGTTCGGCAATCACAGTGTAGACGAGGTTATCCGTCTGATACTGTCCAAGGTGCTTGCCATCCGAATAGCCATACCAAGCTTCATTACGCGAGAGCGTGAATTGTTTGTCAAGCTCGTAATAGGTAAGCTTGTAGGGGCCGTAACCGATAGAGTTCTCAAGCGAAGTACAGTAATTGGTGGTCACCGTCGTGGCTTCCTCTTCAGTGGCTACCGCATTGCCGTCGGCATCAAAGAATGATTTGCATTCTTCGTACAGCGGCTTGTAAACGAGCCAGTTGCTGCTCAGGTTGTACGGAACGTAGAAGCTGGCTTCCGCAACGGGCGCTTCAAGAATGATGTCAATGGTATAGTCGTCGATCTTTTTAAGGCCGACTTCGTCCCAGGCCGCGCCTTCCATCATGGAAGCGGTGGCCAGATAATCCGGAGCATAGGCGGCATAAGGCGCGCCCTCGGCAAGATAGGTTTCGTACATATACTTTGAGGACACCCATGCTTCGCCGTCCGTTTCGTCCTCGATCGCGACATCACGATACATGGTATCGTCTGTGACGCTTACATACTGGGGGCATTCGTTGCCGTCGGCATCCACGCAGCCTTCCAGGCCCCAGAAGTTCCACATGTCAAGATACACGTTGTCGCCGGCTTCCAGCAAGGCCGACGCGCTTGCATCGCCCAATGCCGCGTAAGCGATCTGACCTGCATACAGGTAGTTCTTGGCGTTGACAATGGAGAAATCGCCGTCATAGAAGCTATCTGCGCGGCGGTTGAGCATTTTGGAGTTGAGCAGCTGCTGCATGGAATAGATATAATCATCAGCGGTGATTTTTTCACCATTTTCCCAGGTAGCATCCGGGTTGAGCGCAATACGCCATGCTTTGGCGCTCTCGCCTTCCTCAATACCGTAGGAGCCGACGTACTCGGCGGTTACATCCTCAGGCATTGCAGAAGCCATTTCCGGAACAACGGAATAGCCGTCTTTGGTGGAGTTGAGTTTGAACTCATAGAGTGCGGTGGTGTTATAATCCAGAATGTACCTGTCATCGGCATTTTCCCAGGTGTGGGGATTCCAATCCAGGCCGCCGCCCATCGCGGTCACCGCGGTGTTGTAGGAATAGACTTTTTCGTCGGTATAGTCTTTG
>DAIOVG010000218.1:0-3537 GCA_036759125.1 Candidatus Limiplasma sp.
ATTGCGTGTCCTATTTTTAACATGCTTTCGTGTCCAGTTTATGTTGACTAGTGCAAAATGCCCAAGACCTTTGACGAGATGGACGCGTTCCTGGAGAAAGCGACCCTCTTCAACGAAGACGGCACCACCAAGCGCTACGGCACCGTTTTTGCCGGCTGGGATTACTGGTACTATGAAATGCTGTACAAAAACAACGGCGTCAACGTCATCAACGAGGACGGCCTGACCACCGACCTCAACGGCGAGGCTGCCGTGTACGTCACCACCAAGATCAAAGAGTGGATCGACAAGGGCTACGCGTACTTTGCCTACGGCACCGATGCGTCGCCCAATATGCGCCAGCTCTTCTGGGATGGCGGCGCGTTCAGCGTGTTCCACACCTCTTCGCTGTATGACCTGTACGTCGGCTCGTCCGATTTTGAAGTCGGCATGGCCTGGCTGCCCGGCGGCAACGACGGCGAAAGCTTCAAAAGCGAGGTCGGCGGTTCCGTCATCCTGATCCCGGCCAAGGCTTCGCAGGCGCAGAAGAACGCCGCGTGGGTGTTCCTGCAGTTCATGACCAGCCCGGAGATCAACCTCTACTGGGCCGACAACACCGGCTATTTCCCCACCCGCCAGAGCGTGCTTGCGACCAGCGCCGTAACGGAATACCTTGAGCGCAAACCCGCCATGCGCAATGTGATGGAAATGTCCCAGTGGATCAACCCCCGCAACCAGAACCCCGCGTACGACATGGTAGCCAACCTCTGGCGCGACAACCTGGCGCAGATCTTCGTAGAGGGCGCGCCTGTGCAGGAAACGCTGGACAGCCTTGCCATGGAAGTCACCGAGGAGCTCGAAGATCAGTAATCATCCTGTTGGTCACAGCGGAAGAGCGTAAGCGCTCTCCCCGGTCCGCCGTCTGGCGGACGACCGGATATCGCCATCCCGACGCCATACGCCCGTCAAGGCGGGCGTATGGCTCCGATGAAAATCCCGATAGGGCGGCCATGCCGCCAATCGATACCCTGCGGGGGAGAGTATCCTCTCCCCCCGTTTGTTACAGAGGTGATCGGCACGAATGATGAAGAATACGTTACTGCGCGCCGCTCCGGTGCGCAGGGGCAAAGGTGCAAAGGCAACCGGAGCGCTATTGTGGATACTGGGCATACTGCTTGTATTGGTTGGGCTATTTGGCTATCTGGCCGGTGATTTGCAAATACCGGCCCTGCAATCGATAGCCAGGGACGTGCAGACCGCGCGCGACATCGCCCAAAACGCCGACCTGCCCGTCAGCGGACAGCTGTTTTTGTTTGGCGAAGGCAATTCGTTCCTCTTTTGGAACGGCGCCGTATCCATGGGGTTTGCCAGCTTTGTGATGAACACGGCTGTGATCCTGATGCTCCTTGGCCTCACGCTGATTTTCAACGCCGTGATGCTCAGGGTGCAGACCTGGGAGAACATGAAGGATCTGCTTTGCGTGGAGCCTGCGCTGTTCTTCTTCCTCCTGTTCGTATACTATCCCGTGATCGACCTGATCCGCATCAGCTTTACGGATATGCGTATGCTCAGCGACGCGACGTTCGAATTTGCGGGTTTCAAGAACTATAAATGGCTATTTACAGGTTCCGGCGCGAAGTATTTCGTGGAATCGCTGAAAATCACCGCCACCTATACCTTTTGGGAACTGGTGATCACCCTGGTGGGCGGCATCCTACTCGCGCTTTTGTTCAGCCGGATCACGAAAATGTTCAACGCCATGCGAACGATTGTGTTCATGCCCAAGTACATTGCCGTTTCCACCAGCGCCGTGGTGTTCATCTGGATTCTCAACGGGCGTTTCGGCATTCTGAATTCCGCCCTGTCGGTGTTCGGCATCCAGGGCCCGGACTGGCTGAACGACGCCAATACGGCTTTGGGCGGCATCCTGACGCTGACAGCCTGGCGCGTTGTGGGCTACGCGATGATGATCTACCTGTCCGCCATGAAGGGGATCCCGCAGGATTACTACGAAGCGGCCTCTATCGACGGCGCGGACAGCTTCAACCGCTTCCGCTACATCACGCTGCCGATGCTGGCGCCGACCTCGCTGTTTTTGTTCGTGACGACGTTCATCGCGAGCATGAAGGTGTTCCAGTCGGTGGACGTCATGACCAGCGGCGGACCCAGCAAGGCCACCAACGTGCTGGTGTACTGGGTGTTCAACCTCTCTTTTGAGGATTTCCGCGTCGCCCGGGCGGCATCGGTTTCCGTAATTTTCTTCCTGATTCTTCTACTGTGCACCGTCGCCACGATGCGCTGGTCCAGACGATCCGTCAATTACGACGCATAGAGAGGAGCGATGACAATGATACGCAAGCATTGGCTCGATATGCGCCAATCCGGTTGGTTTGATTTTATGGTGTTCCTGTTTGTGCTGGGCGCCGTACTGCTGGCGCTGGGCATCGCAGGGACGGTTCAGTATAACGCCATCCAGGAAACCTTGGGGCCAAACCCTAGCACCTTTGAGCTCAAGCAGGCGCATACGCTGCTCAGCAAGGGGCACACCGCGCTATTGTTCACCGGAGGATTTGCAGCAGCCGTAGCGCTGCTGGGCTTCCTCTCGCTTCGCTTTCTCGCGCCGTTTGTGCGCGCCGACGTACGCAAGCAAAAAGCGCTCAGGCACGTTCGTACAGGGCTGCAGTACGCCGCGGCGATCCTGCTGACGCTCGTGATGCTGTTCCCCATTTATTGGATGATCGTTTCCTCCCTGAAATCCAGCGACGAGCTGCTGCTGGCCGTGCCCACGCTGTGGCCCAAGGAAATCATGTGGCAGAACTATCCCCAGGTGCTCAGCCGCGCGCCGTTCGGGCTGTACCTGTTCAACACACTGGTGTCGACCTTCCTGATGATGATCGGCGAAACCGTGATGGGCATCCTGGCGGCCTATGGCTTTTCCAAGGGCGAGTTCAAGTACAAAAACCTTTTGTTCCTCATGGTGCTGGGCGCGATGATGGTGCCTATCCAGATTACCTTCGTGCCGATCTATGTGATGATTTCGCGCATGGGGTGGCTGAACACCTTCGCGGGTCTGGTGCTGCCCAACCTGGTCACGGCGTATTTCATCTTCATGCTGCGGCAGGCCTTCCTGTCGGTGGACAACAGCTACATCGAGGCCGGAAAGATCGACGGCATGGGCCGGATCGGCACCATCGTGCATGTGCTGATTCCCATGTGCGCGCCCACGGTGATCACGATCAGCATCATCTCGTTCATCAACGGCTGGAACAACTATTTCTGGCCCCGCATGATCGCGCCGCTGGAAGCCAGGCGCACCTTGGCGGTCGGCATCACCCAGCTGCGGCGGACGTTCGCGGGCATCGTTACGGCAAACTATAACGAAATCATGGCGGGCGCGGTGCTTGCCATTGTTCCCATCGTTGTGTTATTCCTGTTCCTGCAAAAATTCATCATGACCGGGATGAGCAAGGCGGCAATGAAATAATATGAAGAAAATCATCTCCTATACCCTTTGTTTTGTGATCCTCTTTTGTCTGGCTTTGCCAGCACTGGCGCAGG
>DAIOVG010000219.1:0-3520 GCA_036759125.1 Candidatus Limiplasma sp.
ACCCATGCAGCAGATAAATGGTCGGCCAGGGGCCTTGGGTATAAGGCGGCGGAACCGGCCCCATGGGCGGCGGATCCACCGGAAGGATGGCTGTGAAGGTTTGCATGCCTACCCTTGCCTTGGAATAGTAGTTACAGGTCAGTACTGCCATGGACGTGAACCTCTCAATCTTTGGAATATTCTTAGTATACCGTGTATGCCGCTATAACGTCGTAAACGGCTCGTTGGACGGAATATAGAGCACGGGGATATCGCCCGTAATGGACTTGAGCCACGGAACCAGGTGCTTCATCCCATGCTCCTCGCTGCGCTCGTGCCCCAGGATCAGGATGGATTTGTTCAGCCCGAGCTGCCAGGCGTCGCGCACGTAGGCGGGCAGGGTCCACTCGGTAATCTCACCGCAGAGGATGGTATCCAGGTTGCGGTTTCGCATCAGTTCCATGGGCATATGCTCGTTGCCAAGCCCCAGGCTGCCGCCGCCCAGCAGCAGAGCCAGGCGCTCCACCGGCATCGCGGGATCGCCGATGATGCGGATATAAGGCATGGCAAAGCGCTCCTTGAAAAACGCCGCCAGTTCGCCCAGCGTGGTTTTGGGGATTTGGTAGCAGAAGTCTTTGGTTTTGCCTTCGCGGTAAAACGGCACGTTTTTTTCCACGGGCATGTGGTAATCGCCCCATCCCGTTTCCTCGTCGAAGCCGCGGAAGATGCCGTCGTCCACGTCAAAATGCATGTGGTCGTGGAAGCGCCAGATGTTCATGCCGGTCTTATCGATCAGTTCCTTCTTTTTCAGGTACACGGGATCGCCCTTAAGCCAGTCCGTATCGTCCGCGCCGGTAAACCAGGTCGGCTCGTGGGTGATGATGAAGTTCGCCCCGGCGTCCGCGGCGGCCTTGATTACGTCCGCCGTTGCCATAAAGGTGGAAACGATCTTGGTCACTTCGCAGTCCAGGCTTCCCGTCATCAGGCGGTCGCAGGTTTTGTCCTCCGGCAGGCGGGGCACACCGGTTTTTTTGATAACGCCGTCAATAATTTCTCCGACTTTCATATGCGTTTCTCCTTATCCTTTGATCGCGCCGAGTACGACGCCCTTAATGAAGTATTTCTGTACGAACGGGAAGATGACCAATACCGGGATGATGCCGATCACGGCCATCGCCATACGCACCGAGGAACCGGGCAGTTCGATATTCATCGTACCCAGCAGCTGTACGTTGGTTGAGACCTTGAGGAACTGGATATTGTTCATGATGCGAATCAGCAGGTTCTGCAGGGGGTAGAGCTTTGAGTCGGTAATATAGTACAGGCAGTTGATCCAGTCGTTCCAGTAGATCAGGCCCGTGAACAGGCTGATGGTGGCGATGGTGGGGATGGCGAGCGGAACCATGATCTTCACGAAAATCGTAAACTCGGTCGCGCCGTCGATCTGCGCGGATTCGATCATCGCGTGGGGAATGGCGTTGGCGTAGTAGTTGCGCACCAGCAGCACGTTGAAGGCGGTCACGAGGAAATTGGGCACGATCAGCGCGAACAGCGTGTTTTTGATGTGAAAGATGCGCGACCACATGATATAACTCGATACCACGCCGCCGTTGAAAAGCATGGTGAAGAACACGAAAAACGCCAGCAGGTTTCTATACTTAAAGTCCTTGCGGGACATGGGATAGGCAAGCGTTGTGGTGAGAACGACGCTCGTGAGCGTTCCCAGGGCCGTTACCAGGATGGTGACGCCGTAGGAGCGCAGGATCAGCGAGCTTTGCCGCACCATGTAGTAGTACGAATCCAGGCTCAGCTTTGCCGGAAAGAAGGTATAGCCGGAGGCGACCAGCACGTCCTCGTTGGTCACCGACGCGACGGCGATTAAAAGGATCGGCAGCAGCGCCAGCACGGCGAGCAGCGCCAGGACGACCGTGGAAAAGATGCGGAAACGGACGACGTCGCTCCTTTGATGTGTTGTCATCTTCCCCACCCCCTAAAACAGCGCGTTTTCGTTGTCGAGTTTGCGCACCAGCGTGTTTGCGCCAAGCACCAGCAGCAGCCCGACCACGGATTGATACAGCGCCGCCGCGGCCGACATGCCCACGTCGTTTAGCTCCATCAGCCCGCGGTACACGTAGGTATCGATCGTCTGCGTCACGCTGAACAGGCGCCCGGAGTTCTGCGGCACCTGATAAAACAGCCCGAAATCGGAATAGAAAATACGCCCGATCGCCATGAGCACCATGATGATCACCGTGGGTTTTAGAAGCGGCACGGTAATTTTTAATATCTGCTGCAGCTTGCTGGCGCCGTCGATCTGCGCGGCCTCGTATACGCCCTTGTCGATACCGGCGATGCTTGCGATGTAGATGATCGACGTGACGCCCATGTATTTCCACAGGTACACGATGACCAGGATGACCGGCCAGGGACCGGGCGTCGAATACCAGCTGAACGGCTCAATTCCAAGCCACGGGAAGACCGTGTTGTTGATATACCCGGTATCGGCGTTTAAAAACGCGTAGACCACAAACCCGATGACCACCCAGGAAAAGAGGTTGGGCAGCATCAGCGCGGATTGAAACAGCCGCACCCGGCGGCGCTGGCCCAGCTCGTAAAGCAGGATGGCGATGAAGATGGCTACGATTGTGCCGACGACGATGAAGGCGGCGTTGTACAAAAGCGTGTTGCGGGTCATAATCCACGCGTCGCGCGTTTTGAACAGGAAGCGGAAATTGTCAAACCCGCACCAGTCGCTGCCGAATATTCCCTTAAAATAGTTGAAATCCTTGAAAGCCAGAAAGACGCCGAACATCGGCAGATAATTATTGATCAGCAGGTACAGGATGCCCGGCGCCGCGATCAGCAGCAGCGGTCCTGTTTTGGCCAGCCGTTTACTCCGGCGTTTTTCCATGTGTGTCTCACCCGTTTTCAATCGTAATCACGCGGGGCGGAGAAGCCCGCCCCGCGTGTGTAGGTTGTTCCGGATTATTTATTTGCCTCTACCCAGGCGTCCAGCTGTGCCTGCTTTTCGGCGATGATGTCGCCCAAACCGGCTTCTTCCAGGCGCTCCAGGAAGATCGGGATCTCTGTTTCGGGATCCACGCTGCCGCAGATAAGGCCGGCCAGGTACTGGTCGATCACGTTGGTGACGGCGGTATACTCGGTCTTTACGCTGCTTGAGTCAAACGTGAAGCCCATCGCTACGGATGTTTTGGCGTTCTGGTTTTGCTCCAGTTCCCATACGAGGGATTCGGGATCGGTGCCAACCATCGGCAGCATAATGAAGAAGTTACCCATCGTGCCGCAGGAAAGCTGCGCGGTGTACGGTACGGTCGCCGCATCCTGGCCTTCCGGATAGCTCATGAATCCGTCGGCGTCCAGCACATAGTCGCGGCCTTCCAGGCCGTAGATAATCAGGTTGACGATGTCCGCGTCGGTGAAGGTGAGATTGAGGAACTTCATGGCGGCTTCCGGCACCCTGGAGGTGGAAGCGACGCACCAGGTCAGGGCATTGATGGACGAGGTGTCCAAAAACGCGCTG
>DAIOVG010000220.1:0-3507 GCA_036759125.1 Candidatus Limiplasma sp.
CCTCATTGCGCAAAAACAGGCTGCCCGTGTTCCCCCACATCTGCTGGAACTGGAAGATCGCCAGCGTAAGCCACGCGGGCTTGACGTTGGGCATGATGATGGACCAGAAGATGCGCCACTCGCTGGCCCCCGCGATGCGCGCCGACTCGATGAGCGAGTCCGGCAGCTGTTCCATGAACTGCTTCATCAGGTACAAACCCATGCCAAACGACCAGGCGGGCAGGATCAGCGCGGCGTAGGTGTTATTGATACCCAGCCACGAGATGATCACGTACTGGGGAATTTGCGTGACTGTCCACGAAAACATCATCGACAGCACAACCATGTAAAACAGAATGTTCTTGCCGGGGAACTCGTGCTTGGCCAGCGGATAAGCCGCCAGCGACGCGATGATGACGTGCCCGAGCATACCGCCCAGCGTGATGATGATGGTGTTGAGGATATAGCGAGAGAACGGCACCCAGGTATCGTTCATCAGCACGAACAGATCGGTGAAGTTGGAAAACGTCGGATTGCGCACGAAGATGCGCGGCGGGAACTGGAATATTTCGTCGATGGGCTTGAGGGCATTGTTGACCACGATCACCAGCGGCAGCACCATGAAGATGCCGCACAGGATCATCAGCCCGAACAGGAGCGCGTTTCCGGCCATGGAGCGGTTGAGCTTCTTTTCGCGGATGCGGAAAAAGCGGCGGCGGAGCTTCACGTTCTGTGCCATCTAATTCCCCACCCTTCTGAGCAGACGCTGCACCAGCTTGTTCGTGCCGACCATCAGCAAAAACAGTATCGTGGCGATTGCCGAGGCGTAGCCCATATCCAACCTTGTAGAACCGTAGTCCAGAAGGTGGGTGACAATCGTCGCCCCTGCGTAGTTCACCGACGGATTGCCCGCCAGATAGATCGAGATATCCGCGACCGCAAAGCTCATGGTAATCTGCATCACCGCGCCGAACATCAGCTGCGGGCGCATGGCGGGGAGCGTAACAAACCACAGCTCCTGCCAACGGTTTTTCACGCCGTCGATGGCCGCGGCCTCGTACATGCCCTTATCCACGGTTTGCAGGCCTGCCAGAAACGCCAGGAAACCCGTGCCCAGCGAAAGCCACAGCTGCACCACAATGAGCACCGGCAGGATCAGGGTTTCGGTCTTCATCCACAGTACGGCCTCGTTGATGATGTCGAGCTTAAGCAAAAGCCCGTTCAGGTACCCATAACGGTCGCCTGTCAGAATCAGGTTCCATACGATGAACGCGTTGCCGGTGATCGACGGCGCGTAGAAGATCAGCGTCAGAAGCGCGCGCATTTTGGGGCGGAACTCGTTGATGATCCACGCAAACAGCAGGCACAGAAAATAGCTGATCGGCCCGGTGATCACCGCGAACAGCAGCGTGTTTTTCAGCGCGATGATGAAGATATCGTCCTCCAGCAGCAGCTTGATGTAGTTCTGCCAGCCCACGAACCTGGGCGCCTCCAGCATGTTGAAATAGGTAAAGGAGAGCCCCACGCTCATCAAAACCGGCAGCACCGTGAAAAAGAAGAACAGGATAAAAAACGGCGACATTAACAGATACGACGACCGCGCCTTCCAAATGCGGCGGCCCAGGGTATCCTGTCCGATTCTTTTGTGCTTACCTGCGGTCATGCGTGTTTCCTTTCTGTTGGGCGTGATTTGGGGAGCGATAGGGGGCTTCGCTCCTGGAATCCCGGCAAGGGCGTTGCCCTTAACCCTTCATTTGACCGCGCAATGCGCGGTCAATGAGGAGGTCCAGGGGCAGTGTCCCTGGTCAGGGCTTGGGATGAAATCCCAAACGTTCCCTACTCCGCCAACGGCAATCCGAACTCCAGGCGCTTGTAGGTGATCTCGGCGTTGATGTAATAGACCTTTTCCATGAGCTCCTCTCGCGGGGTGGCGGCGGCGTTATCCTTGATCTTCTGGGACGAATCGGTGGTCACGGAGAAGAACGCGTTGTTCACATTGCGCCAGGAGTAATACCCGCCCGGCACCTGCGGGATGCCCTCCACATATTGCAGCTGGCTGGTCAGCGCCTGATAATCGCGGATCGGCCAGGGGAGGCTCCTGAGCGCTTCGAGGTTTGCCGTCGCCACGCGTGCGGACGCGCCCATCAGGCTTTCCATCTCGCGGCCGTAGCGCACCTGGGTCTGTGCGGATGTCCACCATTTGAGGAAGGTCCAGCAGGCCTCTGGGTATTCGGTCTGCGACATGATGATATCGGCCAGGCCCACGCAGCTGGCGGCATAGCTCACGCTGCCGTCCGGCTGCACGGTGCCGGGCACGGTGGTGAAATCCCACAGGCCGAGAATATCGGGCGCGGAGACCTGCAGATTGTTGTACAGCGTATAATCGGCGATGATCAGCGGGCACTCGCCGGTGCGGAAGCGCTCCTCCACGCTGGTTTCCTTATCAAGCTTGTAATCGGTATAGAACTCACAGTACTGCTTGAACACGCTGACGGCAACATCCGAATCCAGCAGCGAGCGATCGCCGTTATTTGTGTAATACTTGCCGCCGTTTTGGAACAGCAGCATGGCAAAGATCTGCTCGGAGGGCAGCATGCCGAACTCCATCTGGTTTTTGGAAAGCACGGACATGGCGACCTTAACATCGTCCCAGGTGCGCGGAACCTCCAGGCCGATCTCCGCCAGAATATCCTTGCGGTAAAAAAGCATCGGGAAGGTATAGGTATCGGGCAGGGCATACGTCGCGCCGTTGAAGGAAAACGGCACCAAAGCGCTCCCTGCAAAGCGCGCGGCGACCTCCGGAAAGTCCTCAAACTGGGTCAAGTCCATCACGGCGTTGCGGATGCCAAAGTTCACAGGCGTATCGTTGCCCACATTCAAGACCATGCCCGCGATGCCGTTGGTGTTGGCAACCTGAATGGCCACGTCCGGCCCCTGCCCGGCAAGGGTGGCACGCAGGAGCATGTTCATGTCCACCAGCTGCACATTCACGCCGATATTATAGGTATTGGTAAAGGTTTCGTCGATCAGCGACTTGATCACATTGGCCTGGTCGCGCCCGGTACCAATCCACAGCGTGATTGTGGGCGTATCCTTGGACTGCTCCACCACGTTGCCGATGCGGTTGTAGTCGATCACAAAGGAGTAATAAAGCCGGGAAAGCTCATGCCAGGTTTGCGCGCCCCAGCCGTTTTTCTCAATCACGGGATCGGTATCGGCGGAGCGGATATAGATGCGGTCGATTTGCAGGGGCTGGGGCAACACCTGGGTTACCCAGTTGCCCAGCGCCCGGACGTTGATCTTAAACGACGTGATGACCTCGGTAAAGCGCTCCTGATCCTCGATCAGCTCGTCGAGCTGATCCAGCATCGTGCGCAGCACCGTGAGCTTGTCGGAGTTTTCACCGGCGGTCAGCAACAGCTCGTTAAAAGCCAGCATCAGCTCGTTTTTCACCGCAATCAGGTCGCCCTCCAGCAGCGGCAGAGAGGCTTCAATCTGGTAATCGCGGTAGCGGTCGGGCTGCACGCC
>DAIOVG010000221.1:0-3388 GCA_036759125.1 Candidatus Limiplasma sp.
GGAAGCGGTCCTCAACGGAAAATGCGGCGTGGTCTACGGCGGCCATTGGCTTGGCCATACCTTCGGCGATCTGCATGAGCTGGATCCCGATTCCGAATGGGTGTGCATGACCCTGCCCACCGGCAACGGCGAGGCGGTCAGCTCTCCGCTGACTCCGAATGTAAGTAAGTGGTACTGCATCAGCGTTGATTGCGAAAACCCCGAAGCCGCCCTCAAGGTTCTCAACCTGTGGGAATATGCGTTCTTCAACGCCAACGACGCCGCATGGTTCAGCTACGAGGAGAACGACTCCCGCAACAACGTCGCACCCCTGAACGGCAGCGTCGCCGCTACCGACAATATGGACGTGTACAAGATGCTCCAGCAGATGCTGGAGACGAACGACAGCTCCGTCCTCAAAGGGAAGGCCATCGCCTATTGGGGCAATTTCCTCAACGAGTCTTTGGCCTGGGAGTGGAATTTGATGTTCGGCGCGGGGGATACTCCCATGAAAGTGCTGTGCGAAGCATACGAGAGTGGACTGACGTTCTATAACGCCTTCGTCGGCCCCCAGAACGAGCTGATGCAGGAGCGCTGGAGCACGATTCAGGATGAATTCCTCACCATGAGCACCAAGATCATCCTGGGCGAAATCAGCGTTGAAGAAGGCTTCGACCAATGGCTGAATACCTTCTCCGCGTTGGGTGGAGACGAAATAACGGCCTATGTCAACGAGTGGAAGGATTCTCTGGACTAAATCCCCCTTGTATCCATCTGCCGGCGGCACGGTTTCCCCGCGCTGCCGGCAGAGCGGTCCAGGCAACGCAGGGAAGAATAAAATTTGACAGACGCTTGATAAACATGCCATACAGGAGCCCGTGTCCGTCTAGGGCTCCCGTTATGTCCTCTGCTTTCGTCCGCTCTGGCTATGGGTCAAGGCAAACGCCAAGGAGGAACCAATTTGACAAACATACAATTATCACGCCATACAAGGTCCCGGTTCCGCCGCGGGCTCCCGCTGCGTCTTATGATCCTGCCCGGTTTGATTATAGTGTTCATCTTCAGCTATATCCCCCTGGGCGGCCTGATCATCGCTTTTCAGAAGTTCATCCCGGCCAAAGGCCTCTTTGGCCAGCAGAAGTGGGTGGGTTTGCAGAATTTCGAGTACATCCTGGCGCTGCCCAACACGATGAACGTCATCCGGAATACCGTCGTGATTGCCTTTTGGAAAATTACGCTGCGCCTGATTATACCCGTTGTCGTGGCGCTGCTGCTCAACGAGGTTGCCAACCTGGCATTTAAGCGCGCCGTCCAGACGATCGTTTATTTTCCTCATTTTCTTTCCTGGATCATCTTTGGCGGCATCATGCTGGATATTCTTTCCCCATCCAGCGGGATTGTCAATAAACTGTTAGGCTTGTTCGGCGTAGGGCCTATCTACTTTTTGGGCGATAAAAACTATTTTCAGGCCACCATTATATTTACGGACCTATGGAAATCCTTTGGCTACGGCACAATCATCTATATGGCCGCCCTTACCGGGATTGACCCGAACTTATACGAGGTTTCGGCAATCGACGGCGCCAACCGCTGGCAGCAGACGATCCATATTACCCTGCCCGGCATCAGTTCCACCATTGTGCTGATGATGGTGCTCAGCCTCGGTAACGTCCTCAATGCGGGCTTTGACCAAATTTACAATATGTACAGTCCCATCGTATATGAGACCGGCGATATCCTGGATACCATGATCTATCGTCTGGGCCTGGAAAGCGCTCAGTACGGGCCTGCCGCGGCGCTGAGTTTCTTCAAGTCCATTATATCCTGCATATTTGTCTCCGTATCGTATTGGGTGGCTTACCGGTTCTTCCGATATTCACTGTTCTAGGGAAGGATGTTACATGAAAACAACCGTATCATGCAGTAGAAAAGTTTTCCTTGCTTTTAATAACGTATTGCTGGTTTTGCTGGCCCTGGTTTGCATCCTGCCTTTCATCCATGTCATTGCCATATCCTTCAGCGGCAAGGCGGAAACCTCCGCCGGTATGGTTGGGTTGTGGCCGGTGGGCTTTAACATTGATACCTATGCCTTCCTGTTGAAAAAGACCGCCTTCTGGAATGCTTTTTTACGCTCGGTCGAGCGGCTGGTGCTGGGCACGAGCATCAACCTGTTCCTTATTATTCTAACGGCCTATCCGCTTTCCCGCAGCAATGCCAAGCTTCCGGAACGAACGATTTATTCATGGTTCTTCTTTATCACCATGCTTATCAGCGGCGGCCTGATCCCCACCTACGTCCTCGTAGCCAATCTGCATCTGCGCGATACCATATGGGCGTTGGTGCTGCCGAGGGCATTGCCGGCCTTCAACCTGGTTTTGATGCTCAACTTTTTCCGGCGTGTGCCGCAGGAACTGGAAGAAGCCGCCCTGATTGACGGCGCGGGCCATCTGCGAACGCTGGTGCAGATTTTTATCCCCGTTTCCATCCCCGCCATTTCGACGATTGCGCTCTTTTGTATGGTGAACCACTGGAACGCCTGGTTTGACGGCTTGATTTACACCAACACGCCGGGCAAACTGCCCCTGCAGAGCTATTTGCGCAGCATTGTGATTGAAATGGACATGTCCCAGATGGACTCGGAAAGCTGGGCCGATGTGCAGGAAATGTCCAACCGAGCCCTCAAATGCGCCCAGATCGTCATCGCAACGCTGCCGATTCTATGCGTGTATCCCTTTCTGCAGCGTTATTTTGTAACCGGCCTGGTTCTGGGCAGCGTGAAAGGTTAAGAGGTGAATTTTGTATGAAAATCAGCATCCTGTCCCATCCCTTTGTCAACGAAAACAATCCGCTGGAAGGCTTCAAGCTCCTCCAAAACGCGGGGTTTGATTTTGTGGACTTCAGCTTCTTTACCCAGCTTCCTTACGACGAAGTGGTGAACGGGCATACGGAGAACTTCTTTTCCAGGCCCCTCAGGGACGTGAAGGACTTTTACCGCCCTTATGCGGAGGCCATGAAGGAAACCGGGGTATTCGCCCATCAATGCCACGCCCCCTTCCCCTCCTATACGCCGAATGACGCGATGAACGAGGCCATCTGCACAGCCATCGAAAAGTGCATGGCGGTTTGCGTGGATATGCGCTGCAAGTTCATCGTTGTTCACCCGTATTTCAGCGCCTATCCGCAACGCATGGACGGCGAAACGCGGTGGCGGCTGAACAAGGAGTTCTATACCCGCCTGATTCCCTGTGCGAAGGAATACGGCGTGGAAATCTGCCTGGAAAACATGTTTATCGAATATCGCGGCCGCCTCTATGCGTCGGCGTGCTCCGATATGGACGAAGCCGCGCTGTACGTGGATCGCCTCAACGACATCGCGGGCTTTGAATGCTTCTCCTTCTGCTACGACACC
>DAIOVG010000222.1:0-3386 GCA_036759125.1 Candidatus Limiplasma sp.
TCAACCCCCATGGCGCTCGCGTTGGCGTAATCTTTAACTGGAGCACGCGTTGGTATGCAGGCAAAAAGGATTTTGCCAACAACCTCGCCGAGGACTTTGAGCTTCGCAGGATGCTCAAGCAGAAGTACTATCAAACCGGCATCAGCCACATTGATATCGAACGCAGCGCCAACCGTGTGACCATTAACATTTACACCGCCAAACCCGGTATGATCATCGGCCGCGGCGGCGCGGGCATCGAGGCTCTGAAGCGCGATATCGATACGTTCCTTGGCAGGCCCGCCAATATCAACATCATGGAGATCAAGGTGCCCGAGACCAACGCGCAGCTTGTGGCCGAAAGCATCGCCCAGCAGCTGGAAAAGCGTATCTCGTTCCGCCGCGCGATGAAGCAATCCATGCAGCGCGCGAAATCGACGCGTTTCTGGGCCGCCCCGCCAATATCAACATCATGGAGATCAAATCTCCCGAGACCAACGCGCAGCTCGTGGCCGAGAACATCGCCCAGCAGCTGGAAAAGCGTATCTCGTTCCGCCGCGCGATGAAGCAATCCATGCAGCGCGCGATGAAAGCCGGCGCCAAGGGCATCAAAACCGCCGTGGCCGGCCGTCTCAACGGCGCGGATATCGCCCGCTCCGAACACTATCACGATGGATCCATCCCGCTGCAGACGCTGCGCGCCGATATCGACTACGGCTTCTGCGAAGCGAAAACCACCTACGGCCGCCTGGGCGTGAAGGTGTGGATCTATAAAGGCCAGCGCCTGCCGCAGGCCAAGCGCACCCAGGGCGCTCCCAAAGGAGGCAGATAAGCTATGTTGATGCCCAAGAGAGTCAAACGCCGCCGCGTTTTCCGCGGCCGCATGAAGGGCAGGGCACAGCGCGGCAATACCATCGCCTACGGCGAATACGGTTTGGTCGCCACCGAGCCCTCCTGGGTTACCAGCCAGCAGATCGAAGCCGCCCGTATCGCGCTTACCCGTCACACCAAGCGCGGCGGCCAGGTTTGGATCAAGATCTTCCCCGACAAGCCTGTCACCGAGAAGCCTGCCGAAACCCGCATGGGTTCGGGCAAAGGCTCGCCGGAATACTGGGTAGCCGTTGTGAAGCCCGACCGTGTATTGTTTGAAATCGCGGGCGTGTCGGAATCGGTTGCCAGGGAAGCCCTGCGCCTCGCCGGGCATAAGCTGCCCATCAAGACCAAAATCATGAAGCGGCAGGACACTACGAAAGAAGCGGGTGGTGAAGCATAATGAAGGCAAACGATCTTCAAGCCATGAACACATCTGAGCTTCAGGAAAAAGTCTCTGAGCTCAAGGAAGAGCTGTTCAACCTTCGTTTTCAGCTTGCGACCGGCCAGCTGGAAAACACCATGGTCATCAAGGGCGTCAAACGCGATATCGCCCGTTGCCTGACCGTCCTTCGTCAACTGGAACAAAAGAATGCGTAAGGAATTGCGCTTGACTGAATATGAAGGAGGAAGCCGCTTCCATGTCTGAACAGAGAGGACTTCGCAAAACCCGCGAAGGCATCGTCATCAGCGACAAGATGGATAAAACCATCGTTGTTGAAGTTAAGACCCGTGTACGCCATCCGCTGTATGGCAAGATCATGAACCAGTCCACGAAGCTGAAGGTGCATGATGAAAACAACGAATGCGGTATCGGCGATACCGTTTCCGTGATGGAGACCCGCCCGCTGTCCAAAACCAAGCGTTGGCGCCTGGTCGAAATCGTCGAAAAGGCGAAATAAGGAGGAAACCCGTATGATCCAGCCGCAAACGCGACTTAAAGTAGCCGATAATTCCGGCGCTAAGGAGATCATGTGCATCCGAGTGCTCGGCGGTTCTTTCCGCAGATCGGGCAGTGTGGGCGACGTGATCGTGGCGAGCGTGAAAACCGCGAACCCCGGCGGCGCTGTGAAAAAAGGCGACGTGGTCAAAGCCGTTATCGTTCGGCAGCATAAGGAAATGCGCCGTGCAGACGGCAGCTACATCCGGTTTGACGATAACGCAGCCGTACTCATCAACGACGAGAAACTGCCAAAGGGCACCCGTATTTTCGGGCCTGTGGCACGCGAGCTCCGCGAGAAGGCGTATATGAAGATCGTCTCGCTGGCGCCCGAAGTACTGTAAGGAGGGAGAACGAATGAAGGTTCACGTTAAAAAGAACGATCAGGTCGTTGTCATCTCCGGGCCTGAGACCATCAAAGGCAAACAGGGCAAGGTGCTGGCCGTCGAGACCAAGGACAACAAGGTCATCGTCGAGGGCGTAGCGTACGTCAGCAAGCACCAGAAATCCCGCCGCCAGGGCCAGCCGGGCGGCATCTACCAGAAAGAGCGCGCGCTGGATGCGTCCAACGTGATGCTCATCTGCCCCAAGTGCGGCAAGGCCACACGCGTCGGGAAAAAGGAAGTTGAAACCGAAACCGACAAGGGACACGTAAAAAAGACCAGAGTGCGCGTATGCAAACGCTGCGGCGCACAGATTGAGTAAGGAGGGTCGGCTGAATGGCAACACGCATCAAGGAAAAGTTCCAGAATGAGGCCGCACCTGCGCTCAAGCAGAAATTCGGCTACAAGAACGACATGCAGATCCCAAAGATCCACAAAGTCGTCATCAACATGGGTCTGGGCGACTGCAAGGACAATGCCAAAGCGCTTGAAACCGCCGTGGCAGAGCTCACGCAGATCGCCGGACAAAAGCCCATCGTCACCAAAGCACGCAAGTCCGTGGCAAACTTTAAGCTTCGCCAGGGCATGAGCGTCGGCGCGAAGGTTACCCTGCGCGGCGACCGTATGGACGAGTTTGTTGATAAGCTCATCAACATCGTTCTTCCCCGCGTGCGCGACTTCCGCGGCGTATCCACCAAGGCCTTCGACGGCCGCGGCAACTACGCCCTGGCGCTGCGCGACCAGCTGATCTTCCCCGAAATCAACTATGATAAGGTGGATAAGGTCCGCGGCATGGAAATTATATTCGTTACTTCGGCGAAGACCGATGAGGAATGCAAAGAGCTTTTGGCCCTCCTCGGCATGCCGTACGCATCGTAAGTAGAAGGGAGACAAAATCGTGGCAAAGACAAGCATGAAGATCAAGCAGGCTCGCCCCGCAAAATTCTCCACTCGCGCTTACACGCGCTGCCGCCTGTGCGGTCGCCCGCACGCGGTACTTCGCAAGTATGGCATCTGCCGCATCTGCTTCAGAGAACTGGCGTATAAGGGCCAGATTCCCGGCGTCCGCAAAGCCAGCTGGTAAGCGGGACGGAACAAAGGAGGTTTTCCCATGGTCATGAATGATCCCATCGCCGATATGCTCACCCGCATCCGCAATGCGCAGGTGGCCAAGCATGATGCGGTCGTCATCCCTGCCTCAAATCCCAAGAAAG
>DAIOVG010000223.1:0-3371 GCA_036759125.1 Candidatus Limiplasma sp.
AGGCCTACGATCTGCCCTTTGGGAATTGCTATGCTTAAGTCTTTGAGCGCCTGCGTTTTGCCGAACGACCGGCTGACTTTATCGACTGTTAAAATGTTATCCGTTGCCATATCTACTCCTTTGGAGTCGGTATCAGCAGCTACTTCACGATGATATTACAGAGTCGGCCGGGTACGAAAATCAGCTTGACGATCGTACGGTCTCCGACGATGTTTACAATATCCGTGTTGTCCGGCAGTTCTTGGGCGGCCTGTTCCCTGGTCATTTCGGGGTCGATCATGATGCGCCCGCGCACCTTGCCGTTGATCTGGATGGCGATCTCCACCTCGGAACGCTTCATGGCTTCCTCGCTGTATGCAGGCCACGCTTCAAAGGTCATCCCGGAGCCGAAGCCCAGCGTCTCCCACATCTCCTCGCAGATGTGCGGGGACACGGGATAGAGCAGCAGCAGCAGCGTTTTGAGTTCGTCCTCCGTGCAGCCGTCCGCCGCGTAAAACTCGTTAACGAGCGTCATCATCTGGGCGATCGCGGTATTGTACTTCATCGCCTCGTAGTCCTCGCCCACCTTTTTGATGGTCTCGTGCATCAGCGGGGTGATGGCTTTTTGATACCCTTTGCCGTCCTTGAGCATATCCATCAAGCGCCAGACGCGGTCCAGGAAACGGCGGCAGCCGCGCGCGCCGCTTTGGTTCCATGGGATCGCCTGGTCAAACGCGCCCATGAACATCTCATACATCCGGGTCGCGTCCGCGCCGATCTCCGCGATGCAGTCGTCGGGATTGACGACGTTGCCGCGGGATTTGGACATCTTTTCCCCAGTCTCGCCCAGGATCATGCCGTGGCTGGTGCGCTTTTGGTAGGGCTCCGGGCAGGGCACAACGCCGATATCGTAGAGGAAACGGTGCCAGAAGCGGCTGTAGAGCAGGTGCAGCGTGGTGTGCTCCATACCGCCGTTGTACCAATCGACGTTCATCCAGTATTTCAGCTTTTCGTAATCGGCGAGCGCTTTGCCGTTGTGCGGGTCGCAGTAGCGCAGGAAGTACCAGCTTGATCCCGCCCAGTTGGGCATGGTGTCGGTCTCGCGTCTGGCGGGGCCGCCGCATTTGGGGCAAACGGTGTTCACCCAGTCCGTCATCTTCGCCAGCGGGCTTTCGCCGGTGTCCGTCGGCTCGTAATCCTCCACCGCCGGCAGCACCACGGGCAGCTCCGATTCCGGCACGGGCACGGCGCCGCATTGCTCGCAGTGCACCATGGGGATGGGCTCGCCCCAGTAGCGCTGGCGGCTGAAAATCCAGTCGCGCAGCTTATAATTGATTTTCTTTTCACCCAATCCCTTTTCCACAAGCCAGGCGGTGATCGTTTTCTTGGCTTCTGCGACGGGCAGGCCGTTTAAGAACCCGCTGTTGACAAGGATGCCGTCGGCGACGTCGGTGTACGCTTCCTTGCTTATATCGCCGCCCGCGATGACCTCGATAATCGGCAGATCAAAGGTCTTGGCGAACTCGTAGTCGCGCGTGTCATGCCCCGGCACGGCCATAATCGCGCCGGTGCCGTAGCTCATCAGCACGTAATCGCTGACCCAGATGGGGATGTTTTCGCCGTTTACGGGGTTGACCGCGCTCAGGCCGTCAATTTCCACGCCGGTCTTGTCCTTGTTCATCTCGGTGCGCTCAAAATCGCTCTTTTTGGCGGCTTGCTCGCGGTAGCTCACAACCTCGCCGTAGTTTTTGATATCGGCCCTGTAGGTATCCATCAGCGGATGCTCGGGGCTTACCACCATGTACGTCGCGCCAAACAGCGTGTCCGGGCGCGTGGTAAACACGCGCAGCTTCTCAGCCTTGCCCGCAATCTGAAAATCGACCTCCGCGCCCTCCGAGCGCCCGATCCAGTTGCGCTGCTGAACCTTTACCTTTTCGATGAAATCCACCGTATCCAGGCCGTCCAAGAGCTTCTGCGCGTACTCGGTAATGCGCAGCATCCACTGGCTTTTTACCTTGCGCACCACCTCGCCGCCGCAACGCTCGCACACGCCGCCGACGACTTCCTCGTTGGCCAGCCCCACCTTGCAGCGCGTGCACCAGTTGATGGGCATCTCGTGCTTGTAGGCCAGGCCGTTTTCATATAGCTTGAGGAAGATCCACTGCGTCCATTTGTAGTAATCCGGATCGGTGGTATCCACCTCGCGGGTGTAATCGAAGGAAAATCCGAGGCGCTTTAGCTGCGAGCGGAAGCGCGCGATGTTGTCCCTGGTCACCTTCGCGGGATGGATATGGTTTTGGATGGCGTAGTTTTCCGTCGGCAGGCCGAAGGCGTCGTAACCGATGGGATAGAGCACGTTGTAGCCTTCCATGCGGCGTTTGCGGCAGATGATGTCCATCGCGGTGTTGGAACGCGGGTGCCCCACATGCAGGCCGGAGCCTGAGGGGTAGGGAAACTCGATCAGCCCGTAAAACTTGGGTTTGTCGGACGGATACCGCGCCTCAAACGTGCCCTCGTCCGCCCATTTTTTCTGCCATTTCGTTTCGATGGCCTCCGGATCATAGGGCATGAATTCTTTATTTTGCATCGTAATAACTCCTTTATTCGTCAAGATGAATGTTCATCATACTGCAGTACTGCTCCAGGAAGTTGATCCCGATGGCAAGTCTTTGCAGCGTTTCCTCCCTGCCCAGCAGGTACGCGATCTCCGTCGCGCCGCCCGGCGTGGACTGGAGGCCCGAAAGCGCAACGCGCACGGGCCACATCACCTGCCCGGTCTTAAGCTCTTTCTCGGTGGCCAGCTGCATCAGGTCTTCCTTGAGGGCATCCTCTGAGAAATCCTGTAAAGCCGCCACCCTGGTAAGGGCGAGCTTGAGTACTTTCAGGCATAGGGCAGGGTGTGTTTTCATCTTTTTGTGGGAGTACAGGTCAATGGAATAATCCGGCAGTTCGGCGAGGAACGCTACCATATCGGGGATGCGGTTGAATACTTCGGTACGGCCATGCATCAGCTCCGCCAGGCGGCGGTAATTGATATCCTTGCCCTTCAACACCTTGTCAAACCAGGGCGTCGCCATTTTGAGATAGTCCTCAAACTCCATTTTTTTGATGTACTCGGAGTTGAACCACGTCAATTTATCCATGTTAAAGATCGCGGGCGATTTACTAAGCCCGTCGGTATCGAACACTTCAACCAACTCGTCAAGCGTAAAAAATTCGCGGTCGTCCCTGGGCGCCCAACCGAGCAGCGCGATGAAGTTGATGATCGCGTCGCGCACGTACCCCTGCTCAAGCAGGTCGTCAAAGGTCGCGTCCCCGCGCCGCCTGGAGAGCTTGCCCGCGGTGATGAAGGATTCCACGCGCATGCTCTCCAAGCGGCGCGGGGACCCGAC
>DAIOVG010000224.1:0-3367 GCA_036759125.1 Candidatus Limiplasma sp.
GGCGTCATTATGGGGGCAAACATCGGTACCACCGTAACCTCCCTGATGCTGTCGGTCAAACTAGATTTCGGCGTGATCTTCGCTGTGATCGGTTTGATTTTTCTTTTGCTTTCAGGGCGTTCAAGCTTCAAGATGATCGGCCAGATTTTCATCGGCCTGGGCATTCTGTTTGTCGGCATGCAAACCATGACGGCCGCCATGGAGCCCATGCGCGACTGGGAAGGCTTCCGTACGATGATTACGGAGGTCTCCAACCCCTTCCTGGGCGTAATCATCGGCGCGCTGATCACAGCGCTGTTGCAGTCTTCCTCAGCTTCCATCGGTATCCTGCAGGCGCTGGCCAGCGCCAACCTGATCGGACTGCACTCATCCATTTTCATCCTGTTTGGCCAAAACATCGGCACCTGTATCACGGCGCTGCTGGCATCCATTGGAACGAATAAAACAGCACGCCGGGCGGCTATCGTTCATTTGCTGTTCAATGTCATCGGCTCTGTGCTTTTCATCATCATCGCGCTGACACTGCCATTTGCCGACTGGATTGAACAGCTCGCCGGTGACAACCTGCGCTTGCAGATTGCCCTGGCACATATCATCTTCAACGTAACCACGACGGTCATCCTTCTGCCGATGTCCAGAATCCTGGAGAAAGCCGCATACTTCGTGGTACGTGGCCAGGACAAGGCAGAAGAGCCCATGCGCCTGACCTATTTCGACGATCGCCTGTTCTCCACCCCGCCAATCGCCGCCAAGCAGCTTTTCCGTGAGGTTACGCGTATGGGCGAGCTGGTGAAGCAGAACTTCGCCGCCTCCATGGACTATTTCTTTGCCCAGAAGGATACGCCGCTGGACGAGTTTAACAACCGAGAAAACGTGATTGATTTCCTCAATACCGAGGTGACCGCCAAGCTGATTGAGCTGCGCGGGCTTACCCTCACCGCGCGCGACGTGCACCTGATGGGCTCCCTGTTCCACGTGGTTAACGATTTGGAGCGCATTGGCGATCATGCGGTGAACATCACAGAGATCGCCGCCACCCGCCGCAATGCGAAGCGGGCCTTTACCAACAAAGCGATCCATGAGCTGGAAGCGCTGTACCAGATCGTGACGCAAGCCTTGGAGCAGGCCATAGAGATCGTCAATAAGCAGATCATCGATCCGGTCGTCATCAAGAAGGTAACGGATCTTGAGAATGAGATCGACAGCATGTGCGATGAGATGACCAACCATCACATGGACCGTGTGAAGGAAAAGAAATGCTCTCCGACCAACGGCATGCTCTTCCTGGATATGCTCAATAACATGGAGCGCATCGGCGACCACGTGGAGAATCTGGCGACATCCGTGGATTCCAAGGAAGAGGACGAGAAACGGCTGCTGTGGTAATTGGCATCTGTGACCCTGATTTTAGATAAAATAAAAGCCCCGCCGAAGCGGGGTTTTTGTTTGTGTATCAAAGCATTACATAAATCAGGAGCGTGCCGTTTTGAACGGTTATCATGGGATTCTCCCCCGTCGTTTCATTGCTGACGCCCAGAGGCATATCGCAGGTCAGGGTTGCGTCCTTAAGCGGGTACTTCAGCCCCTCCAGCGTAACCCCCTCGGCTTTGTCGCCGTGAGAGAAGACCGAAACAATCTTCCCAGCTGTTTGCAGGGGCAAACGCAGCGAGCCGTTGGTCAGGGCGTATACATCATACTCTGGACACACCATTTGGCACGTACAGCCTCTCCTAGCCGCGCTGGAGAGCAGCTGGAGGTTTGCGTAGGTGTGATCCTCACGCCCCCCGCCGGCCCCGTAAAAGCGAAAGGAACAGTAGCCGCGCGCCATACCTTCTTCCAGGGCAAGCGCCATGTCGGTTTGATCCTTTTCCGGCGGAAAGGCCTTGACCGGGATATCCCCCGGGATCTGCGCGAGCGAATCAAAATCGCCGACCAAAAGATCCGGCGTAATACCGGAGGCGACGGCAGCCGAAAATCCCCCGTCAACCGCGATGACGAAATCTCCGGCATTGGGATACAAATCGCGCAGCGTAAACGAGCCCGCGCCGATCAGATAACATACAGACACATGAACACCTCCCAAGAAGCAGGAAGGGAGCTGCCCTTAAACGGACAACTCCCACCCAAACATTGCAATCGATTAGCGCTTGGAGAACTGCGGTGCGCGGCGCGCGGCTTTCAGGCCGTACTTCTTGCGCTCCTTCATGCGTGGGTCACGCGTGAGGAATCCGGCTTTCTTCAGGCTGTCTCTGAGCTCCGGGTTGACCTTCACCAGCGCACGGCTGATGGCGTGGCGGATTGCGCCTGCCTGGCCCGTAAGCCCGCCGCCAGTGACGGTGACAAGAATGTCCATGTCGCTTCCGGCTTTGGTCAGCTCCAGGGGCTGACGCACGTTCATCTTGAGCGTTTCCAGACCAAAATAGCTGTCCAGATCGCGCTTGTTGACGATAATTTTTCCATCGCCCGCTACCATCCTGACACGAGCAATCGCGCTCTTGCGGCGGCCGACGGCACTGTATTCAATCTTAGCCATTCTTATTTATCTCCTTACTTGAGTTCAAGCGTTTCAGGTTTCTTCGCCGCATACTCATGCTCCGCACCGGCGTATACACGCAGCTTCTTTGCCATGCTGCGGCCGAGCGGGCCCTTGGGAAGCATTCCGACGATCGCCTTTTTCACGGCGAACTCAGGCTTTTCCGCCATCAGGCGGCGGTACGGCGTCTCTTTCAGGCCGCCCGGATAACCCGAGTGGTGATAATACATTTTCTGATCCAGCTTCTTGCCGGTCAGCACCGCTTTGTCGGCATTGATGATGATAACATAATCGCCAGTGTCGACATGCGGGGTGTACGTGGGCTTATGTTTTCCGCGCAAAACGGATGCGACACGCGTGGCCAGGCGGCCCAGGACGACGTCCTGCGCATCCACGATGTACCATTTGCGCTGTACATCCGCGGTTTTTTCCATGTAGGTGTTCAAAGTTGATATCCTCCTTCAAAGGAAACAATCAAGGTTTTGGCCGCGTTTGATGGTCAGCAAACGCACACCGTTCAATAAACATCCGGGGCTAATGGAGTCTATTGATGCCAACGAAAATAATATCAAATCAAGACCCGCTTTGTCAAGTATTTTCTGGTTTTCATCCACAATTCGTTTCCGGACAGAAACTACACTTTTCCGCAAATCTGATATTGACAAACACCCCAAAAACCCATATAATAGCCGTTGCCTGCGGTCGTGGCGGAATTGGCATACGCGCACGTTTGAGGGGCGTGTTCTTAACCGAGTATGGGTTCAAGTCCCATCGACCGCACCACCACGCGACATCTACGGTGATACAATAACTTGTCTTGAAACGATAGCAAGA
>DAIOVG010000225.1:0-3322 GCA_036759125.1 Candidatus Limiplasma sp.
GGCGTGTTATGGAAGAAGGGATTGGCCAGCGCAATAGCCTTGGAGGTATTGCCCACCTTATCGACCGCCTGTACCAACAGCTGCTCGTATGCGTCCGCATATTCCTTCAAATGAATGTCCAGTTGGCCGTCGGTCAGGCTGTCATAATGGGTGCCGTTAACCTGTACCGAACCGATGCCCGATTTGGCGTCGCTGGCTTCAATGTGCAGGTATTCGCCGCTGATGCTGGCTTCCAGGACGGGCACATCATGATCGAAACAATCCACGTCTACGTCTTTTTCGTGTTCCTCACCATAGGGATCGGTCACAACGACCTTGATGGAGCAGTTGTCCAGAATGTCGATCCACAGATGCCCGGAGGGAAGCGCGCCGTCAATGAGCGTTGTATTGTTTTGCGTAATCTTCACGTTGTTCCAGCCCGTGCCGCCCAAATCCGAAATGGTGATCTCCATCGCAATGCGGCTCGCGTACCAGCCCGATGGCAGATCCATGTCGATATCGTAGGATGCGACAGGCGGCTCGGTCGGTGCTGTGGTAGGTTCTTGCGTTGGTTCCGCCGTGGGAGTATCTGTAGGAGTCACTGTCGGTTCGTCGGTTGCAGGCTGCTCCATAGACGTATCCGCAGCGGATGTGTTCTCATCCTCTTCCACGTCGCCAAGGAGTGCGGGGTCTTCCAGAATGACTTCCCCATCATAGGTTTCGATGTCAATGGCTTCCGCTTTCGCGATTGCCGCAAACGAAAGTATGGCGCAGAGCAGGATGGGAAGACAACACAGCAGCGCAAGCAGGTGCAGCAGGTATTTATCAGATTTCATCATCATCGGTATCCTCCACTTTTTGATTTTCGATTGTGTCATCATCGTTGTTATCATTGAGAGCATAGGGAGTACGATGCTTTTCCTGCATGGTACGCACCAGCTCCATCAACTCCGGCAAGGTCAAGTTCTCGCTGCGCATCATGGCACGGATTTCAAGGTTCTCTGTTTCCATGATCTTGCCGTCCAGCACCTTTCGGCGTTCCTCCAGTACGGCGATTTTAGCAGCGATCTTGTCGCGCTCCGTAGTGTATTGTTCCAATTTATTAGCCATATTAGATTCCTTCCTTTTTCAATCACGGGCCAAACGCCCGTAACCATAGTAGTGTTGCTGCCAATACGATTCGCTGAGATTGGCGTACCCGATGGGCGAACCGCAGTGCAGCATGTACCCATCCCCGACGTAGATGCCCACGTGGGTGATGCCATCCTCGCCGGAGATGGTATTTTCAAAGAAGATCAGGTCGCCGGGACGTGCCTCTTCTGCTGTAATCTTCTGGCAGGCTCCATACAGGCTGGTGGCACCCAGACGCCCCACGTTGCGAACGCCGCTGTTGGTGAATACATAGCTCACGAAGCCCGAACAATCAAAGGACGTTTCGGGGCTGTCACCGCCCCAGACGTAGGGATAGCCGATGTACTTTTCCGCTTCTTCGATAATGCGCGCGAAGGTTTCGTCCGCAAGATACGTTTCGGGGATATCGTGCTCGCCGGGTTCCCGCAGGGTGGAGGCATAGGGATTGTTCCTGAACAGCTCCTCCCGATTCCCCAGCACGGAGATGTACATGGCATACCGGCCAACCCCTTCCCGGCTCAGCACATAAAAGGGCAGGTGGGACAGGTTGAAGTTTTCCAGCGTCACTGTGCAGATACGGTAGGTGTAGGGTACGTCCTCCAACACCTGATAAGGCCGCCATGTGATCTCGCCCGTATCGGGATCGACGATCCGTTCATAGTGCGTCACCCATTCCTGCTTATAGCGGGTTTCGGATTCTACCGCCTGCGTCAGCGTATACTGCTGTTCAAATAGCAGGTCAAGGAAACCGTACACGTCATCGATTGTCCATTCGTCGTTGGCGTGCGCGGATACCAGCGAGATCAAGGCATGGGGATCGTGCCAGATATCATCAATTTCATACAGGAATTCGTCGTACTGCGGATGGTCTGCCGCATAGCGGTCAATCTGGCTTTGCAGTTCATCTTCCAGCCCCTTGTAGTACCGTTCAGCGGCCAGAATATCCGTGTCCTCGGCAGGATAGGTCGCAATAACGAACGCCTGTAAACCGCCCTGCACCAGCGGCGTGCAGGAGGATAAGCCGTTCATGACCATAGCCATGACCAGAAACAGCGCACCGCCCAGAATATAGGTCTTTTTGTTGCGGACAAACATGCGCTTGATACCGTGAACAGCCCGCTGCCGAAGGTTCTGCCGGACTGTGCGCTGCGTCATGCCGCCCGCCGTTTTGGATGCCGTATAGGCTTTCTTGATCGCCTGCTTCTGCCGCCAGCGGGAGAACGGATTGCTGGAAAGCGGCTCCTGTTTTTGCAGGACACGGAGATTCGCCTTGTCCAGCCTGCGTTCCGCCGCCTCCAGCTGCCGATAGGGTCTCAGCTTCTGCGCCCGGTAGGAGTGAGCGGCAAACCGACCCATGCCTTCGGCAGTCTCCGCACTGTGATGGGCGGCTTCCACGTCGGTGTTTTCTTCCTCTGCCTTGCTGATCTGATGATGCAGTTCCGATACAGGCAAACGGGTCACAACAGGAGTATGCATAGATGGCGCTCCTTTTGCTTTTTCCTCGAAACGCAGGCGCGTTTTGGTTTTTCCTGTAGCTTTATCCGTTGCACGGGCAATAGACATGGCTTTCTTCTTGGGGATGCGTGCTTTCGCTTTCGTAAGCTTGGCAGCGGCGATGTCGGCCTTTGCTTTCGCTTTCTGAAGGGCGGGATTTACCGTCTCGTCATCCGCAAAGTGCAGACGGGAACGGGTCGTTGGCGGAGAATCAGCATCCGAGGCCATCTTGGGCACTTCATTCTGGAAATGCTCATCAGGCGGTGCCTTGGGCGGCTTGCCCTTGCGACGATTCATTTGAACGGGTGTGCTTTCAAAATTCTCCGCCTGTTCTGCGTCCGAGAACCGCAGCCGCGTACCCGTTTTACGATTCATCGGCGTTGCCTGCCTCCCTACAGGAAAAGCCGTCCGCGTTTTGCAAACGGCCTTCCATCATGATTTCGAACGCCTGCCGCATTCGTTCATCTGCTTCTGCGGCGAGCCTGCAAGCGCCTAAAGCCATGATGAACATGAGGATTAAAAACACCCCCAGCGCAATCCACAGCCAGGTCATACGCTCACCTCCGATTGCGTCTCGTTCGGCTTCGTCGTCATGATGCGGTATAGCTCCGTATCCCGAGGGAACTTGTCGGAGAAGGGCAAAATGACGTTCCCGTAGAACAACAGCCCTTCGCCCTCGCCGCTGTGCGTAACGTAGGAAAGCTGATGCGGGGAAATA
>DAIOVG010000226.1:0-3313 GCA_036759125.1 Candidatus Limiplasma sp.
CGCAAATCATCCCGATAAATGAAAGGAAGGTACCCATTATGAACAACACCGACATGATCCCCACTCCCGGATTCACAGCCCTCAAAGATTTCAACCTGGCGGAAGCCATGAGTGACGAGCTCGGCGGTATGGATGTATCCTTCGACCGGATCACGATCCCAGCAGCTGGCGGCATGACCTTTGAACTGCCTGGCGAACTCCTCGGAGAAACGGATGCGGTGAAGGAGTTTGCAGGCGTGATTCTATTCCACCACCCGCTGTTCACCTATTACCGCGAGAGCTACAGCGGCGGCAACAATCCGCCGAACTGCGGCAGCCATGACGGCGTTACAGGTATGGGCAATCCAGGGGGAGACTGCGCAAGCTGCCCGTTCAACCAGTTCGGGTCCGGCGTCAACGGTGGGAAATCCTGCAAGAATAAACGGCGCATCTACATCCTACGCGAGGGCGAGCTGATCCCGCTGCTGCTGACGCTGCCTACGGGATCCATGAAAGAGTTTTCGGTGTACATCAAACGGCTGCTGTCGAAGGGCAAGAAATCCGCAAGCGTGGTGACGCGGTTCTCGCTGAAGAAAACCAGCAATGCCGGCGGCATCACCTATTCGCAGGCACAGTTTGCCGTGGATCGGGTCCTAGCGGCCGACGAGCTGCCTTACGTTGTTGCCATGGCGGAGCAGGTGAAAGGGATCGCCTTGCAGCTCGGTTACGAGGACAGTGCGGCATCGGAGGGTAATGCCGACTTCACCGTCGATCCCGAAACCGGCGAGATCCTGGAATCGTAGCCGCAATGAAACTGGGGTGGGCGTCAGCCCTCCCCATGGAGGATATCGAATGGATTATCAATGCATGACGGATGTACAGGCGATCCAGGCGTATCTGGCGGAAGCCGCAGTCGTCGCTTTCGACTTTGAAACAGCACCACTGCCTCCCTACCGCTCCGACCCGAAAGCTGCGCTCGATGCGCACCGATCACAGATCGTTGGCATATCGCTGTCGGTAGCAGAGGACAGCGGGATCTACGTTCCCTTGTGGCATATTGACGGGGGCAATGCGAATGTAAACAGCATCATCTCGTTCCTGTGCGATGCCGTATGGACAAATCCTCAAGTCATCAAGGTAGCGCACAACCTGGCCTTTGAGAGCATGTTTCTCTATGCGCTGGGTATCGTTCTGCAACCGCCGTGTTATGACACGATGGCGGCTGCGCAGCTGACGCTGAAAAGCAGGTTTATATTTCGCCAGTTATCCGACTGTGGCTTGAAAACCCTGGTTCCGGAATTGCTAAACGTGGAACTTCCGAGCTTTGAAATGGTGACCGGCGGGAAATACTTCGATGAACTGCCGTCTTATGCCCCGGAGACCGTGCGTTACGCCTGTGCGGACAGTGATTTCGCCTTGCGATTGTATCACTGCTTCAATGCCTGGTTTACACAGTATCTCCCGGAGCACCATTCCCTGGTAGAGACTGTGGAAAGTCCTACGGCGGTGTACTGCGGGCTGATGAAGTACAACGGCCTGCTCATGAACAAATCGTCCATGATTCAAAAACAGGTGGAGTGCATGGATAAACTGCTGGAAGTCCGGCACAAGATACGCGACTTGATCGGCGATGTGGATATCGGAGCGAACGCGAACACGCAGGCATTCAAGCGGTACCTGTTCGAGGACCTGAAACTTCCGGTGCTTAAAACAACGGCAAAGAGCAAGGAAGCCGCGGACGACCAAGCGCTCATCATGCTGTCGGAATGGTGCACAGCAAACCGACCTGAGTTGGTGCCGCTGTTTGAACTGATACAGGAATATCGCAAATGGTCAAAGCTCAAGACGACCTATATCGATGGGTATCTGAAACACCTTAACCCGGCGACTGGCCGGATTCATCCCGACCTGCTGCCGTTGGCAACGGAAACCGGAAGATTTGCGTCCAGGAATCCCAATTTTCAAAACTGTCCAAGAAAAACCAACGATCCCGTGGGCATCCGGTCCTTCATCGTAGCGCCCGAAGGGCACGTGTTGGTCAGTTGCGATTTCTCGCAGATCGAGCTACGCGTCGGGGCATTCTATTGCCGTGATGACAGAATGTTAGAGACTTACCGTAACAACGGAGATATCCATGCACAGACCACGTCTGTGATCTACAGGATTCCCTATACCCAGGCGGCGGATAAACAAGCTGCAGGCTACAAAGAGCGCAGAACGATCGCGAAAAACGTGAACTTCGGTGTGTTTTACGGGTTGTTTCCCAGAGGCTTGCAGCGTACCCTGCGGTTCAAAGCCGGCTTGCACGTGTCTCTGCCAGAGTGCGAAACGATTATCGACAGCCTGAAAGCCGGGTATCCGCTCCTGACCCATTGGCAGGAACAGGAGAAACGCAATACAGCCTGCAGGCATTATACCGAAACCTTTCTGGGGCGCAGGCGGTACTTGCCCGACATCCGCTCGCAGGACTGGGGGAAACGCAGCTTCGCGGAGCGCTGTGCGTTGAACACCCCGATCCAAGGTACGGCTGCCGACATCCTGAAACTAGCGTTGGGACAATTGCTGACTGGGCTATCGGAACGCCCGTGGCTGAAACCATTGCTGCAGATCCACGACGAGTTGGTGTTCGAGCTGCCGGAGGAGCGGATCGGGGAAGCTGTCGACTTCATCCGCGGCTGCATGGAGCAGCAGCCTTTCCCTGCATTCGACGTACCGATCCTCGCCGAGGCAGCCTACGGCACTGACTTTGGACACATGACAGAAATCGACCGATAAAGGAGAGAACGATTTGGTTTACAGGAATCACGAAGGCTATCCCGATCCAACCGCCGGGACCGCGATGGCGAAAATCGAGCAGGAAGCATACCGGGAGCGGTGCCCGTTCATGCCGATCATCTATATCTGCTCGCCATTTCAGGGTGACATAGAAGGCAATGTACAGGCAGCCCGGCATTACTGCCGGTTCGCACTGTCCCGGAAATGCCTGCCGATCGCTCCGCATCTGCTGTTCCCGCAGTTCATGGGGGAAGAAACGGAAACGACGAGGGAGCTGGCGCTGCATATGGGCATGATCCTGCTCACGAAATGCCATGAACTCTGGTACTTCGGCGATCGGGTCAGTGAAGGCATGAAACTGGAACTGAACAAGGCGAGGGTACGTGGGACACTGGTGCGGCATTTCAATACAAACTGCGAGGAGGTAGAGATATGAATTTTCCCAAGGAACTGGCCTCTCTGCCACAGTGGGTTTGCTGGCATTTGGAACCGGACCCGAAAGGTGGAAAAGACCGCAAGGTTCCCTACAATCCTATAACCGGGCAACGTGCATCGTCTA
>DAIOVG010000227.1:0-3291 GCA_036759125.1 Candidatus Limiplasma sp.
GATCTAACGTTCTATATCAAGGGCGGCAGGGTATCCAAAACGGCCGGTTTTGTAGGCACGCTGATGAAAATCTGCCCGCTGCTCAACGTCAACCGCAGCGGCAAGCTTATCCCGCGCACCAAGGTGCGCTCCAAGCATAAGGTGATCAAGGAAATTGTAAACCGCATGGTGGATAACGCCACCGACGGGCTGAACTACTCCGGCAAATGCTTCCTGTCCAACGCATATTGCCTGGAAGATGCCAAGGCAGTGGCGGAACTGATAAAGGCCACCTTCCCCAAGCTGAACGGCGAACCGGTGATCCACGATATCGGCACCACCATCGGCAGCCACACGGGTCCCGGCACGGTCGCGCTGTTCTTCTGGGGCAAAGAACGGGGCGAATAAGCAACGGCATAACCAACCAAAAACAGCCGGAACGATGACAGTTCCGGCTGTATTTTGCTGCACGAAAACGGTAAAATATCCGTGCGTGTTAGCCTTGTAAACCATCGCGCGGTTTCCGTGCCGGACTGTGGGCGGCAGGTGCGGCACAGGCGTATGATGGGTACTTATAATAGTTTATTATCCAGATAAGCTATGAAAAACGAAAAGTTTCGGCAAATTTCACAAGAAACAGGGTGAATTGCAAACTTAAGTTCCGGTCTTTGAGAGGGCCGGAATTTTGCATGAGTAAAGTCCGGAAAGCTGTGCACCTTCAGGCAAAAAGCTGGAGATCAGCAGTATGCAAAAAGGCGGAATCGTGGTAGATTATAGATGTCACATCTGCACGAAAGGCGCGCGAATCAGAGCAAATTGACGATGTTTTTCGTTTCGTGAACGATTAACATCCATTTACTCTGGCAGGTTTGAAGCATTTTCAGCGGAGGTGTCGGGAACCGGCGTTTACAGGCTTATCGGATTATTTACCGGCTCTGTAAACATGATTGAGGAGACAGGGTTTGAGCGTGACCTTGTCTCTTTCTATTGGCGCGATGTTGAGTTTCCGGGCGGTATCGCTGCCAAACAGGAAAGAGAAGGCCTCATAGGGCGTCTTGCCGTTAAGCGACTTCCTGGGTGTTGAGTTGATATGGGAGAACATCAGATCCAAGTCAGCCTGTGTAAGGTTCGTCAGCGGGTAACCGTTGGGAACAATGTCCCTGATGAAATTGTGATTGTTCTCGACATGCGGTTTCTGAGCGCTTTGCATTGGGTCGCAGTAGAAGATGTTGAGCCTGATTTCGCCCGTGCCTGAGCGGGTATTTGTCTCAAACAAGAGGACTTTCTCAAACTCACTGCCGCGATCAGTCAAAAGGAGCGAGAAAAGGTTCCTGAACAGCTCATCACCCAATTGTTCCTGAAGGGTATCCAGGGTGGCTGACATGGAGGCGGAAGTCTTTTCCCGATGCAGGAAGCCCAGCATAAACCCTGTGCCCTCAAAGAAGAAGGTTTGGATGTAAGGGCCCGAGGGGTCGTTGTAGACCGTGTCCATTTCCGTGGTCAGCGCATGAGGCGCTTGCGCGCAGAAAGCAAGGTAGTCTTCATACTTGTGACAGGTATAAACCGCCGGCTCCTTGCGCGCCTTGTACTTGTTGTGAAAGACCTTGCGGTTCACGACTTCCTTGAGCGAGAAGTTGTCCACGCCGAAGTCCTTGAAAACGCCCATTTCAATGTAACTGTACAGGCATCTGGAAGAGAGCCCGATCTCGTGGCTATGGGAGGTCATGATCTGATATACGGACTGACCCTTTTTAAGCAGTGAAGCGATCACGCCGCCGATTTCAAGCCTTCTCTCTTCGGTCAGGTTAAGCCCCTGGCGGGAGGAAGAGAGCTTGCTTTCATAAGCATCGTGGGCCTTGCGCGCGTCGTAGTAGTACTTGTCCAAACGGCAGGATTTATTCTGGCAATGGTTGCAGGCACCCGGGGAGCGATCCCGGCCCGGACAGGCGGGTTCCTTGTAACGGACGCATTTCCCGGGACATCCTTTGCATTCTCTCAAATGGACGCACAGGTTATGGTTGTTGAATACATTGCGTGGTTTGAGAATCCTGTGAGCGCGGATCTCTTTTGCGATGGTGGTTGCATCCTTGCCCAGTGTTCTGGCGATGTCAACCTTGTTTGACCTGTTCTCGATACCTGTTTGAATGATTCTGCGTTGATCGAGCGTCAAATGCTGTCCGTTGTGTTGAAGTTTCCTTTTCATGTTCGTTCATCCAATCTGTATGTTGATCACCTCCGCCTGTCGATTGTAAAGCGGAATTAACTCAAAATACAGTAACTGGAACTTCATGCATGACTTATTTCCTGTCCCTCCCCCCAAGACCGGAACTTAAGTTTGCAATTCACATTCACAAGAAACAGCGCCGGAAAGTATTGACTTATTTTCGGATGAGATTTATACTAGCTACAGAGGGAAAAGATAGGAGGCCTATTTTAGGCAGATCGTTAGTGGCATATTAATATACTATTCGATCCCGAAAATGTGCACGGGCACAATGTAAAAACCCCATCTGGGTCTGCCCATTCTCACAGCAAAGGACGAGAAAAATGACATCAATTGCTCAATCGGAGAAAAATCTCAGGCGATACCGGACGCGGATGTATCTGAAACGATACTGGACGCTATACGCAATGCTGGCGCTGCCACTGATATATTTTATTATTTTTAAATATATTCCGATGACATATATTCAGATTGCGTTCAAAAAGTTTTCCATCACCAAAAGTGCATGGGAAATGGACTGGGCGAAAAACCATGGTTTCCAGTACTTTATCAAGGCGTTTTCCAATAAAGATTTTTATAATGCGCTGCGCAATACCATTATGCTGAATATGTTGAACCTGATCCTGGGGTTCCCGGCACCGATTATCCTGGCCATCGTGCTAAACGAGCTGCCGTACCGGAAGTTCAAGCGCTTCACGCAGACGATTGCGTATATGCCGCACTTCCTATCCTGGGTTATCATTTCGGGCCTGGCACTACAGCTGTTTGCCACAAGGTTTGGTCTGGTCAACACCGTGCTTCGGAAAATTGGCGTCGATTCCATCCCGTTTTTAGATGACTCGGCACACTGGGTATGGACCTACGTTTTCTTGGGCATCTGGCAGAGTGTCGGCTGGAACACGATTATCTATCTGGCGGCGCTCACCGGCATTAATCCGGAGCTTTATGAGGCGGCGTCGGTTGACGGCGCCAGCAGAATGCGCAAGATCTGGCATATCACCCTGCCGGGACTGAAATCAACCATCGTCATCCTGCTGATCATCAGAATGGGATATATCATCGCCAGTGACTTCGATCAACCCTACGCG
>DAIOVG010000228.1:0-3237 GCA_036759125.1 Candidatus Limiplasma sp.
TGAAGATGGCGCAGCAAGCGGGCTTTACCACCGTGATCTCACACCGCTCCGGCGAAACCTGCGATACGACCATCGCCGATCTTGCCGTGGCCTTAAACTCCGGCCAAATCAAGACCGGCGCGCCCAGCCGCGGCGAGCGCGTGGCCAAATACAACCGCCTGCTTCACATTGAGGAAGACCTGGGCACGGCGGCGGTATATCCCGGGAAAAGCGTATTCAAGCAGTAAGACAACAGAATTTGATGCCATCTCACCGCCGTCTCTATAAGCATAGGGGCGGCGTTACTATTCAGGGACAAACGATGAACGTCCCGGGCCGGATAAACAATGCGTGATGCCGGGCTATAACGCGGGCAGGGGGAACGTTTGGGGCGCGGCGGGCGGAGACGGCACGGAGGCGGGAATTGGCGGCGATGAAAACAACTTGACGAAAATCCGGATTAGCGATACGCTGATATAGTTAATAATCAGAAATTATATACGATTTGAAAGCAGACAGACAGGAGTACGGCATGGCGGTAACGATTAAGGAATTGTCCAAACGATGCGGCTTTTCCATATCCACAGTCTCCAAAGCGCTCAACGGGTATCCCGATATCAGCGAGGAGACCCGCGAGAAAGTGATTCGGGAAGCCAGGGCAATCGGCTATTTCCCCAATCTGCATGCCCGGGCGCTGAAAACAAAGCGCAGCTATAATCTGGGCGTTCTCTTTTCGGACGACAACCAATCGGGCCTTACGCACCCGTTCTTTTCCTATGTGCTGGAAAGCTTCAAAAAGGAAGCCGAACGGCGAGGGTACGATGTGACCTTCATCAGCCACAATATCGGAGAAAACCAGATGACCTATCTGGAACACTGTAATTACCGCGAGGTAGACGGCGTTTGTATCGCGTGCATCGATTTTCTGGAACCGGAAATCACGCAGTTGGTCAACAGCGATATGCATGTCGTGACCATCGACCATCTGTTCTCAAGCCGCACCTGTATCCAATCCGACAATATAAACGGAACCCGGCAGCTGGTGAAGCATATATATGAAAAAGGGCACCGCAAGATCGCCAATATTCATGGGCCGCACAGCGCGGTTACGGATACGCGCCTGGGATCGTTTTACCGGACGCTGGAAGAGCTGGGCATTGCCGTTCCCGATGAATATGTGCTGGAATGTGAATACAACGAGCCCGAATCCGTTTACATGGCAACCCAAAGCCTGTTAAACCTAAAAAACCGGCCAACCTGTATAATGATTTCCGACGATTACGCGGTACTCGGCGCATACGACGCCATCAGCAGCGAAGGGTTACGGGTGCCCGCGGACATTTCGATCGCCGGGTATGACGGTATTCCGATGATGCAGATGATAAAACCGAGGCTGACCACCATCCGGCAGAATACCGCCCGCCTTGGAGCGGAGGCGGCGCGCAAGCTTGTGAAATTGATTGAGAATCCCAAAACAGCCATTCCGGAAATCGTGCGGATTCCCTGCACGCTGCTTGAGGGGGAGACAGTCGCGTCTATCGGCGGATAGAGCGTATATAAAATGAAGCGTTTTGGGTGGCAGCCTGAAACGCGGGTTCGGATATTCCGGGATTGAACCGAAGGCTTTCTACAGTCTCCAACGGAGGTAAGAAGCGGATCGGCATATATAAAAGGAAGCGTCTTACTACGAAGTAAGCGGCCCTTTGCCGCGTTACGGCCGCGTTTGCTCCCGGGAGCCCGGGGGTTTCGCAAACGCAGGAATACACTGGAATTATGGGTTGACAAGGGCAAGGAAAGGAGTTAAAATAGGCTCTGTCTGGGCGTGGTGTGCGGACGTGCGGGCGTAGCTCAATGGCAGAGCTCCAGCTTCCCAAGCTGGTCACGTGGGTTCGATTCCCATCACCCGCTCCAACCGCATGCAGCCGTACCGACACTCAATAAAGAATAGGATCCGTATAGAAGGAGGAAATCCACTATGGCCAAAGCACATTTTGAGCGCACTAAGCCTCACGTAAACATCGGCACCATCGGCCACGTTGACCACGGCAAGACCACCTTGACCGCCGCCATCACTATGGCGCTGTCTCAGTTGGGCGAGGCAACAGCGATGAAATATGAGGACATCGACAAAGCCCCCGAAGAGAAGGCGCGTGGAATCACAATCAATACCGCACACGTTGAGTATGAAACCGACAAGCGCCACTACGCGCACGTGGACTGCCCCGGCCACGCCGACTATGTGAAAAACATGATCACCGGCGCCGCGCAGATGGACGGCGCAATCCTGGTTGTGTCGGCTCCCGACGGCCCCATGCCCCAGACCCGCGAGCACATCGTGCTGGCCCGCCAGGTCGGCGTGCCCTACATTGTGGTCTTTATGAACAAGACCGATATGATGGACGACGAGGAGCTTCTGGAGCTCGTTGAAATGGAAATCCGCGAGATGCTTGGCGAATACGAGTTCCCGGCCGACGATATTCCCTTCATCAAGGGTTCCGCTTTAAAAGCGATGGAATATCTGGTAGGCGGCGGCACCGACGTGAAGAACGCGCCCGAGTGCAAGTGCATCTTCGAGCTGATGGATGCGGTGGACAGCTACATCCCCGATCCCGACCGCGATATTGACAAGCCCTTCCTGATGCCCGTGGAAGATACCATGACCATTACCGGCCGCGGCACCGTTGCCACCGGCCGTGTGGAACGCGGCACCGCCAAAGTGGGCGACACGGTAGAAATCGTCGGTCTCATGGACAAGGCCCGCTCCACTGTTGTAACCGGTCTGGAAATGTTCCGCAAGACCCTCGATTCCGCGCAGGCCGGCGACAATGTCGGCGCACTGCTGCGCGGCGTGCAGCGCGATGAAATCGAGCGCGGCCAGGTGCTGGCCAAGCCCGGCTCCATCCACCCGCACACCCACTTCGAGGGCCAGGTATACGTGCTGACCAAGGAAGAAGGCGGCCGCCATACCCCGTTCTTCAACGGCTATCGTCCGCAGTTCTACTTCCGCACCACCGACGTGACCGGCAACATCAAGCTGCCCGGCGATGTGGAAATGGTTATGCCCGGCGACCACATCGACATGGAAATCAAGCTCATCACCCCCATCGCCATCGAGCAGGGCCTCCGCTTCGCCATCCGCGAAGGCGGCCGTACTGTAGGCTCGGGTGTTGTAGCGAAAGTCTTCGAGTAATCTCAAACGGCTGAAAAGGCGCAATCTGCTATTGCGGCCCCGCCCAAGCGAATGCTGGGCGGGGCTTC
>DAIOVG010000229.1:0-3226 GCA_036759125.1 Candidatus Limiplasma sp.
CCAGGAGCAGGCACAGCACCCAGGTGATCGCACAGATCCTTCTCAAACGTCTTGTGATCATACAGTCCTCTCGCTCCGCGTTATCGTCCGAAATCCTCGATTCCGCGAAGCAGTTCAAATTCCCGGTAGTCACGCACGGTGGAGTACATTTTGCGTGTCAGCACCGCACCCGCGCGATAGAACAGGCAGATAAAGGGAACGTCCTGGGCAAATTGCTGCTGAATCGCCTGCCAGGTATAGGCGAACTCCGTCTGGGTCACATCGTAACGCAGATCGGTGCACAGCTCCGTCATGGTATCGGAGGCATAGCGGCCGTAGTTGGCGGTATTGCCCTTCATCAGCATATATCCGGCGTCGGGCACCACGTCCATCTGGAAGGAGGCCAGCACCAGGTCAAACGAGTTCGCCTGCAGCTTCTCCTGGACCTCCTCAAAGGTCATAGGCGTGATATTGATCTTCATTTTGAGCTTTTCGAGCATATCGGCGATCATATTGGCGGTCTCAAACCGCACGTTGTTGTCCGGATCCTCGTAGACAAACAGGCGCAGCACCAGGTTGCGCTGCTTACCGTCGATGATCTTATCCAGAATGTTGTCACCGTCGGAATCCACCCAGCCCTCTTCCTCCAGCAGCTTCTGGGCCAGCTCGAAATCGTATTGGTATACAAGCTCCTGGTCAAAGTACAGCCAGCTGGTCGGCGGAATGGGGGTATCGGTATCGGTCGCCATGCCCATATAGACGTTGTTCATGATGAGCGTTTTGTCGATCGCCGCACGGATGGCCCGGCGGACATTAAGGTTTTCCAGCGGAATTTCCTTGAAATTCATCAGCAGCGTCTCCAGCTGCCGGGTGGAATACCCCACCGAAAGCGAAGATACTCCGCTTTTATACTGCGCGGCTGAGACCTGGCGCGTAAACGCCGTATCCACACGGGCGTACTCGTACGCCGTGATCAGGTCTTTGTTGCTGGTATAGGTGGAGATGACAATCTCGCTCACCTTGGGGGGAGACTGCCACCAGTTCTTGTTCACCGTCAGGTACATGTAGCTGTTGGCGGGCTCAAACGCGCCGAACTTATAAGCCCCGGAACCATAGGGCGCGGCCATGTCCACCTGTGCGGCCGGTACCACGGGGAAGGTCATGGCATACAATAGCCCGTAATACGGGCGTTTCGAGGTGGTGGTGACCACTAAAGTGTTATCATCCCGCGCCTCGAACTTCGACACCATATACTTGATGTTTCGGTAAAACCCCTGGACTGTGATATCGTCCTGGTTGGCCTTGTCCAAAAGATACTGCCCGGAGGCCGCTACGTCCGCCGCTGTCAGCACGGACCCATCGGAAAAAACCAGGTTGTCGCGCAGGGTGAAGATCCAGGTATTGCCCTCGTCCTCTGCGGACCAGCTTTCAGCCAGAAGGGGCTGTGGCACACCCTCGTCGTCAATGGTCACAAGGCTTTCGTACACCAGATCATACACGGAGAGAATGTCGCGCTCCTGGGGATCAAAGGGCCGGATTTCCAGCGTTTTGGTGGAGTAGATGCCAACGACCAGCGAATCGGTTACGTTTTCGGCAGCCGCAACCAGCGGCGCAAGGAACACAAGCACAAACAGAATACAGATCAGGCGTTTCATACGGTCACCTCTTCATAGTACAGCCTGCGGTAGACGGCGAAGGCGTTCAGCACCCGCTCCACATAGGTTTTGGTATTGCCGTCGGGCAGGTTCTCCAGCTTGATCGTCCGCTGATCGGATGAATACTGTGCGTTGCTCAACCAGTTGGATACGTTGGTCTGACCGGAGTGGAACGCCGCCGCCACCAGCACCGGATCGCCGCCGAACTTGTCGCTCAGGTAGGCAAGGTACCAGCAGCCGAACGTAACGTTGGTTTCGGCGTCGTACATCTGGTCAAAGGCATATTCCCCGCCGCTGCCGATGTTTTGGGATACCCACAGGGCGGTATCTTCCATCATCTGCATCAGGCCGCGCGCGCCCTTATAACTTTCGGCATAGGGATCAAACGAGCTTTCGTTAAGCACAATCGCGGCCACAAACGCCGGATTCAGGTTGTTTTTATACGCTTCCCGCTCGATGAGCTCGCGGTAGGAATAAGGATGCTTATTGGCTATCGACTGCGCCTGCGCTTCCCGCGCGGCAAAGATGCTTTGGGTCTGCGCGGAGAAGAGCATCTGGCCGATCCATACGCCGGCAAGCACAACGGCCGCCACGGCGATCAGAACCAACTGCGTGCGCCGGCTCATTTTGGGCTTGGGTTCGCCGTTCTTCTCGCTGATAACCGTATACTGGGTTTGCCCCGGCACGGCGCCCGCCTGGGGCGTTAATTGATCAAAGCCCTGGGGCGGCGGCTGCCGCTGCTGATCGGAGCGCATATAGCCGGGCACATAGGGCCTAGCGGGCTTTACGTACTGTGCGCCGTGATCGGTAAATACATCCTGGGGTTCGCTGTCCGCTTCGGGCGAAGGCGCGGGCTGCTGTATACGGGCCTGCGGCGTGGGAAACACACGCGGCTTGGGCTGCTGGGCAAACTCGTTGTTTCTGGGCCGTGGATACTGACCGCGTGTATCGCTTTGTTCATATCTGTCCGCCCTGCGCTGTACACGCCCGGGAATATTATCACTGTTAGGATGAAACAGAAAATGCATCTGCGGTTTACGCCTCGTTCTTTCCTGTGATTTGCTGCCAGAGACGCAGCGTGTTTCGTTTATTTTCAACCGTTGGGCAATCGGTATGGATCACATAATCGGCCAGGGCTTCGGTTTTGGCAACATCCTGCTGCAGCCGCATACGGGCGAGCGCCTGCTCGCGGGTCAGGCCCGAGCGCGCCGTTACGCGCTGGATCCGCGTTTCCTCCGAGGCGGCAACGCAGATCACCGCGTCCGCCATGTGCTCCATGCCCGCCTCGTAGAGAAGCGGCACCTCGATCACGGCAAAGGCTTCGCCGCGCGCTTCCAGGGCGTCCAGCTGTTCCTGCATCCGCCGGATGACCATCGGATGCAAAATGGCGTTGAGCCGTTGCTGGAGGGCCGGGTCTTCCCGGAACACCGTCTCGGCCAGCGCGGCACGGTTCAAGGTACCGTCCACCTGGAATACTTCGTCTCCGAAGGCCTCCCGGATGGGCGGCAGCGCCTCGCCGCCCGGCGCGGTGAGCGAGCGGGAGATGGCGTCGGCATCGATCACAGGCACCCCGGTTTCTTCAATCCAGCCCG
>DAIOVG010000230.1:0-3187 GCA_036759125.1 Candidatus Limiplasma sp.
TCTATACCTACGACAAAGTGCCCTGCGTGGTGGAAATAGCCGGCTGGAAACACCATGAATCGATTCAGGAGTCCCAAACCATCCTCGATATGCTGGTCCAAAAGGGAGAGGTGCTTGCGATTGTCCATCAGGCCGACGGCCGGATGATCGGCACGATTGGCCTGCACCCCGCAAGAGAAGAGACGTTGGAACGCTACCCGCAGCTGCGGATACGGGTGGTCGGCTATGTGCTCTCCAAAGCCTACTGGGGCCAGGGTCTGATGCCGGAGGCCGTGCGCGCGCTGATCCAATACAGCTTTCAAACGCTGAAGCTCGACGCGCTGGTCTGCTGCCACTTTGCGCATAACAGCCAATCGCGCCGTGTGATTGAAAAAAGCGGATTCCGCTTGTATGCACAGGGGAAATATGTTTCCGAGCAACTGAATAAAACCTTCGACGATATGTGCTATATCCTCTTGCGGGATGATATTGGCAGCGTGGCGAAAACGGAGAGCTGACCTTGGATATAGAACCTGTTAAAGCCCCGGCAGATTGAAGACACGATGAAGCGTATCCAGAACACGCAAAACGGGGTAGAGAAGCTCGGCATCTGCGGCTCAATCGGCCATCATGCTTTCCGAGGGCTCCCGGTGTTGCGCATGGATTCGCATTCCATACCATTTCCAATCAGGAGGCAATGATGGACGATTCCAAACAGAATAACGGTTGTCAAGGCTGCGGGCATGCCTGCCCTGCGCACACAGAATGTGTGGAACCACAGCCCCTGCCCGACGACGTCAACCGTTTGCAGTGGTGGCTGGAACATTCGCGCAGGCAGACGGCGCTTTTGTGGGAACTGCTGCCCGAATATCTGGATGAGAAAGCGCAGTCCGAGATACTCAACCGCCTGGGCCGCAGCTGTGCGCAGAGCATCGGATGGGCGAAAAACTATATCGACAATCCCGAGGGCTTCTTTGCGATGATGCTGGAGCGCTGCGGCGAAGTGATTACCTACGACCGTGAAACGCATGTGATTACCGTCACAACGCGGGAGCGCGACTGCGATTGTCTGCTGGTGAACAGCGGAAACATCGCACCTGTCTACTGTAATTGCTCCATCGGCTGGCAGCAATATACCTATGAAACGATCCTGGGTAAACACGTGCATGTCACGGTGGAAGAAGCTGTCATCCGTGGCGACCGCCGCTGCGTGTTCAAGATCAGGGTGTTGGATGAACGTACGGCTGACGACCACTGAGCAAACTTATCATAGAAAAAAAGGAACACTTTTCGATGGAGTGTTCCTTTTTGGTTTGAGCCTTAAAGGTATTTCCTTGCCTTGCGTACACGTCCTGCGGTCCATTCCGCGTCCAGATCAACAGTATACTGCGCGGCGATTTCCATCACGAGAAACAGCAGGTCGTATGTTGGATGGGAGACCGTTTTGGAATCCGCAGGATCAGCGGCCTTGAGGATATCCAGCTCTTCCTGTAGCATGCGGAGAACTTCCTCCAATGGCAGATTCGACGCATGAACACCTTCCAGAAACCGGGCTGCCTCCTCGCGATAGGCATTTAACGGCATGGCGGGTTCCTGCCTGTTTGTCAGGCTTTGGCAGGCTCTTTGGCTTCCGGTTCGCCTTTCGCTTGCATGCGCTGATCCACCTGGGCGAGCAGCTTGATGGCAAGCTTCAGGGCGGCGTCCGGCTCCAGGTCGCGTACGTGGATCAGCATTTCAGGCGGCATGCGGTGGCTGAAGGCGATGCGCTTATCCACCTCGGTCGCCGCGGTGAACAGCGCCATGGAATCGGGAATAAACTTGGCGTCCAGCCGCATATGGGTGCCGTCGGGGCGCAGGAACAGGTGTGTGATACCCAGCCGCCGCGTAATGGCGCGCAGGTGCGCAACCAGAATGAGCGCCTCCACAGGCTCTGGAATATCGCCGAAGCGGTCGATGAGCTCGGCTTCGACATCCATTTTCGTATACTCGTCCTCAATCATGGCGATGCGCTTGTACACTTCCACGCGCAGGCGCTCGTCCTGCACCAGGGTTTCGGGCAGGAACGCGTCCAGCGAAAGCTCGATACGGGTGTCAAGCTCCGGCGTATCCTTGATGCCCTGCACCTCGTGCACGGCCTGCTCAATGAGCTTGACGTACATATCATAGCCCACGGCGGATAGCTGGCCGCTTTGCTGGGGACCCAGCACGTCGCCCGCGCCGCGAATTTCCAGATCACGCATGGCAATGCGGTAGCCCGCGCCGAATTCCGTAAACTCGCGGATGGCGGTCAGCCGCTTCTCGGCGGTTTCCGATAACAGCTTATCCCGGCGCACGGTCAGGTAGGCGTATGCCTGGCGGCTGGAACGCCCAACCCGCCCGCGCAGTTGGTAGAGCTGCGAAAGGCCGAAACGATCGGCGTCGAACACAATCAGGGTATTGGCCTCGGGCACGTCCAGCCCGCTTTCGATGATGGTGGAGCACAGAAGCACGTCGTACGAACCGGCATAGAAATCCAGCATCACGTCTTCCAGCGCGTTTTCACGCATCTGCCCGTGTGCCACGGCGATCCGCGCCTCCGGCACCAGCGCTTGCAGGCGCGCGTACATCTTTTCAATGGTGCGAACCCGGTTATACAGGAAATACACCTGCCCGCCGCGTGCCATTTCGTGGCGGATGGCGTTGGCGACGATGGAATCGTCATACGGCGTGACATAGGTTTTTACGGGCATGCGCTCTTCGGGCGGGGTTTCCAGCAGGCTCATGTCGCGGATGCCTGCCAGGCTCATGTGCAGCGTCCGGGGGATGGGCGTTGCGCTCAGGGTCAGCACATCCACCTTGGTTTTCATGTGCTTGATGCTTTCCTTGTGGTTGACGCCGAAACGGTGCTCTTCGTCGATGATCAGAAGTCCGAGGTCTTTGAACTTGATCTCCTTGCCCAGCAGGCGGTGCGTGCCAACGATGATGTCGATCTTGCCTTGTTTCAGCTTTTCAATGGTATCCCGCTGCTCCTTGGGCGTGCGGAAGCGGCTGAGCATATCGCAGGTGACGGGGAAGCCCGCGAAGCGCTTTTTCATGGTGTTATAGTGCTGCTGCACCAGTATGGTGGTGGGGGCGAGGATGGCGACCTGCTTATTATCCAGCACCGCCTTGAACGCCGCGCGCAGCGCCACCTCCGTTTTGCCGTAGCCCACGTCGCCGCAGAGCAGGC
>DAIOVG010000231.1:0-3160 GCA_036759125.1 Candidatus Limiplasma sp.
ATGCTTTTTGGTCATGCAGGCGGTGCACATGCTGTCTGCTCATCCGCAGGGCGTCGGCAATGCTCTGAAAGCTCTGGATGTTGATGTACTTTCCCTCCAGGATCAATCGGCAGTCCATATCCGGCACCTGTTCGATGAGCCTGCCCGCTTCGGCTTTCAAATCCACCAAGCGGTCAATCACGCGGTCCAGTTCCTGTTCGGCTTCCCAGACGCGCATCACCGCGTCGGCAAGGAAGTTGACGTTGCGCGTATGGGTCACAGGTTCCTTCTCCATAGAACCCGTCAGTCTCCGGGTCAGCGCGCGCAAGTCCTGTATTTGATCCAGTTTGTTCTGGATCTGCTGGTCGATATGCCGGATCTGTCCCAGGTATTCACGTGCCGTCATTTGCGTTTGGATGGTCTGCATCGTCGTTTCCCTCCAGTTCATTCAGGATTGCCGCCACCTGCGCAGCGGATGTGACTTTGTAAGCGTGTCCCTTTGCGGCGTTGATACGCCGTAGCGTTGTTTCCTGCAGTTTTGTCAGCTTGCCCGTCTCAGTCTTAACCTCGAAAGCCACGAACCGGCCGCGGTAACAAACGATGATATCGGGGAGACCGGCCCGGCCATACTGGCCGCCATGCTCCTTCCACGCAAAACAGTGGGAGCGTTTTTTCAACAGCCGCATGATGGCGGCTACGATGTGCTTTTCAGCCATTTGTGCTCCTGTGTTTCCGCCTGCGTTTGTAACTTGTAACCGTGTAACCCCCATTTTTAGAGAGACGGCTATTTACGCGCGCATATATACGCATGCGTATAATGAAAATAACTTTTCCGCGTAGCTCTATACTCAGCAAATAAAAGTTACAAGTTACAAAGTTACAAAGGGTCAGTCTGTGGTCTCAGGAAACCTTCGATATCACAGCGTTTTTGCAGCAATGCATAGTCGAGTACCGCCACTTTCTTCACCCCATCCGTAAAACGCATGGCAACGGTTTCAATGTACAAATCTGACTTGCGCAGCTGTTTCATGAACTGCGCATAGGGTAAGCATTCGCCCAGAATGGCGTGCTTTTGCCGGTACCCTGTGTACTCGTCGTAGAAGGAGCGAAAGTGCAGGGCGATCTTCCCATCCTCCATCATGCGGCATTGATCCTCATGCAGGCCCATGCGGTCCATGATTTCAAGGGTCTGTTCCACAACGCTTTTATTGCTTTCTCCGCCATCGAGCAGATATTCGCACACCGCGTACTCCAGATGTTTAGCACAAGCATCCAGTGTCATCGAAAACACATTCTCCCATTGGAGATCGTATCGCTGACAGAATCGTTCAACGACCCGCAGTCCCACATACGCACACGCCAGATTGTTGGCAACACGGGACGGCAGCGACGTCCTGAACAGCTTGAGCGCATCCTCGTACCAGCGGCGAAACACGGCAGAAGAAAGCGACAGCGACACCTCCAGGAACCCGCGCCCCAGCTTGGTGAGCAACGGGGATTGTCCGCTGAGGCGGGCAAGCGCTGCGCTTGCCTTGGGATTGCCTAAGTCCTTTTTGCTGAACAGCAGTTCCAGCCCGCGCTCACGGATGGCCGGTTCATCGGGGGATTCCTCGCCGGCTACGACCACCGGCGCCATGAGCAGATAACATATCTGTGTCAGATCCGCACGGCCGCGCACGCCGGCATGGCCGTCATAGCTGTCACGGAAGTGATTGTAGAGGGCTTCGATTTTGGTTTTACCCATCTTGGATGGCTTGAACTCATCCAAGGCTTGCGGAAACAGATTGCTTGATGCGGACTCTTTCATGAGCGTGAATGCTGTCACCTGCGGCGCGGCGACCACCTTGCTCTGCCCAAAGATTGGCAGGATGACGCGCTCCATGGTCGTGGACTTACCGCTGCCGGCTTCGCCGATCAGAAACAGATGCGGAAACTTGATCCCCTGTATCCTCAGATGCTCTTTCACATAGCACCCGGCACACCAGGCCAGCACCGACACCGTTTTGGCAGGCTCGTTATATGCCAGCAGTCCCGGCGCGACAGATTGCAGTTCATCGGCGGTCATGATATCAGCCGATGCCATCGTCGTTTCAATACCCCTGGATTTCTCGAGCTGCACGATGTCGCCGACCGCTTCCTGGTTCTTTGCAAACGCCTTGTCCGTTGCCACAAATACCCATTGGTCGTTATACTGATGCAAACCCAGCATCTTCACGCCATACTTCTTATCCCATGACAGTTCAGCCAAGTACCCCTTCAGCACTTCCAAATCGCTCTCAGCGCCCGTGTAGCTCAGTGAAATGGTGCGCTTATTCAGCATGCCTTTGAAACGCTGCAGATTGCCAAAGTCACTGGTCATGAAGATCTGGTGGAAAGTCTCGCCATTCACCGTGACAAGGTCGCAGGTCATCTGTGTCTCTTCGTCGGCGATGAGCATCTCGATGGGCTTGACAACGAAATTGGTTAAAGGGTATACATTATCGCCCTTCTCGCGGAAGTAGCGGCCATAACTCTCAAAGATACCCATATCACCACCGGGCGAGTAGGTCCGTTCTGTGCACTGGATCGCTTGCGCCACTGTTTCTTCGCCATAGGTCGCGCCGCTGGCATGGTGCACGGTATCCCACTTGGGTCTAAAGAGTTTAGAGGCACGAAACAGCCTGTCCATTTGTTCCTTATCCTTGCCGGCCCAAAACGCCAAGGCGCAGCTTAAGGCCAGGTCGGCTTCGGACTGGCTGCCATATCGAGCCTCCCATTCGCCATCCCATAGCGCTTTGAAATCATCGCCGTTATCCGCGGCGTTTGCTTTTTCCAGCACCTGTTCATCTGTCAGAGCAATGGTGCGATTAACACTGCGCCGTTTTTTCTTGGATGCTTGCTTCTTGGCAATGTAGTTTTCATGAATCCATGGCAATGCATCCGCGCCATCGGAAATGGTATCGGGCGTACCCTCGAGCCGCTTGCCGGTCATGGTGAAGTAACGGCTCTGGGCGTACATCTCCAAGCCATATTTGCTGTTTTTATTCCCGCGCCCAGGCATCTCGCCAAGGTAGAAGATATGCAGTCCTGTACCAGAGGGCGAGATTTCTGTATAGCTTGGAAACCTGGATACGATTTCTTTGGCGATATCGTTGAGCTTGCCATCCTTGATGCAATGATCAATGTCTACGCCGATGATGCC
>DAIOVG010000232.1:0-3138 GCA_036759125.1 Candidatus Limiplasma sp.
GCTGGGGCAGATTTTTCTGCCGCAGCTGGTAGTGCTGCTCGGTTCCACCGAAACCATCGCGCCCTACGCGATCGAGTATGCGCGCAACATCCTGTTCGCCGTGCCGTGGCTGATCGCCAGCATCGTTTTAAACAACCAGCTCCGCTTGCAGGGCAACGCGATATTTGCTATGGTAGGGATGACCTCCGGAGCGATTATCAACATCGGGCTGGACCCGCTGTTCATCTTTATTTTTGATATGGGCGTGGCGGGCGCGTCAATGGCGACGATGTTCAGCCAGATGATCGCGTTCGTGCTTCTGCTCCTGGGTACGCGCCGCGGCGATACCCTGCGCATCCGTTTCAGGTGCTTTACACCGACGGTCCACTATTTCAAGAATATCCTGCGCAGCGGCCTGCCCGGGCTGTTCCGCCAGAGCATCGGAAGTTTTTCCATCATCTTGCTTAACAACGTGGCAGGCCAAATGGGCGACACCGTTGTGGCCGCGTTTTCCATCGTTTTCCGCATCATCCAGTTCATCTTTATGATCGTCATCGGCCTGGGGCAGGGCTTCCAGCCAATCTGCGGATTCAACTATGGTTCCGGGCGGTACGACCGTATACGGGAAGCCTATTGGTTCACTGTTCGCGTTTCGTTTGTCATGCTGCTGACCGGGGCGGTAAACGCGGCGATTTTCGCTCCGCAGCTGATCAGCCTGTTTTTGAAGGGGTACAGCGAGGTTACGGAGATCGGCAGCCTGGCGCTTCGGCTGCAAACCATCATGCTCCCGTTTTACTCGATCATGATTATGAACAGCATGATGCTGCAGACCATCGGGCATGTGCGCGACGCCTCCATCCTGGCGGTTGCGCGGCAGGGGCTGTTCCTGGTTCCCGCGCTTTTGATACTTCCCCATTTCTTCGGGCTTCTGGGGCTGCAGCTTGCGCAGCCTGTCGCGGATGTTTGCGCGGTGGCCCTGTCGGTTCCGCTCGGGCTGCGGGTACTCAACGGATTCAAGCGAGAGGAGGCGCGGCTCGCCGCAGATGGCGAAGCCGCACACACAGATGTCCCGATATGACTCGGTACTTTTTGACCTGGACGGTACGCTGCTGGATACTATGGATGATATCTCCGGCGCGCTCAACCAAACGCTTTCGGAGCATGGTTTTCCCACCCACGGCAGGGAGGCCGTAAAACGCTTCATCAGCAACGGCGGATATCAACTGATGGAGTGCGCGCTGCCCGCGTATACGGACGGCGCAACGGTTGAAAAGCTGCTGGCGGACTACCGCCTTCGATACACACGGCATGTTAACGACAAGACGCGCCCATTCCAGGGCGTATTGCCGATGCTGGCGGCGCTGGACGAGGCGGGCCTTCAATTGGGGATTATCTCCAATAAGTACGATAAGTATGTCAAGTTCCTGACAAAGGAGCATTTCGGCAGCCTGATCCGCATCGCTGTCGGCGCGAATCCAAACATCCCCCTCAAACCCGAACCGGATATGCTGCAGGCGGCCATGCGCGAACTGGGCGTTGCACCGGAGCGCACGCTGTACATCGGCGACGCGCCTACGGATTACCAAGCCGCACTTAACGCGGATATGGATTGTATTTTAGCGCAATGGGGATACGGCGATTCCCAGGCGCTGTCGCTGCTGTCGCCGCTTTACTTCGCGGGCGATCCCGCGGAACTGCCGACGCTTATTTTGTCCTGATCCCAACCCTTAACGAACAAAATACTTGCAATCCATCCGGCATAAAGGATTGGAATTAGGATATCAGGAACAGGAGGGTGCAAAATGAATTCATTTTACGCTTACCTTAACCGCCTCAAGCTCATCCAGCGCTGGGGGCTGATGCGCAACACCATCCCAGAAAACGATATGGAGCATTCCATGCAGTGCGCTATCGTCGCCCATGCTTTGGCGGTGCTCTCCACGGTGCGGTATCAACGGACGATTGACCCGCAGACAGTTGCGACAATGGCCCTCTACCACGACGTTGGCGAGGTGCTCACCGGCGACTTGCCAACCCCGGTAAAGTATAAAAACGCCGAGATCAAAAAAGCCTATAAAACCATCGAAGCCATGGCCAACGAGCAACTGGCAAATATGCTGCCCGGCGACCTTCAATCCGCCTACGCCCCCTACCTGACGCCGGACAAGGAAAGCTACGAATGGAGGTTGGTGAAGGCCGCCGACCGCATCTGCGCCTACATTAAATGCGTGGAAGAAAAAAAGGCCGGCAATCTGGAGTTTATCCAGGCGCAGGCCTCCATCGAAAAGAGCATATCCGACCTGGAACTGCCCGAAGTGGACGATTTTATGCGGGAGTTCGCCCCGGCGTATGAACTCTCGCTGGATGAAATCAGTAAATAGCCTACCTGCTCAATATGCGCCGATGTCCCGTCTCCAAAAGGCGCCCCAGGTCGGCGCCGTTTTCAAGCACCTTCGCGCAGCCCATTACTACATTCTTCTGCGGTTCCTCGGCAACAGAACAAGGAATGTTCAGCGCGTCGGCCACGGCCTCGCACAGCCCGAACAGGTCGGCCCCGCCGCCGGTAAACATGATACCGTAGTCGAAAATATCCGCCGCGAGCTCCGCGGGGGTGTGTTCCAGCACACCGTGGATACTTTCGATCAGCTGCTGCAGGGGTTCGTTGATCGCCTCGATCACGTCGTCACTGGTAATGCGCATGGTCTTGGGCAGGCCGGTGATCAAATTGCGCCCCGTGACCTCCATATACAGCTGTTCGGTGCGCGCGATGGCCGAGCCGATATTGCGCTTGAGCTCTTCGGCGGTCAGCTCGCCGATTAAGAGGTTGTGCTTGCGGCGCAGGAGGCGGATAATGCCGTCGTTGAACTTATCCCCGCAGGTCTTCACGCAGTCGCTGACCACGGTCTTGCCCATGGACAGCACCGCGATATCTGATACGCCCGCTGAGATATCCACGATCATCGTGCCGTAGGCCTCGTCGATGGGCAGCCCCGAGCCCAGCGCCGCCGCGATGGTGCGGTCTAAAAGCTGCGTGCGCCGCATCCCGGCATCCAGCATCGTGGAAATGATAGAGCGCTTTTCCATTTCGTTCACGCCCGTGGGCAGCGCCATCACCGCGCGCGGGCGCACAAACACCCGCTTGCCGATGGCCTTCATCAC
>DAIOVG010000233.1:0-3113 GCA_036759125.1 Candidatus Limiplasma sp.
TGCGGCACAATGCCGCAAACTCCCCGCCCGACCGGCAAAGCCGGTCGATACGAATGCAATCGGAGAGCTGCGGCCCTCCGATACCTCCTATGAAATGTGGTTTTTTGGCAGCCTGGGCGGGCTCCGAAAGGAGCCCGCTTCAGCTTTGCCTATTCTGCGGATAAAACCGGAAACGAAAACCGCTTGCGTACACAGGCGGTTTTCCAATGGGATAAGCGGATAATTGATTCCGTTTGCTAATCGATAGTTTTATCGTCGTTGAGTTTCTTTACCATCGCGACCGCCTCGGCAAACGGGACGGTGCCCAGATTGTCGCCCTTGCGGTTTCTGATGGTGACGGTCTTGCTCTCCGCCTCGCGGTCGCCGATCACGAACATGTAGGGGATTTTCTGCATCTGTGCCTCGCGGATTTTAAACCCGATCTTTTCATTGCGCAGGTCCAGCTCCGGCCTGAGGTTTTCTCTAAGCAGCAGGTTCTGCAATTCCCTGGCGGCTTCGTCGCCGCGGTTGACGATGGTCATGATCTTCACCTGCACCGGGGCAAGCCAGGTGGGGAAGGCCCCGCCGAATTGCTCCGTCAGGATGCCGATAAAACGCTCCAGCGATCCGTAAACCACGCGGTGGATCATTACCGGGCGGTGCTTTTCGCCGTCAGCGCCGGTATAGCTGAGGTCGAAACGCTCCGGCAGGCTCATATCCAGTTGGATGGTGCCGCACTGCCACATGCGCCCGATGCAGTCCCGCAGGTGGAAATCGATCTTCGGGCCGTAGAACGCGCCGTCGCCCTCGTTGATGGTGTAGGGTACGTCCAGTTCGTCCAACGCGCCCTGCAGGCCTTCGGTGGCCAGTTCCCACATCTCGTCGGTGCCGATGGAGTTCTCGGGGCGCGTGGAAAGCTCCACCTTATAAGGGAAGCCGAACAGCGTGTATACTTCGTCGATCAGGTTGTACACGCCCTTGATCTCATCTTTGATCTGTTCCGGCGTCATGAAGATATGCGCGTCGTCCTGCGTAAAGCAGCGCACGCGCATCAGCCCGTGCAGCACGCCGCTTTTTTCGTGGCGGTGCACCAGCCCCAGTTCGCCGCAGCGGCAGGGGAGATCGCGGTAGCTCCACAGCCTGCGCTGATACACCAGCATGCCGCCCGGGCAGTTCATGGGCTTGATGGCAAAATCGGTATCGTCGATCTTCGTGGTATACATGTTTTCCCTGTAGTGATCCCAATGCCCGCTGCGCTCCCACAGGCCGCGGTTGAGCATGATCGGGGTCTGTATTTCCTCATAACCCGCGCGGCGGTGAATCTGCCGCCAGTAATCCGTAAGAATATTGCGTAAAATCATGCCTTTGGGATAGAAGAACGGGAAGCCGGGGCCTTCGTCGCGCAGGTCAAACAGGTCCAGCTCGCGGCCCAGCTTGCGGTGGTCGCGCTTTTTGGCTTCTTCCAGCTGTGTCAGGTATTCGGTCAGTTCCGCCTTCGTGGGGAAGCAGGTGCCGTAGATGCGGCACAGCATCTTGTTGTGCTCGTCGCCGCGCCAGTACGCGCCCGCGGTATGTGTCAGCTTGAAGGCCTTTAAGTAATTCAGGTTGGGCAGGTGCGGCCCGACGCACAGATCCACGAAATCGCCCATCTGGTAAAAGGAGAGCTCCGCATCCTCCGGCAGGTCCTCAATCAGTTCCACCTTGTAAGGCGCGTCTTTCTCTTTCATCAAGGCGATGGCTTCGTCGCGCGGCAGCGTGAAGCGCCTGGGACGGATGGATTGGCGCATCAGCTTATCCATTGCCTTTTCGATGGCGGGGAGTTCGTCCGGTTTAATCGGCGGGTCGATATCAAAATCGTAATAGAACCCGTTTTCAATCGCGGGGCCGATGGCGAGCTTCGCATCCGGGTAGAGCTGCTGCACCGCCATGCTCATCAGATGGGCGCAGGAATGGCGAAATACTTTTTTGCCGTCCTCGTCCTCGAAGGTGACGGGGGTGACCTCGCTGTCGGTATCAATCGGCGCGAACAGGTCGGTCAGCCTGCCGTCCGCAAGCTTCACCGCGTAGTAGGTTTTAAAATCCTCGGCGAATTCGTTTTTGATAATCTCGCCAGCCGACGTTCCTTGTTCCGCCTCGAATATTTTTCCCAGCATCGTCAGTTTCATTTCCCGTTCCTCCTTACAAAAATCCGCCCCCGCAACTCTGCGGGGACGGACGATATTCGTTCGTGGTTCCACCCTGCTTGAAACGGACTGTGTCCGTTTCCGCTTTGAATAACCCTCTATCGCAGGTCATGCGCATCGTCGGCAGCTGGTACCACGGTAACTCTGATTTCAGTCCGTACACGCTTGCGATTTGATTTCCGCCATCTTGAACCTGCCAATCCTCGACGTAGCGCTGCTACTACTTCGGATTATTAGTTTCCAACCTGACGAAAATCCGCTTCGCCATCGTGCGCGTTCTTCAACCATCGTTACCTCGTCTCCCGCTGTTGCTTGCCGCTTTCAGCCTGTGGCGGCAATCTCTTTGGCAATGCGTAGGAGCGGCGTGTTCCGCGTCATCCGATGATTGAGCAAAGCATAACACGCCGGAAATGCCTTGTCAAGCCCCGGATTGCACAGGTGCTTGACCGTTGGGTTTGCTTGCTGTATACTATCCGCATCAAGAGATATCGGAGGTACTTGTTTGTTATCGGTTCTGTAAAGGGCAGGATATGCCAAATGCAAAACGACCGCATGATCGTTATTTGGTATACCCTTCTGAACGCGGAACGATAGCCGGCAGGTCCCCAATAGGATTCTGTAGGCATAGCGTTGGCTATGTTTTTTGTTTGCGTTCATGATAAAACCTTATTCTGCTCATGCAAAAGTGGTTAGTAAAAACATGAGGAGAGAAATCAATGAATTCCCACTATGAAACCCTGGAGTTTCCCGTCATTTTAGAACAATTGCAAAACCTCGCCGTGGCCGAATCGGCGCGGGAGATACTGGGTACGCTTGAGCCAATTCCGGATGAACAGGCCTGCGTGCAGCGCATGGCCGAGACCACCGCCGCCCGCCGCGTGCTGGACGCTTTCGGCGCGCCGCCGCTTCCGATGATGACGGGCCTTTCCGAAAGCCTGACGCACGCGGAGA
>DAIOVG010000234.1:0-641 GCA_036759125.1 Candidatus Limiplasma sp.
CCAGTGCTGCGTACGGATGAAGGAACGATGCTGGTTATCCTCCAGATCGTTGAGCGCTTGCCTGTCGCCATAATCCAATTGATAGAGCATCTGCCCGGCATTAACGAGCGTATCTACCGTCGGGTCTCCGGCCCGGCTCGGTCCGGCGGTCATTTTGTGGGTATAGCGGTTGGCGCGAATCGTGGGGCAGGCCCGGCCAACCTGTAAAAGCTTCCGCTGCACGCTTACGGCATGGTAGCCGTTGGGTAGGCTTGTCTGCATTTGATAGACCTTGCCCAGCAGGCCGGAAGCGGCCAGGGCGATCTTTGCGGCGTTCAGAGGCTGGAAGGGATACTGCTCCGCCACCTGAATCTTCGCGCCAGCCAGGTCGTGATACAGCCCGCGCAGCTCATCCTCATCTTTGGCCGGAAAGGTTTCAATGAGCAGCGGCACGCTGTGATTGGCATACAGGCGCATTAGCTCGCCCATGCTGTCGCGGTCCACGCTCAAAATCACGTAATCCGGCATCAGGTCGATCAGAGCCTGATGGTCACTGAATGCCGGAACACCCCAGCCGAGTATGGTTTGGCGTCCGCGTTCGCTGCGGTATACCGCGCCGATAATGATAAAGCGTTCGGGCAGCATCTGCGCGATGCGGATAA
>DAIOVG010000234.1:651-3031 GCA_036759125.1 Candidatus Limiplasma sp.
CCGCCACCCTGTGCCAATCAGGCCGATGCGAAGCTGTTTCATAAACTGTCCCTTTCGGTTTATACGGTAAGGTACCAATACACGCCGTAGGTATCCACAACCTCCGCGCAGCAAGCGCTCCAGGGAAGGGAGCCGAGCGGGAGCAGTACGGTGCCGTCCCTGGAAAGCTCACCAAAGGCTTTCACAACCTCGTCCGCGCTGGCAAAGTCCAGCCCATAGCTCATCACAGGGCGGGATTCCTTCAGCGAGGATTTTCGCATCATGTCCACATAGGCATCGTTGCGCGATTCGCTGACGCAGAAAATCTCCTGACCGTTCTTTTCGAGAGACGCGTGCATATAGCTGCCGTCCGGGAACTTCTCGTTGTATCCCAGGCTCAGGCCGAACGCCTTGCAGTACCGCTCCACAGCCTCCACTGAATTTTGCAGGTATACTGTCGCTCCAAGTTTCATTGTCATACCTCTCCGCATTTTATCGTTCCGGTTCAATTAGTTTCGCTTTCAATCACAGAACGGACGGCACAATAGCGGTTTCCGCTGAGTCGTCCCAGCGGGTCTAGGCCGCGCCAATCGATTTCCCGACCATCAATCACCAGAGTATCGCTCACATGCAGTCTCTGTATGCAGCCAAGGATCAGGTTACCGCCTCCAATTCCCGTTCCGACGGGAATGATACGATCCAGAACACACTCGAACGCGACCCTTGCCTGCTCAATTCGCGGGGGACGGATAGTCACGCTTGGCACGAAGGTGATATCCGCAATAGAGCGCAGGTCCTCTCCTCGCGGAATGCGCCTGGCAGAGTGCTCCATTGGCTGGAGTAATTCCACAGAAACAGTATGCACTACAAATTCCCCTGTCGTTTCAATGTTTAGCAGCGTATCTTTCTTCGTGCCATCATCGCGGTTGGCAACACAAAAAGCGAGTGTGGGCGGGTGCCAGCATACGCCGGTAAAGAAGCTAAAGGGTGCAAGGTTCAATTCGTTTTGCTCATTCACTGTCGATACCCATGCAATGGGGCGAGGGATCACACTGCTCGTCAGCAAATCATGCGCCTGTCTGGTTTCCAGGTCACGAAGATCAATTTCCATGGCCTACTTCCTCCTCCATGAGGCGAAAATCCTTAATGGGCATATGATATCATCGCCGGGGGTCGAATGTAAACCTTATCTGCTGCCGATGCCATATTTGGAAAACACCATCTATTGCTACCAGGTATAATGTGCAAATCACGCAAGCATTATATTTCAAGTGCTTTGGGGTATAAGAAAAACCACCTGCTGATAAACCTTTCGATCAACAGATGGTGATTTCAGTGGTAGCGGCGGGGAGACTTGAACTCTCGACACTCCGGGTATGAACCGAATGCTCTAGCCAACTGAGCTACGCCGCCAAAATGGTTGCGGGGGAGGGACTTGAACCCTCGGCCTCCGGGTTATGAGCCCGACGAGCTACCAAACTGCTCTACCCCGCGTCGTTGCCTCTAAAAGCGGCGAGATTCATCATACTACAGGAATAAGCCGCTGTCAATATCTGTTGGGTGAGAAATCGCATAAATATTGTGATATACTTCGCCCGGAAGGAAGTGAACGGCAAATGGGAACAACAATCCATCAAAAACTGGTGCGAGATCAAATTCCCGACATCATTCAGCGGTCCGGCGCAAGCGCGGTTGTCCGCCGCTTATCCGAGGAAGACTATCGGGAAGCACTCAACCAAAAGCTGCTGGAAGAGGTCAATGAGTTTCTGGAAGACGAAAATCCGGAGGGGCTTGCGGATATCCTGGAAGTGATCTACGCCATACTCGCCTTGAAAACTTTAAGCTTTTCGGCTCTGGAGGAGCTCCGCCAGTGCAAGCAGCAAAAAAGCGGCGGCTTTGCGCAGCGCTGGTTTTTGGAAAGCGTCCATGCCGATTGACGGCGATTGCGTTTGCGTTCGTAGGATCGCAGGAAAATCGACGTAAAACACGGGTGATTCCCTTGCTTAATTCATACGAACTGTGTATAATTGTTTGGATAGTTTAGAAGGATCAGCACAAGAACTGTGGCGGTCCACAGAACGAGTTGAGGAGGAAAACTAACCCATGATGAAGTACGTATATCTGTTCAAAGAAGGCAATGCCGGCATGCGGGAAATTTTAGGCGGTAAAGGCGCAAACCTCGCCGAAATGACCAACATCGGTCTGCCTGTTCCCCAGGGCTTTACCGTAACAACCGAAGCCTGCACGCAGTATTATGCGGATGGCCAGAAGATTAACGACGAAATCCAAAAGCAGATCGACAAGGCCCTTGCGGAAACCGAAGTCATCTGCGGCAAAAAATTCGGCGATCTGGAAAACCCCTTCCTGGTCTCGGTGCGCTCCGGCGCGCGCGCGTCCATGC
>DAIOVG010000235.1:0-2993 GCA_036759125.1 Candidatus Limiplasma sp.
CAAGCATGCCGATAATGGTGGTGATGGAGCTGCTCGATATCGCCGTTACGCCGTGGCGCAAGGCGCGGCGCATGGCCTGCTCCTTGTTCTCGGCGGTTTCCTTCTCCTGCCGGTAGCGGGTTAAGAGCATGATGGAGTAATCAATGGACAAACACACCTGCAGGATGGACGCAATGGAGTAGGTAATCTCCGAAACGCTGTCAAAGATAATATTACTGCCCATGTTCAGGGCAATCGCCACGCCGATGGTCACGGCAAACAGGAGCGGCTCCACCCAGGAGGTGCTCATGATGAAAAGCACCAGCATCAAAAGCACCGAGGCGATGCCGATCAGCACCGGAATGCGCTCGATGGCCGTGTTGCCCGCCGCGTCGCCGGAGACGAAGATCGTATCATTGTCAAACTGCGCGGTAATATCCGCGACAATCGCCTTGGAGTCGGTGGTAAAGGCAGGCGCGTCCACGGTGATCTCGTACAGGGTGTAGGGATCGCTGTTGAACGTTTCGGTGGCGTCGTAGGTTGCGCGCAGCACACCGTCGGTTTGCAGTATCTGTTCATAAACCGACTGCTTGCGCTCGTCCGGCAGGTTTTCAAACATCAGGGTAAAGGTGCTGGCGGGCGTAAACTCCTCGTTGATGATGGCGATGCCCTGCTTGGCGGGGGAGCTGTCCGGCAGATATTTGGATAAATCACCGTTGATGTTCACCTGAAACATCAGTACGACGCTGACCACGGTCAGCACCAGAAACAGGATCAGAATCAACTTTCGGTCTCTTACAATGTTGCGTGCGATGGTTTTCATGCGAAGGCTCCTTTTACAATATTGCGGTGACGGGCCGTTGACAAACGGCGTCATGTTCATCATAATAACCATGTGTAGACAAAACAACCAACTGTTGCGCTCGCATCGGCTGTGAAACCGACAAATCGCCCCAAAGTGTCTGCATCGGGGCAGTACCGCGCCGATTTGTTGCAATTGTGAACCCTGATCCGACAGGAGGAAGCCATGTCCGAAAACCAACGCGTACGCCTGTCCAAACAGCTGCTGCGCCAAAGCCTGGTCAAGCTGCTGGGCGAGAAAAATATCCATAAAATCTCCGTGCGCGAGATCTGCGATCTGGCGCAGGTCAACCGCTCGACCTTCTACAAATACTATGGCAGCCAGTACGACCTGTTCCACGATATGGAGAACGAGATTTTGGAACACGTCAACACCTACCTGCACGACGGGCCCGCGACCACACCGGGTGACCTGTCCCAGATTACCAACCTGATGGTTTTCGTCGCTGAAAACGCCGAGCTGTGCCGCATTATCATCAACCAGAATATCGATCCCCAGTTCCCCGAAGCGCTGGTCAACCTGCCTACGCTGCGCCAGTGGATCGATACGCACTTCCGCCCCGAGTACTCCAAAACCGAGATGGAATACGTCTACGGGCTGGTGGTCAACGGCGGGTTTTCCGTGATCCGCATGTGGCTCAACAAGGATAGTCCCGAGCCGCCGGATGTCATCGCGCAGGTGCTCTGGTCCACAATTGCCAAGCTGTTCCCCGCGGCTATATAAGCAGAAAGGGCTTGCGATGGAGTTCATAATCCGCAGCGCTGTGCCGGGCGACGCCGCGCAGATCCGGGAGATCTATGCGCCGTATGTGCTGTATACCTGCGTGTCGTTTGAGTTTGAGGTTCCCTCGCTGGAAGAAATCACCCGCCGCATCGACAAGAGCCTCAAGCGCTATGCCTTTTTGGTGTGCGAGGTGCAGGGCGCAATTGTCGGGTACGCGTATGCCACGGAGCACCGTGCCCGCGCCGCCTACCGCTACAGCGCCGATACCTCGGTGTATATCAGGGAAGGCTACCAGCGGCAGGGGCTTGGGCGCGCGCTGTATGAAGCGCTGTTTGATGCGCTTCTCAAGCGCGGTATCTACACGCTGGTCGCAGGCGTTGCCCTGCCCAACCCCGGCAGCGTCGGGCTGCACAAGGCCATGGGGTTTGCGGAGGTTGGCGTGTATCGAAACATCGGGTACAAGTTCGGGCAGTGGCATGACCGGATGAACCTCCAAAAGGCGCTCCGCGCGTACGATACGCCGGAGGAAGCGCCTTCCCCCACGCCATAGCCCACGGCGGAGCACACGGATCAAGGTGTATTTCCAATCGCCATATAAATATGATATGATAGGGTAATAAAGCGAAAGCCGATACCGGAGGAGATTCAATGACACACAACCCATTTCGCCGCCTTGCCGGCCTGGCACTCGCCCTGGTGCTCCTTTGCGGCACCGCGTTTGCGGGTACGGCGTTTTCGTTTCGTAGCGGCATTGACTGGACTACCGCGCCCGCGCAGATGCTCGCGGCCGAGGGCGTATCGGAAGACGACGGCAGTTATAATGAAGAGTATATTAACGGTTTCTATTTCTACTATCTGAAAGCGCAGAACGCTTACTACGTATTCCGGGGCGAGCTGCTGCTGCAGGCGTATACCGTGCAGGCTGCGGATGCCTATGCCCAAACCCTGGAGGCGCAGACCGTGCGCTACGGCGCGCCCGTGGAGGTATCGGCGGATACGGTTGCGGCGCTGTGGAACACCTTCGTGCCCAATGCCGTAATGCCGGAGATGCTGTCCAATCTTATTGGCTGGCAGCTGTCCGATGGAACGCTCGCGGCGCTTTTCATCCTTGAGGGTAAAGCCTGCATGGCGTATTTTAACCAGCAGCAGATGTAAGCGGAAGGCAGCCGGAGGGCCTGATTTGTAGGGTTTCTCGCCTGTGGTTCCGCCAGCTAAAACAGCCTAAAAAGAAATATGGGAGCCCTATGGCGGGGCTCCTTTTCAAAACCCCATATGTGGTGGTTATAGCCGGGGTTGCCCTACAAGTTGCGAAAATTCATGTGAAAAGTATGAAAAATATGGTTGACATTGGAAGTATCCTTTGTTATCATAGATAAGCTCGCTTAAGAGCGCGAACCTTGAAAAAGATACAGAGAAGAAGAAGAAAGAA
>DAIOVG010000236.1:0-2961 GCA_036759125.1 Candidatus Limiplasma sp.
GGCGATATCTCGTCAGATAATAAAACATCCCCATGGAACCGCCCGAATTCGAGTTTGAAATCGATCAGTTCGATGTTGATGTCGCTTAGAATATCGGTGAGGATATGGTTGACCTTTACGGCGATTTCTTCCATTGTGCGCAGTTCCTGCGCCGTCGCCAGGCCCATGGCTGTAACGTGGGTGGGATTGACCAGCGGGTCGTCCAGGTTGCGTTCTTTGAGGCAATACTCGATCACGGTGTTTTTAAGCCTTGTCCCTTCGGGGTAGCCGATGCGCTGCGCCAGGCTGCCGGCGACGATATTGCGCACCTTGATCACAACAGGGATGATATCCACCCTCAGCACCAGCATGCTGCGGTCGTTGATGCGGTGCAGGAAGTGGTTGGGAACGCCTTTTTGCTGCAGGAGCGTAAAAATGTAATCGCAAAGCAGGTTGTTGATCTCGCCCTTGCCGATGATGCGCCCGATTTTCAATCCCCGGAAAGCGATGGCTTCATCCTTGTAATAGACTACGGCTTCGTCCGGATTATCGGTGGCATAAATGCGCTTTCCCTTGCCTTCCGCGATTACCTTCGTAATCCCCATACAGCCATCCTTCCGCATGCAATGCGTGTCTTAAATATGTTTAAATATTGTAACACGATTTACGGGGCTATGCAAGATGAAGACCTATTCCACGGCCGGGGGGAAACCGCCTTGCCGCGCTTTATCGGACGCCGCGGATATGGTATACTGTACGGGTGTTTTCGGGGAGTTCCGCTTGCTATAAAGGAGTATATAAATGAGTACGGAGAGCAAGAAATTGAGGATCGCCGTAGCCGGCATGGGCTATGTCGGTCTTGCCAACGCAGTGCTGCTGGCGCAGCACAGCAGCGTGACCGCCGTGGATATCGTCAAGGAAAAAACGGAGATGATCAACCGGCGGCAGCCGCCCATCCGGGACAGAGAAATTGAGGACTATTTCCAAAATCGTACGCTGGACCTTACCGCGACAACAGAGGCGGAAGCAGCTTACCGGGATGCTGATTTCGTGATCGTCTCCACGCCGACGAATTACGATCCCGTTAAGAACTACTTCGACACCGCTTCTGTGGAAACGGTTGTCAAGCAGGTGATTAAAGTCAACCCAAGCGCGGTGGCCGTGATCAAGTCCACCGTGCCCGTCGGCTATACCGAAGGCATCCGCAGACAGCTGCATTGCGACAACATTCTGTTCAGCCCTGAATTCCTGCGCGAAGGCAAAGCGCTTTACGACTGCCTGTACCCGTCGCGCATCATCATGGGCGTGCCCGCGGGCAAAGCAAAACTGAAGCAAGCAGCCGAAACCTTTGCGGGGCTGCTGCGGCAGGGCGCTGTAAAGGAGGATATTCCCACCCTGTTTATGAGACCTACTGAAGCGGAGGCGGTGAAGCTGTTCGCCAATACCTATCTGGCATTGCGCGTTTCTTTCTTCAACGAGCTGGATACATACGCCGAGGTGCGCGGCCTGGATACGAAGGCGATTATCGGCGGCGTGTGCCTGGATGGGCGTATCGGCAACCACTACAACAACCCGTCGTTTGGCTACGGCGGCTACTGCCTGCCCAAGGATACCAAGCAACTCCTGGCCAATTACGACAGCGTTCCGAACAACCTCATCTCGGCAGTTGTCGACGCCAACAGAACCCGCAAGGATTTCATCGCCCAGCGTATTTTGGATATGAAGCCCGCGCGCGTGGGCATCTACCGCCTGACGATGAAGTCGGGCAGCGACAACTTCCGCCACTCCAGCATCCAGGGCATCATGAAGCGCATCAAGGGCAAAGGCGTCGAAGTGGCGGTCTACGAACCTGTGCTGGAGGACGAATATTTCTTCCATAGCCGGGTGATCCGCGACCTGGAGCAGTTTAAAACGATGTGCGACGTGATCGTTACCAACCGGATGCATGAGGAACTCAGGGATTGCGCGGATAAAGTATATACCAGGGATTTGTTCGGGAAAGACTAGCGCTGATATTGACAGGTTCTGCCGGGTAGGGCATAATGATCGTTGGTGCTTTTTGAGCAGTTCTGCGCACGAAAGGGGAGCGTCACCGTGGTTCAAGTGATCGTCGGGGCAAACTGGGGCGATGAAGGCAAGGGAAAGATTACCGATGTACTGGCGGAAAACAGCGACGTGGTCATCCGGTTCCAGGGCGGTGCGAACGCGGGCCACACGATTATCAACGATTTCGGGAAATTCGCGCTGCATCTGCTTCCCTCCGGGGTGTTTCACCAGAATATCACGAATCTGATCGCGCCGGGCGTAGCGCTGGATATCGACAAGCTTTTAAAAGAATACGAAGCCGTCGTCAGCCGCGGCGTACCCGCGCCCAGGCTTTTTATCAGCGACCGCGCGCAGGTGATGATGCCTTATCATGTGGATTTTGACAAGTACGAGGAAGAACGGCTTGGCAAAGGCAGCTTCGGTTCCACCAAATCGGGAATCGCGCCGTTTTACGGCGATAAGTACTTAAAAATCGGTATCCAGGTCTGCCAGCTTTATGATGAAACAATGCTCAGGGACAGGCTGGCGAGCGTCGTTAAGCAAAAGAACATCCTGCTGGAACACCTGTACCATAAACCGCTTTTGGATTTGGACAAGTTGATGGAGACGCTCAAGGAAAAGGCGGAGCGCATCCGCCCGTTCGTCATCGATTCAGCCGCGTTTTTGCATCAGGCGCTTAGGGAAAACAAGCGAATCCTGATGGAAGGCCAGCTGGGCGCGCTGCGCGACCCGGACCACGGCATCTATCCGTTCGTCACGTCCTCCTCGCCGCTTGCCGGATTTTCCACGGTCGGCGGAGGCGTACCCGCCACTGCGATTAAGGACGTGCTCAGCGTGACCAAGGCGTATTCCAGCTGCGTGGGCGCGGGGCCGTTTGTCACCGAGCTGTTCGGCGGCGAGGCCGAGGAACTGCGCAGGCGCGGCGGTGATGCGGGC
>DAIOVG010000237.1:0-2902 GCA_036759125.1 Candidatus Limiplasma sp.
CAGCGCGATCGCGCCGCGTGTGGATACGCCCAGCTGCAGCGAGGGATGGGTGCGCGTCATCGCGGCGATATTGGCCACATAATGGCGCACTTCCTTGGAGCAGTACACCGTTCCGACCATATCCTGCAAGGCGATTACGTCCTCAGCAGAGCAAACGGCCTGCAGGCTGTCTTGCGGCTTTTCGGTACCGGAGAAGCGGTCCAGCACCGCCATTTCCTCTTCCATGGTCGGATACCCCATGGAAATCCGTAAAAAGAAACGGTCCATCTGCGCTTCCGGCAGCGGGTAAGTACCCACGAACTCGCCGGGGTTCTGCGTAGCGAGCACCATGAATGGCTTGGGAAGCGGATGGGTCACGCTATCGACGGTGACCTGAAATTCTTCCATGACCTCTAAAAGCGAGGACTGGGTTTTTGGCGACGTACGGTTGATTTCGTCGGCAAGGACGATCTGACACATTACGGCGCCGGGGTGGAACTCCATCTCCCCGGTCTTGAAATTGATCATGGTAAAGCCTGTAACATCGCTTGGCACGACGTCCGGCGTAAACTGAATGCGGTTAAAGCTGCAGTCCAGCGATTTGGCAAGGGATGAGACCATGGTGGTCTTCCCGGTGCCGGGAACGTCCTCAATTAAAACATGGCCTTTGCAGACCATTGCGATCAGCGCCAGCTCAATCGCTTCTTCCTTGCCGACGATCACACGCCCGATATTTTGTTTCAAAGCACTGATAATCTGCCTCGGATTGAGCATAAAATATGGCCCCTTTTCCTACTGTTTGTGCCGTATAAGTATATCTTATTTAATAGGTATTTACAATACTGTAACAATAGTTTTAACAATCCTCATTTGCACTTCAGTACAATCATGGTATAATGTAAAAAATGCTTCATGAATAATTCGGATATGGAGGGAAAACTATGTCTCAAAAATCTTCTGCGGCTAAATCGAAGCTCTCCCCGCTGGTCGTGCTTTTATGTATCGTCCTGGTTGCTGCAATTGTTTTCGGGGTGATTACATATTTGGACAAAAACGAGTTGGCAGCCCAGAACGACGAACTGAACGTAAGCCTTACCCAGGCACAGGAAGAAAACAGTGAAGTCGCCGCCGCGAAAGCCACGGCGGAAGCCGATCTGGCAGCCGCGCAGACCCAGCTGACGGAAAAGACCGATGAACTGACCGCAGCTCAAGGCGAAGTTCTGTATGTACAGGGACAGCTGACGCTTGCGCAAAAGAAATTTGATAAATCGGAAGCCGCGCTGGCCGATGCCAACACTGCGCTTGCCGATGCGCAGGCAACCGTTGCCCAGCTGCAGGAATCGCTTGCAGCCGCCGAGGAAGCCGCTGCCTCCAACACCGCCAACATTGAGACCAGCAACACACGCATCGCAGAGCTGGAAACGCTGCTTGCAGACGCTCAGGCTGCTTTGGCGGATAGCCAGACCGCTGTAACCGAAGCCCAGGCCCAGGCCCAGGCGGCACAGGCTGAACTGAATGCACAGAATGGCACGCTGCTATTCACCAAGGGCAAGCTTTCGCTGGCGGAATCCAGACTGACATTTACCCAGAACAAGCTTGCTGCATCCCAAGCTGAGCTTGCAGATGCGCTCAAAACAATCGAAGACCTGACCAAGACGGTTGAAGAGCTGCAAGCCGCGCAAACGACGGAGAAATAACACCTTTATAACAATTGAAGGACCCCCGCATCATGGCGGGGGTCCTTTTGATATGCGATTTTTTACTCTGTCTACAGATTTTTCCAATCAGGGTCTACGTCAAGCTGTGCAAAGTAATCAGCCGGGGTCTCGGCCCGCCGGATCAGCTTGAAGGTGCCGTCTTCCTGTAAAAGCACCTCTTTGCAGCGCAGCTTGCCATTGTAATTGTACCCCATGCTCAAGCCATGGGCACCCGTATCGTGGATGACAAGAATATCGCCGACCTCCGCCTTTGGCAGCATTCTGTCCACGGCGAATTTATCGTTATTCTCACACAGGCTGCCGATCACGTCGACCATCTCGTCGTGGGGAAGCTGTTCCTTGCCCACAATGGTAATGTGATGATACGCCCCATACATGGCGGGGCGCAGCAGATCGCAGGCGCTGGCATCCAAACCCAGATAGCGCTTGTAAATGTTCTTTTCGTGGGTAATATGCGTCACCAAAAAGCCATGGGATGCGGTCATATAGCGGCCAAGCTCGGTTTTGATGGCAACGCCCTCGATGTTGTTGCCGACAAAGACCTTTTCATATGCCTTGCGCACCCCGGCACCGATTGCTTCGACGTTCGCCTCGTCCTCATCCGGCTTGTAGGGCACGCCTACACCACCCGACAGGTTGATGAACTTAAGCTCCAGTCCGCTTTCCTGCCGCAGCTCTACGCCGGTTTCAAACAGAAGCTCCGCCAGCGCCGGGTAATAGTGCGGATCTGTAGTATTGCTGGACAGAAACGCGTGAAGACCAAAGCGCTTGACGCCTTCGTGCTTCAAAATCATGATTGCTTCAGAAAGCTGATCGCGCGTCATGCCGTATTTTGCGTCGCCCGGATCGCCCATGATAGCGTTGCCCACGCGGAAGTGCCCGCCGGGATTAAAGCGCAGGCAGATCGATTCGGGAATGCCACCGTTTTGCTTCAGTTCCTGAATATGGGTGATGTCGTCCAGATTGATATAGGCGTCCAGCTCCCGGGCCAGGGCAAACTCGCGCGGAGGCACGACGTTAGCGGAGAACATGATCTCCTCGCCTCGAAATCCGCAGGCACGGGCCAGCATCAGCTCCGTTTCACTGGCGCAATCCAAACCGCAGCCCTCTTCCTTCAAAATGCGCAGAATGGCTGGAGTGGGCAGCGCTTTGACCGCGAAATACTCCTTGAAATCCTCGCACCATGAAAACGCCCGCTGCCAGCG
>DAIOVG010000238.1:0-2798 GCA_036759125.1 Candidatus Limiplasma sp.
ATCATCACGGCCTCGGGCGTGCAGATCATCATCTTCATCGCGGCGCTGCAGTCCATCCCGCCCGCGCTTTACGAGGTTTCCCGCATGGAGGGCGCGACCGGGTATGAGACCTTCTGGAAGATCACCTTCCCGATGGTCATGCCCCACATCATTACCAACGTGGTCTACACCGTGGTGGACGCGTTTGCCAAAAGTCCGGTGGTGGACCTGGCGTATGAAACGGCGTTTACCGATTACAACTACGGGTTGTCCAGCGTCTTCAGCCTCGTGTCCACGCTGCTGGTCTGCCTGCTGCTGGTGATTGTTGTCAGAGCTATTCAAAAAAGAACGTTCTATTACGATTAGGCGAAAGGAGGAAGAGCATGGAAAAACTGCGCAGTAAATGGCTGCAAGCCAGACAAAGCCCGGTGTATGACGACGTGAAAAGCGGCGTGAAGAAGGGCCTGAAGGAAAAGGCGCTCAGCCTCTTTCGCTTCATCATCATCCTGGGCATCAGTTACGTGATCCTCGCCCCGGTGATCGGGCTTGTGACCAGCTCCTTTTTCTCCAATTCCGACGCCTACAGCCCCATGGTGTTCACCATTCCCATGTCGCCGACGCTGGAACGTTACGAGCGCGCGATCGTGCATCTGAAATACCTGCCCACGCTCGGACGCACGATGCTGTTTTCCGTTTCGCTGACGCTCATCCAGCTTTTGGTCTGTTCCATGGCGGGGTACGGCTTCGCGCGGTTTAAATTCCCGCTCAAAAAGCTGCTGTTCGCCTGTGTGGTGGTGATGATCGTCATCCCCACCTATACCGTCATGCTGCCGCTGTACGTCACCTTCCGCAACTTCGACCCGCTGGGGCTGGTGACGCTGATCGCCGGGGAGCCCATCAACCTGATGGGCACGACCTGGCCCGTGTATATCATGACGGGGCTTGGCTGCGGGCTGAGGAGCGGGCTGTTCATCTACATCTTCAACCAATTCTTCCGCGGCCTGCCCCGGGAGATCGAGGAAGCCGCGTTCGTGGACGGCGCGGGCACCTGGTACACATATTTCCGCATCATGCTGCTTAACGCCATGCCGGCGGTGATCACGGTATCGGTGTTCTCGCTGGTGTGGCAGTACAACGATACGTTCTTCGGACGGCTGTTTCTCATCTCTGGCGACGTACTTTTGTCCAAACGCATAGCCTCCCTGCAGGTCAACATCAAGACGCTGGACAAGGTGATGGACCCTTCGATCCAGCAGCTTTACGTCAGCGCGGGCATCGTGCTTCTCATGCTCCCCATGGTCATCCTCTACCTGCTGCTGCAGAAGAAATTCGTCGAAAGCGTCGAGCGCAGCGGAATCGTAGGCTGAGTTAGGCAAGCGTGGACGAAGTTCCACACACGCTGGCGACCTGCTTTCCGCCAGCTTAGGCTTTCCGGGTTCTCGAAGTAGCGCTGCTACTCCTTATGCGGCCTCGCCCCTCGCTTCGCTTGCGCGAGGCTACGCCATTCGTTTCCTTCGGAAACTTCGGTGGCTAGTCGGGCTCCGCCCTCCCTTCCGTCCCCGCAAACCCGATCTGACAAAAATCCGATTCGCCAGCGCGCGCGTCCCTTCATCCCCGCTTACCTTTTGGGTAACAAGGGCGAAGGCAAAGAACGGGGGACGAAAAGACACTGGTTAAAGACGACGGACATAGGATACTCGAGATACTGTATGACCGATAAACAATGACTGACCGACGATTGAATGTTAATACCCGGACCCGGCAGTGAAACCTAAGGGAAACGATGATTCAAGAACGTGCAGGCTGGCGAATGGAATTTTTGTCAGATTGGGTTTGCGAAAACCGAAAGGGAGGCCGCAAGGCCGACTAGCGCCCGAAATTTGCGGAGCAAATGAAGCGCGTAGCCTCGCGCAAGCGAAGCGACGGGCGAGGCCGCAAAAAGTAGTAGCAGCGCTACGTCAAGGTTTCTACAAGCCCAAGATGGCGGAAATTGGATCGCCAGCGTACGCGGGATTGAATAGGAGATTCCCACAAAAAATAAGGAGGGAAACCCATTATGTACAAAAAGCTTACGGTACTACTGCTCTGTGTAGCACTCACCCTGGGCTTGGTTGGCGGGATAGCCTATGCCGCCGACGGGTCCGCGTCCAGCATCGACTTTGAGGACGGCCTTTACGGCTTTGTGGGGATGGATATGTCCGCGGGCAACGCCGACGCATCGGTATTGTCGCTCGTGGACTATAACGGCTCCAAGGCTTTGAAGGTCGAAGTGCAAAGCAAAACGCCCTATGTGATCTTTGAGATCTCGGCGCTGCTGGGCGACGACGTCGCCAAGCTTGCATCGGTTACGATGGATATCGGCATTGACAACGGCGCGGATGATAAATTCTACGCCTGTTCCGGCCGTATCTACAAGTATTACGGCGAAGACAACGAAGATACGTATGACGAGTGGTCGGTCTATCTGGCCTCCAGGAACCCCAACACGGCGAAAATGGTCATGGACGCGGAAGACGACGAAGCCTTCATCGCCGGCGCCGGCAATTACATTGTCGTCTCCAAAGAGGTGGACAACTATGCCACCAAGACCGGCGGCACCCCCGTATCCATGTACATCGACAACGTATGTTTCTATGACGCGGAGGGTAACCTGCTGACCGTGGATACGTCCGCCATGTTTGTTGCGCGCGAAACCGGCACCGACCTTTCCAACCTCGGCTGGCTGACGAACGCGACGGCGTTTGAAGGCTTCGCGACGAGCGCGGGCGCATGGAGCCAGGACGGGTTTGAAATGCCCCAGGAAATCATCGACGCGCTGG
>DAIOVG010000239.1:0-2795 GCA_036759125.1 Candidatus Limiplasma sp.
CTCCACACATGGTTATTATGATGATACTGACACAGTTTGTCAACCATGTGTCCGGATATAAGAACCAAAGGAGACCGTATACCGCATGAAAAGCATCGCATACCACATTGTAAAAAGCCATAAGCTTATTCTGATTTTATTCACGCTGCTGGCGGTTGCCAGCGTCGTGCTGATGTTTCAGGTGAACGTCAACTCGGATATGACGGAGTATCTGCCGGAAAGCTCGCCCGCCAAGCAGGGCGTTGCCATCATTAACGAAGAGTTTTCCCCGGCCAGCACGTTTACCCTGATGTTTGAGGGCCTGGCCGACGAGCGCAAGCAGGCCGTGGCGGAAGAAATACAGGCCGTGGACGGCGTAATGCTTGTGGATTACGACGACAGCGGGCAATACAACAACGGCGATTATACGCTGTACGAGATCACCGTGGAAGCCGCGGCGTCCTCCGACGAGGCGAAGGCGATCGTATCAAGCGTTACAGACCTGTACGAAGACGATACCTTCTACGTTGCGGGCGACGCGGCGGGCAATACCATTATTGACGCTATATTCACCCTGCTGATCGTCGCGGGCGCGCTGTTGATGCTCATCCTGTTTATCATGTGCTCGTCGTGGCTGGAACCGTTTTTATTCCTGGTTACCATCGGCATCGCGATCCTCATCAACATGGGCACCAACATCATCTTCGGGAGCGTGTCGGAAATCACGTATTCCATCGCGGCCATATTGCAGGTGTGCCTGTCGATCGACTATTCCATCATGCTGCTTTCCCGCTACCGCCAGGAGAAGGAAAAGGGCGGCACCAAGTACCAGGCCATGCGGCGCGCGCTGCACAAGGGCGTGACCGCGATATCGGGAAGCTCCATCACCACCATCGCCGGCATGCTCGCGCTGACGCTGATGAGCTTTACCATCGGCATGGACCTGGGGCTGGTGCTGGCCAAGGGCGTGCTCTTAAGCCTGATCTGCATCCTCACCGTGCTGCCCGCGCTGGTGCTGATTTTTGATGAAGCGCTTGACAAAACGCTGAAAAAGGCGTTCCTGCCAAAGATGACGAAAGTGGGCGCGTTTGAACACAAGGGGCGCTACGTGATCCTGGCGGTGTTCGTGCTGCTGCTTGTCGGCAGTTTCTTCCTGCGCAATAACGTGAACATCACCTATTCGATGGCGGATTACTACGAGGTGAACAAGCATTTCGCCGTGTCAAATCCCATTGTCGTAATCTACGACAACGAGGACGAAGCCGCGATCGCGCCGGAGCTTGAGGCGCTGCTGGCGGACGAGCGGATCGACGGCGTCGACTCCTATTCAACGACCATGCAGAAGGAATACACGGCGGCGGAGTTTGCGCAGCTGGCAGACATCAATGCCCTGATGGCAAAGCAGCTGTTCACCATGTACGGCGCGGACAGCGTGCCGCTTGCCGATCTGCTTTCCTATATCCAGACCACGGTCGCGTCAAATCCGCTGTATTCGTCGTATTTCTCCGAGGATGACCTGGCGCAGCTCACGGCGGCGGCGGACGCGTTCGTGGGCGAAGCGCACTCCCGCGCGGTGATCAATACCACCATGCCCGAGGAGGGCGACGAGACCTTCGCGCTGATCGATACCATCCAGGCCACGCTTGACCAGGCGGGCGTTGATTACCTGTTGGTCGGGAATTCGGCCATCGCTTATGAGATGAACGAAACCTTCCCCGCCGAGATGAACCGGATTACGATTTTGACCGTGGTCGCGATCTTCCTGATCGTCGCCATCGTATTTAAAAAGCTCACCGTGCCGCTGATACTGACGCTGATCATCCAGTGCGCGGTGTGGATCACCATGGGCACCAGCTACCTGCAGGGCGTGAGCATGTATTACCTGCCGCTTTTGATCGTGCAGTGCCTGCTGCTGGGCGCGATGGTGGACTACGGCATTCTTTACGCCGATTACTACCGCAAGCTGCGCGAAACGCGCGACAAAAAGACATCCGTCATCCTCGCGCTGCGCAATTCCATCCATACCATCCTCACCTCCGGCCTCGTGCTCGTCACCGTGACCGCCGGTATCGGCTTTGTGCTCATCAAGGCCGAACCCTCCATCGCCGAGATCCTCTTCACCATCTCCAAGGGCGGTGCCGCAGCCATCCTGCTGATCGTGTTCGTATTGCCGGGAGTACTGGCTGCTTTGGATAGGGAAAAGGAACCCGAAACGAAGGACGAGGGGAACGCATAGGGGCGGCGCCCTTACTTTTCTTTTAGAAATAAAGAAAAGTAAGCAAAAAAATTCCTTGGGAAGCCGCGCGCTGCGCGGTTCAGACCGTTGACAAACCATGTTTGGCAACGGGATGACAGCTTGTTCAAAAAGCTTCGGTTTCGCGAAACCAAGCGCGGCGCGGGTTTGAGCGTACACGGACGTACGTGATGCCCGCGCCGTCGCGCAGGTGACAAAGAAAACGGGGCTTTTTCAGCAAGCTGAGCCGCGCGCTGCGCGGTTTCTTGTTTGTGGAAATAGCCCTGCGTTTATAGTCTTCTGTAAAAAAGCCGTATGCTGTATAATGAAAGCGATCAATCCAATGAAACACTCAGCGAATTACAGGGAGAGGCAAGCGGTGGAAACGGTTTCAATTGGAATTCAAAATTTATATGTTCCCTGTAATTGCGCGTGCAAATACTGCCTGCTGCAATCGCGTGGAAAGGCGGAGGGCGTTGATTACAACAGAGGCCGGAAACTCGCGGAGAAGTTTGTTAGGTGGGGTAAAGCGCGAAATCTGAATACCCTGCCTTATTACTTCATTTCCTATTGCGCCGATTAT
>DAIOVG010000240.1:0-2783 GCA_036759125.1 Candidatus Limiplasma sp.
TATCACTATCTCCCGTGCCATGGAGAAGATGGACCCTTCGCTGGAGGAGGCTTCCCGCATCTCCGGCGCGTCGCCGGTGAAAACGGTGCTGAAAATCACCTTCCCCATGATGACGCCGTCGCTGATTGCCGGCGCGCTGCTGGTTTTCATCTGCGCGGCCAGCGCCTACGGCATTCCCTCCATCATCGGCGCACCGGGCAAGATACACACCGTTACCACCCGCATTATCGAGTATTACGGCCTGGGCACACAGGGCATCAACGACGCCACCGGCATGGCGGTGTTTTTGATGCTGCTGGCCATTATGATATTGTACGTTTCCGATTTTGTGGTCTCCAAACGGCAGTACATCACGGTGTCGGGCAAGTCCACGCGGCCCAACATTGTGGAGCTGAACAAATGGCGCATTCCCCTGACCGTGCTGGTGGGGCTGTTTGCCGTCATCATGATCCTGCTGCCCTTTATGACCATCCTGTTTACGTCCTTTAAGGTGGATGTGGGCAAAACGGTTTGGGAGGCCGGCAACTTTACCACCAGCCAGTGGACGGAGATTTTCTCCCGCAAGGAAACGCTGGAATGCCTGCGCAATTCGCTGGTCTTTGCCGTAAGCACGGCAACCATCGGCATTATCGTAAGCTGCGTGATGAGCTATCTGCTGCAGCGTACCCGCGTAACCGGCCGCAAGATTCCGGACTTTATGATCGCGCTGGGTTCCGGCACGCCGTCGGTGGTTATCGCCCTGGGCCTGATCATGACCATGAAGGGCACCTTCGGCGTGAACATCTACAACACCGCCTATATCATGATCGTGGCCTATATGATCAAATATCTGATGATGGGCATGCGCACGGTGGTATCCGCCATGTCGCAGATCCATGTATCGCTGGAGGAAAGCTCGCAGGTATCCGGCGCAAGCTGGCTGCGCACCATGTACAAGATCACCGGCCCGCTGATTTTCCCGTCCATCGCCGCCGGCTGGTTTTTGATCTTCATTCCCAGCTTCTACGAGCTGTCCATGACGACGCTTTTGTATTCCAACACCACCAAAACCATTGGCTTCCAGCTCTATGAATACTGGACCTATACCAGCCAGCCGCAGGCCAGTGCCATGGCCTTTGGCATACTGATGGTCGTGGTGTTCCTCAACGCATTGCTCCATCGCCTTACCAAGGGTGAATTCTCCATTTGATGAAAGGATGAACCGCATGTCCACCGTCAGGATCAATCATATTACAAAAGCCTTTGGGGAAAACGTGGTACTTAAGGAGTTTAACGAAACCTTCGACCACGGGGAGTTTGTTACCCTTCTGGGCCCCTCCGGCTGCGGCAAAACCACCATGCTCCGCATCATAGCGGGGTTTGAGCATCCCACGGAGGGGGAGCTGTATATCGACGATACGCTGGTTTCCTCAAACCGCGCCTTTGTGCCGCCGGAAAAGCGCAACGTGGGTATGGTGTTCCAAAGCTACGCCGTGTGGCCGCATATGAACGTGTTCAACAACGTGGCTTACCCCCTGAGCATTAAACGCATTCCCAAGGCGAAAATCGCCGAGGAAGTGGATCGGGTGCTGTCCATCGTTCACCTGAACCAATACAGCGAACGGTTCCCAAACCAGCTGTCCGGCGGCCAGCAGCAGCGCGTGGCGCTGGCCCGCGCGCTGGTCGCGGCGCCGGGGCTGTTGCTGCTGGACGAGCCGCTGTCCAACCTCGATGCCAAGCTGCGTGAATCCATGCGCTTTGAAATCAAGGAAATCCAGCGAAACTTAAACATTACCGTGGTGTATGTCACGCACGACCAAACCGAAGCTATGGCCATGAGCGACCGCATTTTCCTGATCAACCGCGGCGTGGTGCAGCAAAGCGGCACGCCGGAGGAAATCTACAACCGGCCTGTAAACCAGTTCGTAGCCGACTTTCTGGGCAAGGTGCAGTTCTTCAAGGGCACCACGGAAAACGGCATGATCCGCTTTGCGGAGATGGAAGGCCAGACGCTGCCCTACGACGGCCCCAAAACGGGGAATGTGGAAGCGGCCATCCGGCCGGAACGTATCCGCATCGCCAAGGAGGAAACGCCCGGCGCGCTCAAGGGCACCATGGAGCAGAGCTATTATCTGGGCGATGTAAACGATGTGCGGGTACGGGTGGGGCAAACCACGGTCAGGGTGATTGCCGACGCCTGGACGTACAACGAGTTCCAGACAGGCGATACGGTTTACCTGACGCCGGTGGATTTTCTGGTGTTTGACGACGAGGGCTCCCTGCAGGAGCAGCTGCAGATCAATACCTGATTTCCAAGCCAAACCGCTGTGGCAGGAACGGGGATAACTTCCGAGTCATTCCCGGGTGCCTGCCGAAGAATATTGTACACGCCTGCATGAGCCCTTGTGCCGCGCACAGGGCATCGTAAGGGCCAATCATAAAATGAAAAAAGACAAACGGTACATCCCGGGCCTTATTAACCTGTCCGCGTGATACGGACAGGTTGAGGCAACCTTGCAAACACCGGCGGCTTTCCGGTAAATAGGAAAAGAGTGAACACAGATGTTATCAACGTTATCGATCGACTGGATCTTCAATCAGGGCATGTCCTGGACGGAAATTGCCGTGCGCATGGTAGCGGCCATTATCGTGGGCGGCGCTATCGGCATCGAACGGGAATATAAAAACCGGCCCGCGGGTATGCGCACGCATATTCTGGTGTGCCTGGGCGCGGCGATGATCGCCATTCTGGAGTGCCTGCTACTGGCTAATTCCAGCATGCTCGATTCCTACAGCGACGCCGC
>DAIOVG010000241.1:0-2760 GCA_036759125.1 Candidatus Limiplasma sp.
CCGGAAACCGTTATAAATCAACGGTTTCCGGTTTTTCGTCTTTTCTCACCTTCTCTTCAAATCTGCTAATAAAATGGCCTCATTTTCGCGTATTAGCAGTTTGCTAATAAAGGCGGGCATTCTCGTATTTTATTTATTAGCAGAAAATCTGCTAATAAGCCGTGTAGGTTCGGGGCAATTTCGGTCGTCTTTGAGGGATATTTGCTAATACGATGTTTTTCTCCCGCTTTGAATCTGCTAATAAACTTAAGAATTATTAGCAAACTGGACGGACTGGAGAACTTTGGCGAGCAAGGATGTGTCCTTGGCCAGAAGCGCCGCCAGCGCGTTGACATCGACGATGGGCGGTGCTGCCTGCGCAGAAGCAGGATTACGGACAGGCGCCGGGTTTGTGCTCATGCCGCCCTCCCGATAGAAACTCGCTTCCATTTCCGAGGCGAGGTTCTTGCGATCCTCGTCCAGAATATGCGCATATCGCTTCGTGACCATATCGGGCGTATTCCAGCCGCCGTCGCCCTGTACCGCCTTCACGTCACCTTTGGAGAGCTTCAGCTTGAGGCCTGCGCTGGTGTGACGGATGCTGTGAAAGACGATGCCTTCCGTGGGAACATCCGGGTCGTTCATAGCGGCGAGAACGTCTTTGAAACGTTGGTTCAAATGCTCCGTCATGATGGGTCGTCCGTTGGCCTGACAGATCATCAGTCCATAATCCATGTACCCGTCAGTGCCAAGTTCCTCCTTCAACCTTTCCTGCATCCGGCGCAGGGTTTGCAGCTTCTGTGTGACGGTATCGGGCAGATAGACATTGCGTATGCTGCCCTCGGTCTTGGGCTGTTTGAGGACGATGACCGTCCGCGTACCGGGGAACAGGTTCGGAAAGCGGAACTTGACATCCATCTTCGGCAGCTTTTCCAGCAGGGCCTTGTCCACACGATCAATCACGCGGTCTATGTACAGCATTTGATTATCCACATCGAAGCGTTCCCATTGTGTGCCGCCCACCTCTCCGCCACGCATACAGCAGGCGAAGGATAGCTGCATAGCGCAGTGCATCAGGTAGTAATCGTAGATGTCGGGGCGGTCGGTGAATTCCAATACCTTGTGGAACTGCTCCGGCGTGAGCGCGTTGCGCTTCTTCTCCTTGTGTTCTGGAAGCGTTGCGTTGAGAAACGGGTTTTTGGCGATGTACTCCCATTTGACCGCCTGATTGAAGGCACAGCGGAGCACCTTGTGAATGTCGTGGATGATCGACGGACTGATTTTTGAACGATCCATGCGGTTCATGCTGGCGGCGGGTTCTGCCGAATGCAGCAGGAAGTGGTAGTAATCATCCACCGTCTTGGTGCGGATATTGCGCAGCGGCTTGTCGCCCATATAGGGATGAACGTAGTTTTCGAGCAAACCCACATTGCCGTCGTAGGTGGAAGCCACCCATCTTTTCTCACCGTATTTGTCAACAAACTCATACAGGAACTCGCTGACGGTGAGATTGTTACGGTCAATATGGGTGTTTTCGGAAATCTCGTACTCAAGCTGTGCCTTGCGGGCTTTTGCCGCGGTGTAGCTCAGTCCGGATTCCCATACCTGATGTCTGTTTGTGCCCTCGCCCTCGTAGTAGACCAGGGCATAGACTTTTCCTCTTTTGACGATTGATGCCATTGTTTCAGCCTCCTATGCGTCGTAATGATCCAGCCAGAAATCGAAAGAGGCTTTAGAAACGCGCAGTGTCCTTCCAATCCGTAACACCTTAAAGGAATTGGAATTGCAAAGCTCATACGCCTTTCTTCTGCTGATCCCGAGGATTGCGCGTACTTCCTCCACGGAATACGTTCTTTTTCCGGCTGCGGCAGCAGCGTCCACCTGTCCGATCATAGAACCTCCTTTCCTCGCAACCGGACCGATGGGAGCGCATCAAGCGTCATACAATGCACCTGTATTATAGGGGAGCCTATACAATCCATCAATGTTGCGACGAGTCTATTGTTCACACGCTGATATGGAATGAATTTATTCCAAATGAAAACATAAAAAGAATATTGCCGTATTTGCCACGCGCCCCGGCAGGTTTCCGAAGAAACCGGGGATGTTACAGGCTGCGGACGGCGTATCCGCAACATAGCCCTGCCTGTACCGCCGCTTGCCAAAGCTAGCGCATACCGCAGGGGCTCCCCCTCCAGTCTGTGGGAGGCCGTGAAGAAGTATCATTATGCCCGTGCGGTTTCGTCGCGCCCTGCCTGCCACGGCAGGGTCAACAGGATGCGTGGATCGCTCTGGCGATGCCGTCGTCGCGCCGCCCTGTTTGCCGCTCCACCGCACGGGGGTTGTGCCTGTAACACCGTATATTCGATTGTCAAGTTTCAAATTTTCGAGAGATACAAAAAGTACTTCTCATAACCCTGTGACAAAAATGATCCCTTTGTAACCCCTCTTTCAGATATTTTTCAAAATTTCCGCCAACTTTCTCAATCCCCGGCGAATGGAGGCCGAAACGACATTCCGGCTAACCCCCTCGGCTCGGGCAATATCGGCCTGGCTGATACCCAGCACATAGTGTGCGGTAATGCGTTTGGCCTGCTTATCCGGCAGAGAGGACAACGCCCTGTACAGCTGCTTGTACGTAAGCCTGCGCTCGTAGTGCTCATCCGGCGTTATCGAAACAAACAGCACATCACGCTCCATTCCGCTGTTTCTGTCCAAGGAGAAGTAAGCCTGATACCGATTGCGTTTGCGCTGGTACGCTTTTTCATCCCGCTTCCATTG
>DAIOVG010000242.1:0-2736 GCA_036759125.1 Candidatus Limiplasma sp.
CCCGCCAGACCGGCATGCAGGGCAAGGCCATCGGCGACCTGATGGCGTTCCTGGATTTTGCGACGCCCAAAGTGTTAAGCGTCAGCGATCCGCAGGCCGTGGAAGCGATGTATCCCGTGATTCAGGCAGCGTTTCCCGATGTGGAATTCACCATCAGCAAGCCCTACTTTCTGGAAGCGCAGCCAAAGGGCGTTTCCAAAGGCTCGGCGCTGCAGAAGCTGAGCGAGCTGCTTGGGTTTTCGCCTGAGCGCACCATGGTATTCGGCGATAGCCTGAACGACCTGTCCATGCTTGCGTTTACCAAAAACAGCGTGGCAATGGCAAACGCCCGCCCGGAGGTACTCCGGGCCGCGCGCTATGTGACCGAGAAACCCAACGCCCAGGATGGCCTGGCGCATTTCATAGAGGATCATATTCTTGCCTTTGCAACAGGGAGCGTGAACGTATGATTAAGATCGCGGATTTCACCAAGGCGCTGGATTTGAAGGTGCTGCACCATTCCACCAAGGATGAGATGGATATCACCCTGCCGGATTTGAACCGGCCCGGTATGCAGTTTTTCGGGTTTTACGAGTACTTTTCGCACGAGCGCCTGCAGGTAATCGGCAAGGCGGAGATGAACTATCTGGAATCGTGCACCATCCAAAAGCGCCTTTCTATTTTGAAGCCCTTCATGCACTACCCCATCCCGGCCATCGTCATCTGCTGGGGCATGACACCGCCTGCGGAGCTTTTGGAATTGGCGAAGGAGAACAATATTCCCATTCTGCAATCGCAGAAGAAAACCACGGTGTTTACCCTGCAGGCCATCACCTATTTCAGCCGCCAGCTCGCGCCCCATGAAACACGCCACGGCGTGCTGGTGGACGTGTTCGGCGTCGGCGTGATGATCACAGGCGAAAGCGGCGTGGGCAAGAGCGAAGCCGCGCTGGAGCTTGTCAAGCGCGGACACCAGCTGTGCGCCGACGACGTGGTGGATATCTGCCGCGTGGCTGATGACAGGCTCATCGGCGAATCGCCCGAAACCATCCGCCATTTCATGGAAATCCGCGGAATCGGTATCATCGACATCCGCGCGATGTACGGCGTCGGCGCGATTACCCTGTCCAAGTCCATCGATCTGGTGATCCATTTGGAAAAGTGGGATCAGGAAAAGGAATACGACAGGCTGGGCCTGACGGAAGAAACCATCAGCATCATGAATGTGAACGTGCCCTATCAGGTGATGCCGGTGCGCCCCGGGCGCAACCTGGCCATCATTATCGAGGTCGCGGCCCGCAACCTGAGCCTGAAACGGCTGGGCTACAGCGCGGCAAGCGAGCTGGATCGCCGCCTGAGCGACCTGATGCTCCACAGCGCGGAAAACAACGGAGAATAACGGAGGACACCTATGGTTTATATCGGGATTGATATCGGCGGTACCGATGTAAAAATCGGCCTTTTGGACGAGGATGCCAATATCCTGGCGCAGGGCAAAACGCCCACGGGTGTTGGCGGAAGCTATCAGGATATGATCGGCAATATGGCGGACTACGCTTTGAAGCTTTTATCGCAGATCGGATATACACTGGACGACGTAGCGGCGGTCGGCGTGGGCGTGCCCGGTGTGGCCAGCAATATCACCGGAGTCGTGATGCGCTGCGTTAACATGCAGTGGTGGAATATCCCCCTGCGCGAGGAAATGCAAAAGCATATCCCAAAACCCATCGTTATCGATAACGACGCCAACCTGGCCGGCTTTGCCGAAAGCATTTGCGGGGTGAGCGCGGATACGGGCTCGAGCGTCTTTATCACGCTGGGCACAGGCGTAGGCGGCGGGCTGATCATCAACGGCAGGCCGTGGAGCGGGCACCACAGCGCAGGCGGCGAGATCGGGCATATTATCATGCAGATCGACGGCGAGCCCTGCACCTGCGGGCGCAGGGGCTGTGTGGAGCGTTATTGCAGCGCCACCGCGCTGATCCGCCTGGCCAAGGAAGCGGCGATCGAGCACCACGAAAGCACCCTGTGGTCGGTGAGCGACAACAATCTGGAAAAACTCAACGGCAAGAACATCTTCGCCTGCGCCATGGCAGGCGACGAAACGGCGGTCGCAGTATTTGACCGGTATATCCACTACCTATGCCTGGCGCTGTCGTCCATCATCTGCCTTTTGGATCCGCAGGTCATCGTCATCGGCGGTGGGCTGTCCAAGGACGGGCCGTTTTTGCTCAACGCCATTCAGAGCCGCATCAAGGGCTACCTTGCCTTCCCCGAAGTTCCCTATGCCGAGATTAAGATTGCCACGCTGGGCGCGAACGCCGGGTTTATCGGCGCGGCGCTGCTCGCCAAACAAATGCTGGAGGAAACAGTATGACACGTTCCATTGCCGATCTATACCAGAATACGCCCGGCGCGGATATCGCCGCGTTTTCGATTGCTGGCTGGGTGCGCACCGTGCGCGACTCCAAGGCGTTCGGCTTTATTGAGCTTAACGACGGTACGAGCTTCAAAAATTTGCAGCTTGTGCTGGAGGACGGCAAAACCGAGGATTTCGCCCAGGCGCTGAAGATCACGCTGGGCAGCGCCATCCGCGCCACCGGCACGCTGGTGATGACCCCCGGCATGCAGCAGCCCTTTGAGCTGAAGGCCACAGCCGTGGAAGTGGTCGGGCTTTGCGATCCCACGTATCCGCTGCAAAAGAAGCGCCACAGCTTTGAGTACCTGCGCACCATCGCGCACCTGCGGCCCCGCACC
>DAIOVG010000243.1:0-2728 GCA_036759125.1 Candidatus Limiplasma sp.
GGTTTCGGGCATGGACCACATCCAGTTCATGTCGATATGCGCGTGCGCCGCGCAGGTCAGCGTGAGGCTCTTGGCCTGCCGGCCGTAAACGGCAAGCGCTTCCTCCTCCGCCAGCACCGTCTGTTTGGTGATCGCGCCGGACGCGGCGTATGCGTCCTCCAGCCGCTTGAGCGATGCCCTCAGCGCTTCGGTCTCCCCGACCAGATTTAAAAGGTAGCTGAGCTCGTTTAGGATGCGCTCGGCCCAGTATTGGTTTTCCGTTTGCTTCTTCAAGATTTCCAGTCTGTCTCGCATGGTGAAGGCTCCTTACTGTGTTGGGTTCTAAACAATTTCCATCGCGTCAATCGAAGGCAGGGGCGGCAGCTTGGGCGCGGGGGTATCCTGATACCAGAAGGCCACGGAGGCGATATCGTCCTGCAGGGGCAGGTAGCGGCCGCCGGAGCGCCAGCCCAGCGCCTGGATGGTCACGCGAAGATCCCTGGCAAAGCACACCGGATCGGTGAGGTGGAAGCGGTACAGCCCAAACCGTGTCTGGGATTGGTACAGCCCGTCCGGGCGGACGACCTGGCACAGCCCGGAATACGGCGTGGAATACTCCTCGTACTCGTGGGTTTTGGTGTTTTCGAAGTTGTACGCGCCTCCGAAATAATCCTCCGTGCCCGTACCGCAGATGGTGGGATATTCCGCGTCGCCGTCGATAAAGAACTTGATCTCGCCCTCGCCCCACCAGCCGCAATTGTTCACGCCCCAGGCCATATAGGTGCCCGCGAAATGCCCCTTGCCCTCAACATGATCCAAAATGGTGTATACTTCCTTGTAAGGCAGGGGATTTGTGCGGCGGAACTGCGCGCAGAAGTACAGGGCCTCGGGCGGCAGGGCGTACAGGGAGTAATTGATCTGGTAGTAGAGGATGCAGCGTTCCTCGCTGCAGTTTTCAAAGGTCACGCGCGCGCGCTTGTGAAACGGCATCGTCCAATAGCAGTTAAAGCCGTTATGCGGGTTGACGCACACAGGCAGCGAGCGCACGGGCGTGTACTCGTTCCAGCCGCTGCAAAAGAAATCGCCCACGGGGCATTCCACGGCGGGGGTATCGGCGTCGTCCCAGTAAAAGCGGAGGATGCCGTTGCGCCACGGGCGGCTGACGGTGAGCCAGATCTGGTCGATGCTGCCCTCGCCGGTTACGTCCATGAGGGTTACGGTTTCCTTGGCGGGGATGCGCACATAGGGGTTGACCTTCCAGCCGCGCCCCAGGTCCCGCGCGGCATTGCCGGAGACGCCGCCCTGGAGCTCCGCCCTACCGCCTTTGCCCTTTTCGCCGGTGGGGTTCTCGGCACATACGGAAAAAGACTGTGCCTCGCGCCGTACCGCAAGGCCGCCCAACGGGCCGGAAAACAGGATATGATTCATACTCGCGACCTCCGTTTCGCCTGTATCGTCAGCAAAATATCACAGGGCTATCCAATTCAATGTGGCTTGAGTATAGCATAGGTTCAGGCAGAAAACCGGGCTTTGACAAGAAACTGTTTTCGATCATCAATAAGTTGTCTTTTGCCCGCTACCCCACCCTGTTAGAATGAAAATACGGAAAACAGCATATGCGGGAGGAGACCATCATGCAGACCAAGCAGGGCATTGCCCAGACCAAAGATAAGCTCCGGCGCTTTGTAAAAACCCTGGATTCGCGCCAGTATCAACCCATCGGGACGGTGGAAACACGCTTTTGCCAAACGGGGCGGCAGCACAGGATGCCGGAGGATGCGCAGTTTGGCCCGATGCCTGAGGATATGCGCTGGGGCGGCGAAGGCGCGTACGGCTGGTTCAAGGGCACGTTCACCGTGCCGGAGGCTTTGGACGGCCGGGCGCTGTACCTGTGGCCCAAAACCAAATACTACGAAGCCATGCTCTGGCTGAACGGCGAGCCGCACGGCATTTTCACACCGGAGGAGCCGCCCAACATGGTGGGGCTCCATTTCACCGGCTGCATTACCACCTGCGCCAGGGCGGGCGAAACGCTGGAGCTCGTGCTGGAGTGCTACGCCTTCCACGATATGCCCGGCACCATGCCCTTTGCCCAGGAGAGCTTCAAGGATTATACCTATCCCATCGGGCCGATGGACGTTTGCACGCGGGATGAGGAATTTGCGGCGTTCCAGTATGACCTGCAAACGCTTCTGGAGCTCACCGATGTGCTGCCGGAGACCGATTTCCGCCGCGCCGAGGTGGATAACGCGCTTTGCGAGGCGCACCGGAGGCTCCTGTACGATCCGGCGTCGTGCTCCGACGCGGACTTCCGCGCCGCCCTGCGGGACGCGCACCCGCTGCTCCTTGATCAGCTTGAAAAGCGCAACGCCGGTACCACGGCGTTTGTCGGCCTGACCGGGCACAGCCATATGGACACGGCCTGGCTGTGGCCGATTGCCGAGACCGAGAAAAAATGCGCCCGCACCTTTGCCAACCAGCTCAACCTGATGGAGCAGTACGATGAATACCGCTTCATCCAGTCGTCCGCCTACCATGCCGATATCATCCGCCGCGAATATCCGGGGCTGTTCCGGCGCATTGCCCAGGCTGTGCGCGAGGGACGCTGGGAGCCAAACGGCGGCGTTTGGGTGGAGTGCGACTGCAACCTGACCGGCGGGGAGTACATGATCCGCCAGTTCCTGTGGGGGCAGCGGTTCACGCGCGAGCACTTCGGCTATACGTCGGACTGCTTCTGGCTGCCGGATAC
>DAIOVG010000244.1:0-2711 GCA_036759125.1 Candidatus Limiplasma sp.
TTCATTTTGATCTCGCGCAGGCGCGAGGCCACCACGCCGGACAGGGCGATGACGCCCTGCATGATCTCGCCCTCGTTGCACAGATCACGCCGGAAGGTCATGCCGTTGCCGACGGATTTCACGGTCTCGCGCTCATCAAAGCGGCGCACGGGTGTGTCGTCCAGGCCGTTGCAGTTGTTCCAAAGCCCTTCGCCGTTTTTGCCCAGCAGCGCAGCGGCCGCTTCTTTGGGCATACGGGCCAGATCGCCGATGGTTTCAATGCCGTGGCTTTGCAGGAGCTCCACACTGGCCCGCCCGACAAACAGCATATCGCGGATGGGCAGCATCCACAGCGTATCCCGGTAGTTGTCGCGGGTGATTTCGGTGGTGGCGTTTGGCTTTTTCATGTCGGATGCAATCTTTGCAAAGGTTTTGTTGAAGCTCACGCCAACGGAGATGGTAATTCCGATCTCCCGCTTGACCTGCTCGCGAATGCGGTCGGCCAGCTCGCGTGCCGAGGCGCGGAAATACGAAAGCGAGCCGGTGATATCCAAAAATGACTCGTCGATGCTGAAGGGCTCCACCTGATCGGTATATTGCAGATAAATCTGGTTGACCTGCCTTGAAATCTCCGAATAGCGCCAGTGGCGCGGCGGTACAAGGGTGAGTGCCGGGCATTTGCGCCTGGCGGAATACACGGTTTCGGCTGTCACAATGCCATAGCCTTTGGCCAGCTCATTTTTGGCCAGAATGATCCCGCTGCGGTCCTTGGGGTCGCCGGCAACCGCCATGGGAACAGACCAGTATGCGGGGTGATCCAGACATTCCACGGAGGCAAAAAAGCCGTTGCAGTCGCAGTGCAGAATCGCACGGCCCACGGTTGCATGGGTATTTGCGGTATCGGATGGCATCGGCCCGCCTCCCTTCCCAATGGATTTGCTATGTTGATTTTATCATATTTATCCGGCGCGCACTATGCCGTGTCGTGGTATACTTTCATCAGGTGTTTTACAATGCAAACGATGCGGAAGAAGGCGGTTTGTATTCGGATTTTCGGTAAGGGCCCGCACTTCAAAAAGGCGGCGGCGTTCCTAAAATACGTTGGCCCGGGGTTATTGGTTACGGTCGGGTTTATCGATCCGGGAAACTGGGCGTCCAACATCGCGGCGGGCTCGCAGTTTGGGTACACGCTTTTATGGATGGTGACGCTTTCCACCATCATGCTCATCGTTTTGCAGCATAACGCGGCGCATTTGGGGATTGTGACAGGCAAGTGCCTGTCGGAAGCCGCTACGGCGCATATGCGGCCATGGATCCGAAATATCGTGCTGATCTCCGCCGTCGGCGCGGCGATCTCCACAGCGCTTGCGGAGATATTGGGCGCGGCGATCGCGCTGAATATGCTGTTTCATCTGCCGCTGAGGATCGGCGCACTGCTCACGCTTGCGGTGGTGCTGGCGCTGCAGTTCACCAATTCCTACCGGAAAATTGAGAAGATTATTATCGGGTTTGTGTCGCTGATCGGGCTTTCGTTTCTGTTTGAAATATACCTGATTGATACCAACTGGGCGGCGGCCGCGACCGGCTGGGTGCTCCCGGCCTTTCCCAAGGGATCGATGGTCATCGTGATGAGCGTTCTGGGCGCGGTGGTGATGCCGCACAATCTGTTTTTGCATTCCGAAATTATTCAAAGCCGCCAGTGGAATTTGCAGGACGAGGCGGTGATTAAAAAGCAGCTCAAGTACGAGTTTACCGACACGCTGTTTTCCATGATCGTCGGCTGGGCGATCAATTCGGCGATGATCCTGATGGCCGCGGCCGCGTTTTTCTCCCAGAGCATCGTAGTCAACGACCTGGAACAGGCCAAGGTCATGCTGGAGCCGCTGCTTGGCAACGCGGCGGGGCTGGTGTTCGCCGTGGCGCTGCTGTTTGCGGGGCTATCGTCCAGCATCACGGCGGGCATGGCGGGTGGCAGCATTTTCGCGGGCATCTTCGGCGAGCCCTACAACCTGAAGGACAGCCACTCTCGCATCGGCGTGCTGATCACCATGGTGCCCGCGACGCTGATTATCTTCCTGATCTCCTCGCCGTTTGACGGGCTGATCTATTCCCAGATGCTCCTAAGCATCCAGCTCCCGATCACCATCTTTGCGCAGGTGTATCTCACCTCGTCCAGGGCTGTGATGGGCAGTCACGCCAACGGCAAAGGAACCAAGATATTGTTATGGACCATCGGCCTGATTGTAACATTTCTAAACGTCGCGTTGCTGATCAGTTATTTTTAACCGCTGGCAGGCAGCTATCTGTTTAACCAGGGGGGAAAAGAAAACAGGCAATACGTTTTCGTATTGCCTGTTTGAATGAATGCGGTTAGCCCTTCATCAGCTTCTCCGCCGCTTCCACCACATGCTCGGCGGTCAGGCCGAACTCCTTGAACAGGATCTCCGCCGGGGCGGAAGCGCCGTAGTGGTCGATGCAAATGGCTTTGCCATCGAGGCCGATGTACTTGTACCACGGCATGGAGGAACCCGCTTCCATCGCGATGCGCTTGCGTACGTCGGCGGGCATCACAGCCGCTTTGTAGCTTTCCGGCTGCTGCTCGTACAGCTCCATGCTCGGCATGGAGATCACACGCGCGTCGATGCCCTTGCTCCACAGCGTGGCCTGGGCTTCCATCAGCGGTTCCACTTCGCTGCCGCTGCCCATGAGCAGAAGCTGCGGGGTTTTGGCTT
>DAIOVG010000245.1:0-2664 GCA_036759125.1 Candidatus Limiplasma sp.
ATCGCGGTTCCAGGCTGCGATTTCCGTGAAATTATAATCCTGATCGGCAAGCCAATAGAACGCGAACCGATCGCTGACCACGCTTTTCACATGCCCGGCGCAGTAGAACGCTTCGGTCAACATGGATGGCGGGCCGGTGACAGTCGCCCTGCCGGAGCCATATGTCCACACGCCCTGAGAACCCTGCGGCATTTGCGACAGATTCCAATCCACGGTTATGTCGTAGAGCCCGCCCGCAAACAGCGGTAAGAAGGTCATTCCCGATCCGGTGATGCCTCCCGGCTCAATCCCCAAATCAAAACATGGATTCGATCCGGCTTGTCCAAGAACCGCCGCATAGGCTACGGTCACTGCGCCGCTGGTAGCCCGCTGCGCTTTGTAGTGGTGCAGTTCCGCATGCATCGGCGATTCGGTTTCGATGCGGTAGTGCAGGGGACCGTTTTCGTCGCGTATCTCCATCGTGTCGCTGATATCGACAAACGTCTTGTTCGTCACGCGTTTGTACAGGGAAAACAAAGGCGCGTCCTGCTTCGCGAGTATATTGGCGCGGATACGGACGGCGATGCTTTGTATCCCTGTTCCATTCCATACGGGGGTGAGGAGCACCTCGATAGAGGAACCGTTCATTCGTTTGCCTTTCCTGTTCCTTCAGGCCGGAATCATTTCACCTTTCGCCCGCCCAGGAATACACTTTCGATGTTTTGAGAATCTCCCAAGCAGGTGATGGACTGCAGCGGATTACCCTTGACCAACACAATGTCCGCAAGCTTGCCCGCTTCCAGCGATCCGGTTTCGCTGTCGGATCGGGTCAGGTACGCGCCGTGGATGGTGCCGGCCTTGATCGCTTCCATGGGCGTCATACCGGCCTTGACCATCGCGTGGAATTCTTCGCCGAGCTTGGCATACGGCGTATTTTTGGAGTTGGAATAATCCGTACCCAGCGCGATACGGATACCGGCCTTGCGTGCCATGGCAATGGTTTCGATATTGCACTGTGCAGTCGTTTCGACCTTCTTTTTCATCCAGTCCGGTAGCCCGGGGAAATTCGCCACGCCCAGGGAAACGGCCAATGTGGTAACCAGCGTCGCGTTCTTTTCGGCCATCAGGTCAATTTCCCGCTGGGTCAGCACAACGCCGTGCTCAATACAGGTCACCCCGGCCAGCAGCGCCTGGTACGCGCCCTCGTTGCCCGTACAATGCGCGGCAACGTAGCTGTGGTGGCGCTGGGTTTCTTCAACGATGACCCGGAGCTCCTGGGGGGAAAACTGCACGTCGTCAATCCTGTCGGTCGGCGAGGATACCCCTCCGGTCGCGCAGATCTTGATGAACTGCGCGCCGATACGAAACTGCTCGCGCACCGCGAGCAGGCAATCTGCCTCTCCGTCGCACAGGCGGAAGTACGTGGAGGACCGGTTGATGTCGGCCTTGCTCATGTACGGATCCATATCGATATGGCCTGAGGTGATTCCCAGTATTCTACCGCCGGGCATAATGCGCGGCGCGCGGAGTATGCCCCGTTGCTGCGCCCTGGACAGGTACAGCCCGGCTTCGCTCATGTCGCGGATGCCTGTAAACCCCGCATCCAGAAGCACGCCCGTTTGGTAGGCCGCGCCCAGCAGCTGATCGCCGAAGAATTTACCGTCCGCGAAGTCGCCAGCGTCCTCATGCCCGACCAGGTGCGCATGTACATCGAAAAAGCCGGGCAGAATCGTATCGGCGCTGATCACTTTGGCGTTTTCCGGCATTGAGAAGCCCGCCTCCGCGCCTGCATAGGCGATACGGTCTCCCTGTATGGCAAGAATACCGCGCTCAATCGGCTCGTTCGATACGCCGTCGATGAGCCTGCCTTTGATGATAAAATCGAACATATGCCGCCTCCTCAGGAGCTGAAGGACAGGCCCTGCACCAGCGCGCTCGGGCTGCCGATCGTATAGGTTTCCAGATAAAAATTATCAAAATCCAGGTCGTTTGCCACGCTTTTTATATTGGCAAACAAATCCCGCAGGTTGCCCGCCACAGTCAGCTGGGAAAGGGAACCAACCGGATGGCCGTCCCGGTAGTAAACACCGCCGCAGGGGATGGAAAACTCGCCGGAAACCACGTTAACCGAATGGAACAAATCCAGCGAATAGGTCAGGAGAATGCCGGTGCCCATGCTTTGGATCAGCGCATCCTGCGTTTGCGCGCCCGGCTCCACATACAGAATCGCCGGAACCGTCGTTAGCGCAATGGGCATACTTCCGGTCATGCGGGCGACACGCCCCGCGCTTCCGGTGGATGGCATGCCGGCTGCGTTTCCGGATGCCAGGGTATACAGCGGTGTGCGCAAAAGCCCGTTTTCCACCAGCCTTGTAGGTTGAATCTGTGTGCCTTCGCTGTCCACAAGCCAGGCCTGCCCAAGCATCGGGTGCGATGGGGCGTTTGTCATATTCAGCGCGGGGCTGCCAATGCGTGTGCCCTGCGCGCGGTGGAAGATGGAGTTGCCCGAAAGCATAGCCTGCCCGGATAACGTCATCCATGCCGTCATCAAAATATTGCGCATGACACGGCCCGAAAGCACCGCCGGGTAGCTGCCGGATTGCAGAACGTAGGGGGGAAGCCCGCCGCCGTCATAGGCGTTGCCATCGGCGGCTGCGGCGGCGGCGAAGGCCTCGGCATCCAGCG
>DAIOVG010000246.1:0-2658 GCA_036759125.1 Candidatus Limiplasma sp.
TCCGATTATTGATGACTGCGGCAGTGTTTTTTCGATCAAATCTTTTATCATCAAATAGTCATTGCTTTGAAAAACTTCGTCTCTGAACCCGGGGCCATCATGGCTGTATATCCGCTCAATTCTGTGTTGAACGGATAACTGGCAATGAATCGAAGAATAAACCGCAATATTTCCTCCCTTGGAATGCCCTCCAACTCTTAACCTCCCAGAAACTCTTTTGGCAACGGTGTTCAAGTAATCGACGCCTTCTTTTTGCGATGGAACCGGGCTGATAAACGCCATGTTGAAATCCTCTTTCCACCCGATAAAGGTTGAATCAGTCCCACGAAAAGCGATGTATGCGGTATCATCATTTAGCAAAAACGTAATGGCGGAAAACTGCTTCTCCGTCTTGTCATCCAACTGATTTATATAAAAAGCCAGTTTTACGTCGCAAAATCTTGGGCTATTTACAAACGCAAAAAACAACTGCTGATTGCTTTTACTTTCACGAACATCCTGAAATAGCATATCCAGACTCTCCATCGCGGCAATCTCCCGGATGGGCGTCGCCGACGTCGTATCCGATAGACTTGGTACGATGCCATCATATTTTAAGTACGCCAATTGGGATAACACCAGACTATCCACCGGACCGAATTTCCTAGTTTTAAAGGAACGCTCTTCATCCATAACATAATCAATCATATTCTTCATCGTTATGCCCTGCCTTCTGTAACGAGTTATCTATGCACTTTATTCAAGTTCATTTTGTAGGCTCGTCTTTTTCTCGACCGTGGCTTTCCAGTTCGCTAAGCACACTTCCGTCAAATAAGCCGCGGATTCTCGCGATATACTCAGCGGGATCCTCCTTCATGCCATTATTTGACCAGCGGACAATAAATGCGACGAAAGCTGTGGCAAAAAAGGAAACAATAAAATCCCACTTCTCCTGATCGTATTCCGCATCAAGCATGTTTTCAATGACCGATATCGTAACCGCGCTGATATAGTGGTTGAGATATTCGGGAAAGGAATTCTGTCCTGCCGTGTTGAGCGCGTTTTTATAGAACGCTTTATTCTGCCGCATATAATAGCACAAATCTATTAATCCGTCTGTCCAGTGTTCTAGTGTTTCATAAGGAGCCATGAACCGAGCGGTTTCTGTATAATAAACCCAATTCATCAGGTCATACTTGTCCTTAAAATGGTAGTAAAAGGATTGCCTTGTCAATCCGCAACCGCTCACAATATCATCTACCCGGATTTTATTGAAGGCCTTTTCCACCATCAGCTTTTTTAGGCAATCGGCCAACGCTTGTTTCGTAATATTCGAATCCGGCATGATATCCCCTCCTTTTCAAAATGTATACCCTTCCTATATAATTTGTCAGGGTGATAATCGGAGGTGTGTTCCACAATTCCTGATACGCTGCTTGGTGTGTATCAAGTCTTCATATCGTGCCAACACCTCAGCGATGACCTCCTCCCAAGGTTTTGGTATTGTTGCCCGCGCTGCCATGCCGATCTCACTAAGTCTCTCAGGATGATCCAGTGCCCAGGCGATCCGCGCCGCCAGATCAAAGGTGGTATCGTCAGCCAGAAGGCCGTTCTCACCATCCCGCACCACTTCGGCGGCACTGGAACCGCGCACCAGCAGGGAAGGGGTTCCCAACGCCGCCGCTTCGCGTACTACCATCGGCGCGTTGTCATATAGCGATGGAAAAACAAAAAGGTCTGCACGCGTATATAGACCATCCAATAATCTTGTGTCGTCTATATGTCCAGTGTAGGTTATGACGCCATCCAACCCCATTGATGTCGAAAGCGCAAGTATCTCCGCCTCATGTGGACCCTGTCCCGCCATAATCAATCGGATATCCCTATTTTGAAGGACAAGTGTTTTGACAGTGTCCAGTATCCGGCGCACGTTCTTTTTCCAGTTCATCTGGCCGACATAAAGCAAGAGCGGTTTCTGGCCGAGGCCAAAGCGGTCTTCCACCATCTGTGCTGCCTGAATATCCGGCTCTTTACGATCGGTGCCGTTCTCAACGACTTCTACAATTCCCTTGAAACCATACCCTCGCAGAACTTCGGCGGTTGAATTGCTGACCGCCCACACTTGATCACATTTTGTCAAGGAATCGATTACAAACCGGTTTCCGATTTTAGATAGCGCGTGACTGCGTGTAACCTGATAAAAATCATCGTAGTATTTCGAATGAAATGTACCTACTAACGGTATATCTTGATGCCGTGATATGCGATACGCTTCACGCCCAGTAATAAATGGGCTATGCATATGCGCGATGTCCAGCTTAACATTGGCCATGCGGCGCAGGTAATGACTGTCCAGCACAGGCATGCCTATGTTGTATTGCGGTGATGCCGGTAACGGTCTGCCGCCGAAGTCTATAATTTCGTAGGGCAGCCCGCCCCGGTATAAGCCGGTCTGCTGCGGTGTAATCACATAACACGCATCACATAATTGTCCCATTGCCTGAGCATAGTTGCTAACCACTCGCCCGACGCCATCCACCACCGGCAACAAAGTATCAGTAAACTGACCTACCAACACCCGACATCGACCTCCTTCCACTGCTTATTTTTCATGAAGCGGAGCTGTTGCTCCCGTCAACACCCTATCCCAACATGGTCGTAGATTGAATCTATAATATC
>DAIOVG010000247.1:0-2651 GCA_036759125.1 Candidatus Limiplasma sp.
TCCTGTGTTCTCTATTCCCGCCTTCCACGGTGTGTTATACATCCCTCAAGTTGGCAGGAATAGCAAGGGGAACTTCACAGAAATACCACACAAAAACAGCGATACAAATCTGTGCCTATGACACTTGCGGTATGTCACTGGCTATATCGGCATAGGATATCTCCTTGCCATCACGCAGAACCTTGATATCCGCATCGGTCCCTGCCTGTTCCAGAAATCGAAGCACGATAACGCTGGCATACCTGGGGTCAAGCTCCATCATATAACAGATGCGGTCCGTCTGTTCACAAGCGATCAGCGTGCTGCCCGAACCACCAAAGGTATCCAGCACGACGCCGTTGGGTGCCGAACTGTTCTTGATGGGATAGCAAAGCAGCGGGATAGGTTTCATGGTGGGGTGCTGATCGCTGCGCTTGGGCTTGTCATAATTCCAAATGGTCGATTGCTTGCGGTCGGAGAACCACTTGTGTTTTCCGTTGGGCAGCCAGCCATAGAGAACCGGCTCATGCTGCCACTGATAGGGACTGCGTCCCAGCACCAGCGCGTTCTTCACCCAGATGCAAACTCCGCTGATATGAAAGCCAGCTTCCTTGAACGCCCGGCGGAAATTGAGTCCTTCGGTGTCCGCGTGGAACACGTACGCGGACGCTCCTTCTGCCAGATGCGCAGCTATATTCTTGAATGCTGCCAGCAGAAACTCGAAAAACGAAGAGTCTGACTGATTGTCGTTTTGGATGGTCTTGCCGTCTTTGCTTTCATAAGCAACGTTATACGGCGGGTCCGTCAGAATGAGGTTCGCGCGCACGTCACCCATGAGCATGTCGATATCCTCTGCCTTGGTTGCATCGCCACAAAGCATCCGATGCCGTCCCAGGGCCCACACATCGCCAGTCTGTACAAAGGGCGTGATTTCATCTGCGCTGATGTCACAGTCATCATCCATGACTTCTTTGTCATGGACCTTGGAAAACAGTTCGTCGATTTCAGCGGCGTCAAATCCCGTTGCGTCCAGATCATACCCGCACGCGCGCAAATCGATGAGAAGCTCAGCCAACGCGACGGGTTCCCACTCGCCCACCGCCTTGTTCAGGGCAATGTTGAGCGCTTTTTCATCAGCGGGATCTTCAATATGCACGACTACGCAATCTATCTCTGTAACGCCTTCCGCTGCGAGCACCTTATACCGCTGATGACCGCCTACGATATTGCCCGTGACTTCATTCCAGATGACAGGATCGACGTAACCAAACGTATGCAGCGAACTCTTGATCTTCTCATAGGCCGGGTCACCGGGCTTTAAATCCCTGCGGGGATTGTATTGCGCGGGTTTGAGCTTTTCAATGGCAATTCGCTGCAGATTCATGTCTGTGTGCATTCTCATTCTCCTCGAAAAGTGTATAGGGAGGCGGGATACCCCCCCTCGCTGGTTTCGCGGAAATTAACGCGAGGCTGCCGATCGGTCTGGAGCAAGTGAAGTGGTAAACTAAAACTGGACACGGAGGGGGTAGAAACTGGACACAGTAAGGCGTAATCTAAACAGGGAAACGCAAGATGTGTACAGCGAAAACCAAACGTGGACAGGAGGACACCCCAATGAAGTACACGCGGGATGAAAGATTGGACATAGGTCGCCGTATCTACGATGGCGAGATCAGTCGGTTTGAGGCGGCTGAAGAATACGGAATTGGCAGCGATACCGCTCGAAACTACATGCGTGTATATCGGGCCGAGCACCATCTACCGGCAAGACATGTGGAATCCAATGCAGATAAGATCAAGGAGCCGGTACGTCCGCCGACAAAGCTCGAAGATTATGAGTCCATGAGTAAGGATGAGTTAATTAACGAGCTTGTACGTGCAAAGATCACCGAAGCACGGCTAAAAAAAGGATACATGGTGAAGGGAGCTGGTGCTCAGAAGGAGTTTGCTCCTTTAGACAGCAAGAGTACCAAGTAATCCTGGAGCTATCGGGTATGTTCCCGATTAAATTGTTGTGTGACATGATGGGAATACAGCGCAGCAGCTTCTACAACTGGAAGGCGCGGCTTTCAAACCCATCTGAAAGAGCCAAGGTGCTTGTGGCATCCATCCTGCTGTTTCAGGAGTATCATTTGCGGTATGAATCCCATGGATATCGCTGGTTGAACGCCAAGATACGCTTGGATACTGGCAGAGTCATGTCAGATCCATATGCACACAAATGCTGCAAGGCTATCGGCATCAAGAGTCACGCAAAGCACTACCGATACAAGAAACCCGGTGAGCCTTACAGAGTCTTTCCAAACCTGCTTATGACGGAAATAGCGGTATCCGGACCATTGGAATGCATCGTCAGCGATATGACGGCATTCCACGTGAAAGGCATCTACTATGAATTGACCTTGTATATGGACTTATGGAACAACGAGATCGTAAGCCACTCGCTATCGTCAAAACGTGGAGATCGCATGACATATATCAGCGGTCTGGAGAGCTTACTGGAGATGAAAAAGGCGTACCCAGAACTGAGTATGATATTACATTCCGATCAAGGCTCGGTCTATGCCTCAAAATGCTTCAATGATCTTTTGCCGATGTACAACATCGTCCATTCCATGTCGCGAGCGGGAACACCTACGGATAACGCGGCAATGGAAGCAATTAATGGTTGG
>DAIOVG010000248.1:0-2649 GCA_036759125.1 Candidatus Limiplasma sp.
TCAGGCTGTCTCCGGCGGCGCAAAGGTTCAGGATCGCGAGCAGATTGGCCGCCTGCCCAGACGAGGTGCACATCGCGCCGACCCCGCCCTCCAGTTCGGCAATCTTTTGTTCCACCGCCATCACCGTGGGGTTGGCAAAGCGGGAATAAATCAGGCCTTTCGTGGGCTCGTCAAACACCGCGCCGATGGCGTCGGTGGAATCGTATACATAGGTTGTGCTCTGCACAATCGGCATCACACGCGGCTCCGTGTTTTTTGGCGTATACCCGCTGTGCAGGCACTTGGTTTCGTCGCGCATTGTAGTATCCTCCCCTGTGCGATCATTGTTACGCTGTATTATAGCAGACGAACGGGGATACTTCACCGGAAAACAGAAATAAAACCAAATAAACGGCCTGTTATATACAGCATGAAAACGAGAAGATGGAATAATTCTATATTGCTTCACCGCGTTACTTGACTAAAGTATTGAATCTGTGATATGATGATACCGTCGGTACGCAGAATCCACGCGTACAGGATGTTTGGAGGATCAAGATGGCTCCCACAGAAAGCAAACGAAATCAATTGCTCACCCGGCTTCGTACCCTGTACGAAGGCCTTGGGTATACGCGTTTTTCCATGCGCAGGTTTGAGGAGTACGGGCTTTACCTGGAAAACAAGAGTTTCCTCAAGAGTGAAAACGTGCTCACCTTCACCAATCCGGACGGTAAGCTGATGGCCCTGAAGCCGGATGTAACGCTATCCATCGTCAAACACGCGCGCAAGGAACGCCAGGGCATTGAGCGTGTGTATTATCAGGAAAGCGTATACAGCTATTCCGCCTTGAGCCGCGAGGTTGCCGAGATCGAACAGATGGGCATCGAGGCCATGGGCGACGTGGACGGCTATGTGGTGTCCGAGGTTGTTCGCCTTGCCGTGGAAAGCCTTTCGATAATCGGCCTCCCCTATGTGCTGGACATCAGCCACATGGGTTTTACCGCGGGACTGCTTTTAAGCGCCGGGCTTACGCCCGAGCAACAGGCGGAGACCCTCTCGCTCATCCGCCGCAAAAGCGCGCACGAGCTGGAAGCCTATCTGCAAAGCCAGCGCGTCGATCCCGATTCCGCTGAGCGTATCATACAGCTGACCAGGCTCGCAGGCCCGTTTGCCCAGGTGTTCTCCGCCGCGCTTGCCCTTTCGGCCAACGAGCAAACCGATACGGCGCTTGCGGAGCTAAAAGCCGTGTTCGATACGCTGGAGGCGGCCGGTGCGGCAGACGAGCTGCGGCTCGACCTCTCCATGCTCAACGAGCTGGACTATTATAACGGGATTGTGTTTCAGGGGTACGTGCAGGGCGCGCCGCGCGCGGTGCTCTCCGGCGGGCGGTATGATCTGCTGATGCGGCGATTCGGCAAGGAGGCCGACGGGATCGGCTTCGCCGTGTATCTGGACGAGCTCAGCCGCTCCTTATCCGACCACCGGGCGCTGGATGCCGACGTTCTGGTGCTCTACCATGACGAGGACGATATAAGCCAGCTGCACCAGGCGGTATTCAAGCTGGCGGCGCAGAACCTGCGGGTGATCACCCGCAAGGGCGAAATCGCCCCGGAGCTAAAGGTCGGCAAAACCATGTGCTTTGAAAACGGCACGCTGAAGGAGGACCGCTGATGTTTACCATTGCATTGCCCAAGGGCCGCCTTGTGGATAAGGTCTGCAAGCTGTTCGAGGCCAGCGGGCTGGATTGCGGCGGCGTACAGACCGACGACCGCAGGCTGGTCGCCTACAGCGCAGACGGAAGCATCCGCTATTTGCAGGTCAAGCCCAGTGACGTGGCCATTTATGTGGAACGCGGCGCGGCGGACGTGGGCATCTGCGGCAAGGATACCCTGCTGGAAGGTGAAAATGACGTTTACGAGCTTCTGGACCTCGGCTTTGGCAAGTGCCGCATGTGCGTGGCCGCGCCCGTGGGCTTTCGGGAAGATCTGACCGCGCCGCTTAGGGTTGCCACCAAGTATCCGGGTATCGCCAAGGCCTACTACGCGGGGAAAAGCCGCGAGATTGATATCATCAAGCTGAACGGCTCCATCGAGCTCGCCCCCATCCTCGGCCTGTCCGACGTGATTGTCGATCTGGTGGAAACCGGCACGACCCTGAAACAAAACAACCTCGAAGTCACCGAGACGGTGCTTTCGATCAGCGCCAGGCTGATTGCCAACAAAGCGTCCATGAAGTTCAAGACTGCTGAAATCGAGCGCTTAACCCAGGCGCTGCGAAAGGAAGGGGCAAGCGTATGATTCAGATTGTCAAGTATTCGGGCCAGCCCGTGGATACCCTGTTCAACCGGGCGTCCGAGCCCACACGGGACGTAACCGCAGTCGTGCAGGCAATTCTGGACGACGTAAAACAAAACGGCGACGAAGCGGCGCTGCGCTACACCGAGAAGTTCGACGGCGCGAAGCTTACGTCCCTGACCGTGACCACGCAGGAGATTGAGGACGCGTTCAAGCGTGTCGATCCCGCGCTGATTCAAACCATGACGCGCGTTGGCGAAAACATCGCCCGCTACCACGCCATGCAAAAGCGCGAGGGCTTCATCGACGCCCGGGAGGACGGCGTGGTGCTCGGCCAGCGCATCCTGCCGCTGCAAAGCGTTGCCCTCTACATCCC
>DAIOVG010000249.1:0-2634 GCA_036759125.1 Candidatus Limiplasma sp.
GTTGCTGCTGCGGGGCGGCAGCCTGCGCGGGCGATTCATACTCCTGCGGGGCATAGGCCGGAGTATGCGCGTAAGCCTGCGCCTGCCCGTGCTGCGGGTTCCACTCCGGCTGCGCAACCGGCGGATACTCGCCCGTCTGCTGCTGCATGAAGGGCTGGCTTTCCACCGTGGCATTGAAGCGCTTCATCGCCGGATCGATCATCACCCGCACATAGGGCGAGGCGATCAGGTAAATGCCGCGGTTGGAAATTTTATGCAGCTGGCAGCCCAGCGTGTAGGCAGCGCCCGAAAGCATGTCCACGCAGCGCTGGCGTTCGCTTTCGTTGGCGATATACTCCATATTCATAAACACGGATGCGTTGGTTTTGATATACTCGATCACCTTGGTGCATTCGTTGCGGCTGCGAAGCAAAATCACATACTCCACATGCGTGGGGTTGGCCTCCTGCTGCACGGGAAAATCTACCACATTGCCGGGCCTCTGAAACTGCTGGGGCTCGGGCATCTGCTGGTAGCCCTGCGCGCTTTGCTGGCGGTGGCGCAGTTCCGGCTGCTGGGCTTGCCGGTAGTCCTCCTGCTCCATGTACTGGTCCTGCTTGGAGCGGTACGGTACGCGGCCGTTATAGGGATCCGCGCCGCCTGAAAAGCGGTCGGGCGCGGGGGCGGCATCCTGAGACACGCTTTCCTCGGATGCGTCAAAGCCGCGGTTTCCATACATGGAACCGTATGCGTCCTCCGCCTCCGGGGACCCGTAGTACCCACGCGGACGATTGCCGCCGTATGCGGCATGCCCGCCGTTTGCACCCTTGCCGGTCAACCATCCGGAGACCCGTTGCAACACGCTCAAGTGCTTTCCTCCTGTCGCCAATGCGAGGCTATATCTGGAACCCTGATGATCACTGGTAAAGCGCCGTGCCGACGCGGACCATCGTCGCGCCGCAGCGAGCGGCGATTGCATAGTCGTTGCTCATCCCCATGGAAAGCTCGCGCATCTCCACGCCATCCACCGCTTCGTCCCGCATCCTGTCAAACAGGGCGCGCATACTGCGAAACAGGCGTTCCAGCTCCGCCGTATCCTGGGTGTAGGGCATCATCGCCATCAACCCCTGCACGCGGATATTGGGGAAGTCTTTCATACGTTTGAGAAACGGCAGAAGCTCGTCTGCGGAAAGCCCTGTTTTCTGGGGTTCTTCCGCAATATTCACCTGCACCAGTGCCGGGAGGATCAGCCCCCTGTCGCCGGCCCTGCGTTCCACCTCCTGGGCAAGCGCAAGCCTGTCCAGCGAATGCAGCATAAAGACTTTATCTATTATATCTTTAACTTTGTTTGTTTGCAACCTTCCGATCCAATGCAAGCGAAATTCCGAGTCTTCACCAATCTGTAATAATTTCGGTTGTGCTACCTGTACGCGATTCTCCCCAATATCTAGTATTCCAAGCGCAAAAAGCGCCTGAACCACCTGGGCCGATACGGTCTTCGTCACCGCGATCAGCCTGGCGGGTGACGAAGTTTGATACACATTTTTGTGCAAATCATCTAACACATTTTTAACATTATCTTCAAGTCTCCGTAATGTAAGGCTCGAGAAATCGACTAAACCGTGACCGTCTTCTGTCAAAAAAGCCTTATTTGCCATCAATTTCACCTCCCGGTGGTCTGGGCAAATCATGATGATACGGTGTTCAGCGCTGCCGAACCTGTGCTTCAACGCGTTTCCCGGTCAAATCCGGAGCCCTACAGGAATCGGGTAAAGCCGAACATCAAGTGTTGGACCCACTCAGGCATCGCACAGCGGTCGCCAGTGCGCCGCCATGCCTACCGATAGAACAAGCGAACCGTCTGCCCCGAAACCAGCGCGCCGGTTTGGATCGGCGCGATATACACGCCATCCTGCTGCTCGGAGATAATCGTGACGGGGATGAAGACCAGCGATCCGTCCTCCAGCACGCGCACAACGCCCTTCTGGTCGTTCTGGGTATAAATCGCGGCCCTGGGCACGATGAGGCTGTCCACATACTCGCCCAGCTCCGCCTGACAGGTGCGCATATAGAGCACCGGGGTTACATCGCCCGCGATGCCAAGCCGCAGCAACAGCTCGCCGGAGGACCTTGTATAGCTGATCACCTGCGCGTTGACGGTGGTAGTGGAGAAGTTTTCAAGCGTCAGCTTGTATACGGAGTTTTCCACTGGGGTCCAGACGCTGTCCTTAATCAGCATCAGCACGGCATAGTTATCCTTGCGCACCAGGCGGTAGATATCGGTCTTGCCGCGCTCGGTAACATCCTGCGTGGGCTTTTGCCCGCCGAACATCGCGCGGACCTCTGCGGGCGAATAATCCAGATAGGTCTGTGGCGTAAGCGCGTGCTCGTACCCGTCGGTATAAAAGGAGATGATGCTCTCCATCGTCGCCGCGCGCTGCTTGATCCAGCTGTCGATGCGTGTTTTCTGGGTTTCCTCGTCGTCATAGAGACGGCTTAGGCGCATGTCGGAGGAATACTTGGAGCGGAAGTAGGCTTGCCGCTCGTCGATGGCGGTTTGCAGAATGGTTTCCTGGTTGATCAGGTTGCCGCGCGCGCCATGCACCAGCGTACGCACCTCCAGGCCACGCTGGATGACCTGCTCGTTGAGCCGCG
>DAIOVG010000250.1:0-2571 GCA_036759125.1 Candidatus Limiplasma sp.
CCCTGCGCCACGGCGTAACGGCGATATCGGGCAGCTCCATCACCACCATTATCGGCATGCTTGCCCTGACGCTGATGAGCTTTACCCTCGGCATGGATCTGGGGTTGGTGCTGGCCAAGGGCGTGCTGATCAGCCTGATCTGCATCCTGACGCTCCTGCCTTCACTGATCCTGATGTTTGACAGGGCCATCGAAAAAACCAAAAAGCGCGCCTTTCAGCCCAAGATGACCAAAATCGGCGCGTTTGAGCACAGGGGCCGGTTCTTCATCCTCGCGGCGTTTGTCATCCTGCTGGCGGGCAGCTTCTTCCTGCGCTCTGGCGTGAACATTACCTATTCCCTGGCTGACTACAACGAGGTGAACAAGCACTTCAATGTCTCCAATCCCATCGTGGTTCTGTACGACAACGCCGACGAGCAGGCGATCGCGCCCGCGCTGAGCGCCTTGCAGGCGGACGAGGAGATTGACAGCGTTGATTCCTACGCTACCACCATGCAGAAGGAGTACACGGCTACGGAGTTCGCCGAGCTGGCGGGCGTGAACCCGCTGATGGCCGGACAGCTGTTCCAGGCCTACGGCGCGGACAGCATCCCGCTTGCCGATCTGCTCACCTACATCCAAACCACAGTGGCAAAGAATCCCCTGTACGCAAGCCAGCTGCCCGAAGGCGCGCTGGAGCAGCTGTCGTCCGCCGCGGACGCGTTTGTGGGTACGGCGCACTCCCGCGCCATCCTGAACACGCGCATGCCGGAGGAAGGCGACGCGACCTTTGCCCTGATTGATTCCATCAAGCAGGCGCTCGACGATACCGGCGCAGCCTATTCCCTGGTGGGCAATTCGCCCATCGCCTACGAGATGCACGAAAGCTTCCCTCCTGAAATGAACCGCATCACCCTGCTGACCGTGGCGGCCATCTTCCTGATTGTGGCGCTGGTGTTCCGCAAGCTCACCGTGCCGCTGATCCTGACGCTGATCATCCAGTGCGCGGTCTGGCTGACCATGGGCACCAGCTACCTGCAAGGCATCAGCATGTATTATCTGCCGCTTTTGATTGTCCAGTGCCTGCTGCTGGGGGCAATGGTGGATTACGGCATCCTCTACGCCGATTACTACCACAGGGCGCGCGAGAGTATGAGCAAAAAGGATGCCATCATCCACGCGCTGCGCAGCGCCATCCATACCATACTCACCTCCGGCCTGGTGCTGATCACCGTGACCGCCGGCGTTGGCCTTGTGTACCTCTCCGCCGAGCCCTCCACCGCCGAGATTCTTTTCACCATCGCCAAGGGCGGCTTCCTGGCCTGCCTGCTGATCGTGTTCATCCTGCCGGGCACGCTGGCGGCGCTTGACCGCGCTTCGTAAAAGTGGCTTTGCCACTTTTACGAGGTTTCGCCTCGTGCTTGTTCGCGCACATCGGCTGCGCTCACGGCCAGCCCTCGGCGTAAGGTGCCCTTGCCTTCGCAAGGTTCCGAAACCACCGCGCATGCCGCTGGTTTCGGATTACATGTCGAAGGGTTGCGACCCTTCGAGCATCCCTGCTGTGTTGTCATTTTTCGACAAACCGCCAATTATTACAACGTTCTCTTGACGAGTTGCTTTTTATCATCACAATTTACAAATCATTCATTCTGTGCTATATTAGTAGCAATTGATACTTAAGGATTCACCAATGAAGGGAGGGTATGGAATGTATTTTGAAATTGTTGATTCTAATGATGATCAATTCTTCTTTAGAATTAAATCTGCAAGCGGACAAACTCTTTGTCATAGCGAAACATATACAAGGAAAGAAAACGCAAAAAATGCTATCAACATAATTAAAGACAATGCCGCTAATGCAGAAGTTCGAGACCGTACAGAATCAAAATAGTCCTAGAAAAGAACAAAATAAGTAGCGGAAAAGGCTGCGCATCGCGCGGCCTTTTCGTTCGATCTTCTTTAGCGCCAGCCGGTTCAGAAGGTGTGAGATGCTAGGCGGCAAGGAGGGGTTGAGCTGAGCTTACTCGTTTTGTAAGTGATGCGAAAACCCGACGCAGCCAACACCGCAGATCGCGCCTAATGAACCGGCTGGTTAGATGTGCCAGATTCGTTCGTTATATTCCTTTATGGTCCGGTCCGAGGAGAAATTCCCGGACATGGCAGTGTTGACGACGGCCATTTTCAGCCATTTGTCGCGGTTTTGGTAGTCGTCCATCATGCGGCGGTTGGCCATGGAATAGCTGCCGAAATCCTTGAGCACAAAATAGCTGTCAGCCATCGCGCCGTGATCGCCCAGGAGCAGGGTGTGGTACAGATCCTGCAGGGCCAGCGGCTCGCGGGGGAAGAGTGTGCCGTCGATGAGCTGCCCCAGGGCCTTGCGCAGCTCGTTGTTGGATTCAAAAATCGCCATGGGGCGGTAGGTGCCCTCGCGGTACATGTTTTCCACGGTATCGGCACGCATGCCGAAGATGTAGATGTTCTCGTCGCCGACAAGGTCGAAAATCTCCACGTTGGCGCCGTCCATGGTGCCCAGGGTAACCGCGCCGTTCATCATAAACTTCATGTTGCCGGTGCCGCTGGCCTCCTTGCCCGC
>DAIOVG010000251.1:0-2549 GCA_036759125.1 Candidatus Limiplasma sp.
GCTGATTCAGCAAGGGAGCTGAAAGCGTTTAGTGTCCGCCATTCGAAAAGCAAATGAAGCGCGTACCGCGCCTGATTGGTCGCATAAGGCGGGGCCGCATCAGCTGACAACGCGGATTCGATTTTTTCAGAAAGCTGAAGTTTGTTTACAACTCGTTCATAATTCGTTCACATTATATGCAATACTTCGCCACTTTCATACGTCATAATGATTGTGAGGTGAATACTATGGCAAAAATAATCATCTATGGCACCGAGAAAAACGTAACCGATAAGCTGACCCGTATATTAACCAGAAGCAATCATGAGGTGTTGCGCCTCAAACCGTCCGACGGCTTCCCCCAAAAGCAGCCTAAGGACACACTGGTCGTGATGGACGCACGGCTCAAGTGGCCCGATTGCCGCGCACTGTTTTCACAGATTCAGGGGCTTGAATACCCCGTGCTGTTCTTGACGGCGGATCAGGACACCGTTTCCCACCTGCGCGCGCTGTACCGCGGGCGCTCGGATGTATTGGTCATGCCGTTCTCCGCCAAGGCCGCGGTGTCTACCGTGGACAATCTCCTTGCGCAGAACCAGCCGCTCTCGCCCCTGACCGTCAACGAGGAAACCCGTGTGGCGATGCTTGGCAACGAGCGCGTGGAGCTGACCGCCCAGGAGCTTGCGCTTTTGATGACCCTGATGGAAAACCCCGATCTGCCTGTAAGCCGCGAGCACCTTTTGCGCAAGGCCTGGGGCTACCAGAGCATGGGCGAAACCCGCACCGTGGACGTACACGTGCAGCGGCTGCGCCGCAAGCTGGGCATGAACCGCATCGAAACCGTGTACCGCTGCGGATATCGCCTCAAAACTGCGTAGATACTGTTTTTGTTCGCGCGACACGAACAGGAATTTGTATTGATACCCTCTCCTCCGTATTCAGACGGCCAACCCTCCTACCGGGGTTGGCCGTCGCTTGTATCTATACAATTGCAGCGATGCTTTATCCGCTTTACGCCTTAGCTTTCGTACTGGCCGTACTCACAGCCGATGTTGCGGGCGGTGACATCGTCAATCAGCGTTTCGCCGCCCAAACCAAGCTCATACAGCTTCACCGTGCCCTTACCATCGCCACCGTTCCACAGCCGCTTGTGGCGCTTGGCGCCGTCAGGAGATTCGTACTGAATCAGCAGCATATTTTTCTTCTCGCAGGTCACATCGGTTTCCATCCGGTGGAGCGGCGTTTCCTGTTTTACATGCCAGTGGATTTCTGTGTCCGTTTCCCGGCAGCTAAAGTCGGTACGGGTTAACGTCCAGAATTTGGAGAAGTTGAACTCATAACTTTTGCCCTGATAGTAAAACGCACCAAGCAGCTTACGGTTAAGCACCAGATTCCCGATTTTTGGCCGCCCGCCGCCGATGTTGAACACGCTGTGATTCAGTTTGTTGCCGGTCAGGTTGCTATGCAGATTGTTGGATGAAAGCCATACCCAGGGACTGGTGAAATCCTTGCCCCAATTTTTATCTGCGTAACCGTAGCAGGTTGCCGGGTCCACCAGATAGGTTTCGCCGTTCCATTCCACCTTGCCGGAGTACAGCGTTTTCATGCCCTCGGCGTGCCAGAACATTTCAAACGCCCCGCTTTGCCGCAGGGGTTTGCTGGCTCCAAACCCTACGTTATAGGCAATCTTTTTATCAATTTGCAGATCCCAGCGCATGCTGCCACTGCCGCACATCCATTCAGGGTGTGCCAATGCCTCGCCCGGCGATACCTCAACCGCTCCGCTGGTCTGTGTTTCAGACAGCGAGCAATCCTCCGCCTCAACCGAAAACGGCGCGCCATCTGCGATACGGACGTGATTCCAGCCAAAGAAGCGATGCAGCTGTACAGCGCCTTCCCCCCATGCCCCGGCTTTGATCATCAGGTAGGATGGCTTGCGATCCTCGCGCTGGTTCTCAGGCAGCTGCCCCAGTACGGGCTCGTCACCGCCCAGCGCAGGGTTGCAGGTGAAAAACTCGATGAAGAACGCCTTTTCCGCCCCGGTTTCCCGGTGACGGCCCGTAAACGAATGCCACCACCAGTCGTAGCCGCATGAGGCCAACGGTCCTGTAAGCATAAATACATCTCGCTGTATATCGCTTTTATTGACCATACAATCTCCTCCTGTCCGTTGTCTATTCCTGCGCAGTGTTCATCCTGCTAAAGCATTCTATACGCATATTTTCTATTTCGAAATGCAATGTCCTTTTCCCTCGCCCATTCAGACAGGCTTGGCGAAAAACAACAAAGCGCAGGGCCGCACCATGCCGCGGCCTCTGCGCTCCATATAGAACTATATCATGGTGTCAGCTGATGAAATTGGTCCTGGCTCTGGGTTTTTCCGGGGCGGGGAAAGGCAGGCCGTTTTGCTTGCCCTGGTCGATGAGCTTGAGCATCCAGGCCATGTTATGGCCCAGGTTGCGCATCACCTGCATGCCCTCCTCGTCGCGGGGCGCATCGGCGGCGTTTGCGCCAAACACCATCGGCCAGTAGGTGGAGGGGATCACCGGCATGCCCTTGATGAGCGGGTA
>DAIOVG010000252.1:0-2545 GCA_036759125.1 Candidatus Limiplasma sp.
GTCCGCCTCCGGCGGCTTGCCGCCCAGCAGGTACAGCAGCGGCAGGAACATGGAGCGTATCGTCCAGAAAAAATCGGTAAAGCCGACAAAGGGGTAGTTTTCCCTGCATATCTCCTGTAAAATGGCAAAAAACCCGCGGTCGATGAGAAACTCCACGCCCTTGAGCCTGTCGCCCTCGAAGAGAGCGAAAATCTCGTTCCAGTCGGGGTCTTTGGAGGAGAGCATGTTGTGTATCGCGTCGTGCTGCCGCTGGGTGAGACGGTAGCGGCGCGGTTTTTCCCGCAGGGTCTCGTGGACGACCGCGTCCAGGTACACGTCCACGACCTGCACGACGTTATCGGGCAGCTTGTAGGCGAAGTGCCCGCGCTGCTTTTCCTGCGCGGAGATCGCCCATACGACGAACTCGTGCTGGGGCATCCTTTGGATCATCTGCTGCAGCCAGCTGGATACCCCGCCCGGCACAAAGGGATAGCAGCCTTCGGCGATAACGCATATTCTCACGGCTCGGCCTCCCACTGTACGCAGATTTCGGGCTCGTCCGCGCGAATCCAGTAAAATCCCTCCGCGATCTTATACAGTTCGCCGCCCGTGATGGAGGTGGGCACTTTCAGCGTGCGGAACGCGATCCACGCCTCGTCGTAGAAGTTGGAAAGGATCAGTTTCATGCCCTCGCCGCACATATCGCGCTCAATCACCAGCCTGGAGTAGCGCTGGATGGCAGCGGCGCCCTCCGAAGCGGAGAGGAAGCGCAGCATCGGGTAAGCCTCGACGATCTCTTCCAGCCGCGCCCTGAACGCGGCGTACAACTCGCTCCAGGTATAATCGCCCGTGCGCTCGCTGTCCAGAACATCATCGGGATGGATGAAGTGCGAGTATACCCCGTGGAGCACCAGCTCGTGCGCGGTCACGAATTCCGTATAGTCGTCAAGCACGAACCCGGAGGAAATGCGCGGCACGTTCACCGCGCCGTCATCCCCCTCGTTAAACTCCTGAACCAGGGCGTTCACGCCGATTTCCGAAAGGTATAATCCGGCGATGGCCTTGATCTCGGGCAGCGTTTCCAGCAGAACCTGGCGGCCGATGTCGCTGAGGTAATTGGACGGCGCGACATAGGTGCGGTAATTGGCGTCGATAAACAGGGTCTTTCCGTAGCGGGCAAGTTCCACAAGCGCTTCCGACATGGCTTCGGTGGACGGCCAGGGCGTATAGTCAACCCCGCCGAAATCAAAGCCTTCAGGGCAAAGCGGCTGGTGGTTGTAGCCGTGCAGCCCAAGCTCGCCGCCGGAATGCAGAAGTTCGGCGGTGTAGTATTTCAGCAGCGAATCGTCCAGCTGCTGGGAGGTGAACGGCCCGGTCACGTTGTCGTTATAGGTCTCGATCAGAAGGCCGGTATAGCGCACGCCGAAATCCCAGCACAGCTGCTTCATATCAGGCCACCAGTGATTGCGGAAAAACCCCTGGATATCGTAGCCGAATTCTTCCCGCAGTTCCTCGTCGTAGCCCTCGGGCTGTGGCGCCGGGAAATCGTCCACAAAGACCATCGCCGCGTTGATGATGGGGTACACCAGCGTGTCCTCCAGCGCATACAAAATGGATACGGCAAACCCGCGCCCGCCTTTATTGAACATCAGCGTAGTATTGAACACCGCGATGCGCCCCTGCCCGACCGGGCGCTCCCACAAAAGCGGGATGGCCATGTCGCCGCCCGATTCCATGTGTACCGTGCATTGATCATCCAGCCGCACGATCAACGCGAAATCAGACAGCGTATTGTTTTCATGATATACGCTGTCGCCCCACAAAGGCAGAAGCTCCGATACGTATTCCAGCGAGTGGTAGTTGAAGTACTCATGGCTGTATTCCACGATTCCCAGCTTGCGGTAGAGGATGTGAAAGGCGTCGTTGTCAACCGGCGTCATCGTCAGCGCGAAATGCCCGCCATCCTCGATCCAGGCAAACAGCGCGTCCATATCATTTTCGATCGGCGTGAGGGACTGGCTGCAGTACAAAAAGATCGTATAGCCGTCAAGATCCGGCAGCGTTTCGCTTGACAGATCGACGATCCGGCAGTTCATTCGCAGTTCGGACAGGGTATCGGTCAGCGTTTTGGCGAAAGGAACCTCCACGCTGTTGGATGCGTCCACGGCGACCAGCACGTATGTGGGCGCGAGATCCTCCTGGGTTTTTTGCGGCGGGTCGCTTGTCAGAAACTCAAGCGACGCGCTGCGTTCCTCCATGGAGATGCCGATCGTTTCCGTCAGCAGCAGGACGATGAAAATCAGCATAACGAGAGCCGGCAGCAAGAGTTTTAAGAGGGTGGACTTTTTCATCATGCCTGCACCCCTCCCAGAAAATTCAGGTGCTCGCGCCCCGCGGCGGTCAGGTCGATCTTTTCGTCCTGAATGCGCCCAAGCAGCCGGCGCATGCCTTCCTGGTCGCGCGTTTCGGTATACACGCGCATGCCCTCAAGCCAGGAGCGTTCGTCATGTGGGTACAGGGTGATCAGCTGGCCCGAGGTGCGCTTGGCCTCCTGCGCGTCCTTGAG
>DAIOVG010000253.1:0-2486 GCA_036759125.1 Candidatus Limiplasma sp.
CGCGTAGATCAGCACGCAGTCCGCGTCTTCGGGCACGGCTTCAAGCGTGAGAAGCGAGAGGGTTTCCAGTACGATGTTTTCGCCTTCGACGGCATCGGCGAACGTATCGGAAAGTTCCGATTCACCGTGGCCTTCCAGCGCGTACACCTTGGGCAGGTCATCGCTGGTTACATAGGCGATGGCGCTTGTCAGGGCGTTTTCGCACTCGAAGGTGACGTCGTAAGTGTAATCGTAGTAGTAGCTTGAGTAATCATACACATAGATGTCGTAGTAGGATACGAAGGTGCTCTGTTCGCCGCAGACGACGATGAGACTGTTGTCCTCAACATCGTCGGTATACTGGCTGATCAGCGTGGGGCTGATGTCCGGGTCTTTCTTTACAACGGTCAGGTTATCGCTCAGTCCTTCGTAAAGATCCAGCATTCTTTCCAGATATGCGTCCTCGTAATCGTTGCGTACGACCCAGTATACGGTGACGTCTTTCTCCAGATTGCCGACTACCTTTTCAGTCTGGTCCGACAGGGTGAAAAGCTGGTTGGACGTGATGTCCACTTCCATGGCGGAGGAGGGCAGGACGGCTGCGAAGTAGTTGGCGGCGATCGCGATGGCGATGACGAACAACACCGCGAAGATTGAGTATCCGCCGATGCGTACGGTGGAGGATTTAAGCCCTGATACGTTCTTCTTAAAAAGGTCTTTCACGTTAAACTTGAATAGCTTTTTCATCCGTTCCACCTCCGTTTCTCCATGGATTGCACACTGAGGAACAGAAACACCATGATGACGGACGCGAAGTAAACCAGCGCCCGGATGTCAAGCAATCCGTCGGTAAACACATAGAAGCGGTCAAACAGCGACAGCTGCTCCATGACCGCGGGGAATACGCCTTCGAACTCGCTGCCCATCAGGCCGTAGCAAAGCACCAGGGCGATACCGGGCACCAGAAAGCTCATCAGCGCGGCGAAGGTGTTTTTCGTCAGCAGCCGTACAATGACCGCAAGCACGAGCAGCAGCACGGCAAACGCGATGAAGGACGCAAACGCTGTGGTGGATACGTATCCCGCGAGGCTTGTGATAAAATAATTCAGAAGCATCATCGCAAAGCAAAGTCCCGCGGCGCTCGCCTGGTTTTCCATCAGCGAGGAGATGAACACGCCCATGGCGGTCAGCGCCGCGCCCAGGGCGTAGAACCCGAGCAGCGAGCCGTATGCCGCCGGCATGTATACGTTGCCGAACGAGGAGAGTATCAGCGGATACAGCCCGATGACGGCCACCGGGATGAGGAGCATGATCAGCAGCACCAGGTATTTGCCCAGAATGACTTTGGTCATCGTCAGCGGGAGCGAATACAGCAGCTGGTCGGTGGATTGCTTGCGCTCTTCGGCAAGGCTGCGCATGGTGAGGATCGGGATGCCGATGATGTAGATGAAGCTCATGGAGCTTATTACATATTCGAAATTCGCATACCCGACCTTCAGGTTGATCACCATGCAGTAAATCCCCGCAAACAGCAGCAAAAACGCGCCGAACACATAGCCCGTTACGCTTTGCAGGTGCGAGGAGAGTTCGTGTCGGAAGATGGCTTTCATGCGGTGGCTCCCTCCTTTATCTCCGTATTTTCGGAATCGGCGGTCGTCAGCTCAATGAAGATGTCTTCCAAACTCGCCTTGGACGTCGTCAGCTGCGTAATGGGACGCTTCTGCTCGGCGAAGGCGTTGAACAGGCTGCGGCACAGCGCTTCGGGAGCTTTGGCCTCGATCTTCACCGAGGTATGGCTGCCTTTGGCGGAGAGCACTTCCACCGCCGCGTCCGGGGCGGCCTTGCGCACAAGCTGCAGGGTCTGCGTTTTGGTGGCGTCGGCTGTCAGGTTGACCGACGGCGTGCCCGCAAACAGAGATTCCAGTTTATCAGGCGTGTCGCAGGCAACCAGTTTGCCGCCCGAAATGATTAGAATGGTCTGGCAGATAGCCTGCACTTCCGAAAGGATGTGGCTGGACAGGATAACCGTGTGGTCCCTGCCGAGTTCTGCGATCAGCGCGCGGATCTCGATGATCTGGCGCGGGTCAAGCCCGACGGTCGGCTCGTCCAGGATGATAACCTCGGGTTTGCCCATCAGCGCCTGGGCGATGCCTACGCGCTGCCGGTAGCCCTTGGAGAGGTTTTTGATCAGGCGGTGCTGTACGTCCGTGATCTGCGCGGTGTGTATGATGCGGTCGATCTGCTTGGAGAGTTCGTCGGCGGGCACGCCTTTGGCGCGCCCGACGAAGGTCAGGTATTCCCTCGGCGTGCGGTCCAGGTACAGCGGCGGTTGCTCCGGCAGGTAGCCGATGAGTTTTTTTGCCTCCCGCGCCTCCTCGTAGATGTCGTGGCCGCCGATTCTCACCTGTCCCGATGTGGCGGCCATACATCCTGTCATGATGTTCATGGTCGTGGTTTTTCCGGCGCCGTTCGGGCCCAGAAAACCATAGATCTGCCCCTTCTCCACC
>DAIOVG010000254.1:0-2451 GCA_036759125.1 Candidatus Limiplasma sp.
CTGACGCGCTGCTCCACATGCCCTAAAAGTTTGGGAAACAGTATCGCGCTGCCGGCGGCGACCAGAACGAGGATGATAAGCGTCGCCACCGTGCCCGTGGAAACGCCGGATCGTCTGCGCCTGTTCCGCATGGCATTGCCTCCGTGATCATCATGCTATAATTGATGCATGTTTATTATATTCATTATAGATATAGCATGTCTTAAAACCCGGAAAAGCAATATCTGTAAAGCTTCAGCGGTTTTTCTCCACCATACATGTATCAGGATGTATAATAGACCTTGGATGCTCGAAGGCAACCTAAGTAAGCGTGTACCCAGCGGGTACTTGTGCAAAGCACAAAGCGAACTAAGGTTGAGAAGTTTTGCAGAGTACAGCGCCTGGAAAGGAGCTGGACGACAACAAAACTGACGGAAAGAAGCCCTTCGACCTGCAATCCGAAACCAGCGACATGATGCTGCGGCCTCGTACTGCACTTCGTTTGTCCGAGGCTACGCCATTCGCTTCCTTCGGAAACTCGGTGGCTAGTCGGGCGTTGCCCTCCCTTAACGGTGGTTTCGGAACATTGCGAAGCAATGGTTCCTTACACCGAGATCTGGCCGCGAGCAGGGCGAGCAAGATCGAGGTGCAAACTCGATAAAGTGGCAACACTTTATCGAAGCGCGAAAGCGCTACAGGACTTGCCTTTCATTCGTCGCAATGATATCATAATGGTACCGGATATGCAATACGGAGGCGACAGAGATGAAGATCAGCTTTTCAACGCTCGGGTGTCCGCACTGGAGCTGGCGCGAGATTACATCCGCGGCGGTCGACCTGAACTATCAGGGCATCGAAATGCGCGGTATCGGCACGGATATCTCCGTACCCGTAATCCCCGTATTCTCCGAAAATAACATCGATCACACCATCAGCGAACTCAAACGCATGAACCTCGTGATCCCCTGCCTGGACAGCGATTGCTGCATCCACTTAAGCGACTCGGAAGCGCCCGTGGACATCGAGGTGGAGGCTTACCTCAAGCTTGCCAAAAAGCTTTCGACGCCGTACGTGCGCATCATGGCGGCCGCGCCCGTGCCCAAACCCGTGGGCACGGTGGACGAGGGCTATGTGCGCGAGCATGCGGCCAAGCTTGGCGGGATCGCCGAACAATACGGCGTTACGCTGCTGATCGAGACCAACGGCGTCTGGAGCGATACAGAAAAGCTGGCCCGGCTGCTGGAAGCCATCGATTCCAAGTTCGTCAAGGCGCTGTGGGACGTGCACCATCCCTACCGCTTCAAGGGCGAAAGCCCGCAGGTTACGGCGGGCAACCTCCGCCCCTGGCTCTGCCATACCCACTTCAAGGACAGCCAGAAAACCGCCGACGGCTACCGCTACGCCCTGCCGGGATTCGGCGACGTGCCGCTGGAGGGCGCCGTGCACGCGCTGGACGCGATCGGCTACGACGGCTTCTACTCGCTGGAATGGGTAAAGCGCTGGGATACGACGCTGGAGGAACCCGGCATCGTGTTCGCGCACTACGCCAACTATATGCGCACATTCGCATAAACTACAAAAGGAAGGGGCGACAGCCCGTGTTCATTGAAAAACGCTACATCAAGCGGATCGAAACCATCTTTGCGGGGCTCAGCGTGCCGGTGCGGCTGCTGGATACGCAGGGATACCCCATCGTTCCGGAGGAGGGCGAGCGCAGAACCCTGCCCGCCGCGGTGATGACCCCCGGCATTACGCATAGGGTCGGCAGGGACTTTTACCGCGCGCTGGACTTAAACCCCCAGCTGTTCCTCACCTGCGACGCGGGCGCAACCGGCGCGGAAGACCTCTTAAAGCTTGCCGACGCGATGCTGATGAGCATGCTCAGGTCCAGCCTTTCCATCGCCAGCCAGTCCGACGTCCTGCGCCGGGTGCTCCGGCAGGATGAAATCGGCACGGCGCTCGCCGCGCGGGCCAGCGAACACCAGATTCCCATGGAAATGAACCGCTGCGTACTGCTGTTCAAGCTGGAAAACACCGAAAAAGCAAGCGCTTACGCGACACTCGGCGAGCTGATACCCCTGACGGAAACCGACACGCTGGTGGAAATGAACCGGCACAACACCGTGCTGATCAAGGATATGAACGGTATCGACGGCATCGACGAACTGCACCAGTTTGCCCTCGCCGTGGAAGACACGCTCACGCAGGAAGGCATCCGCCAGGTGAGCATCGGCATCGGCGAGCCCAAACCGAGCCTCACGACGCTGGCTGAAAGCTACCTGGAAGCCAAGCGCGCGATGGAAGTCGGCTATATTTTCCAAAAGAGCAGTTCCATTCATGTGTTCCGCTACCTGCTGCTGGAACGCTTTTTGATGGATATCCCCCGCGAGGAGGGCATGCATTACCACCAGCTTTTATTCAACCGCAAAACGGCAAAGCTGTTTAACGATGAAATGCTGGAAACCATCGAGA
>DAIOVG010000255.1:0-2421 GCA_036759125.1 Candidatus Limiplasma sp.
ATACCGTCATCCGCGATGACTATACCCGCGTATCCCTGCGCAAGCAGAACGAGGACGGCTTGCCGCTGGCCGGCGTGGAGTTTGCACTGCTGAAAGAGGATGGTTCTACGCTGATGACCGCCGTATCCAACGAACTTGGGATTGTAACCTTCGAAAGGATTCCCTACGGTAGCTATACCATTGTGGAAACCACGTCGCCTACCGGCTATCTCAAGAGCGACACAAGTATCCAACTCACCGTGGACGGCAGCTTCGTCAATCCGACCGAACCCATTGCCACGGTCGTGAACTGTCCCAACGAGATCATTCTCAAAAAGGAGGACACGGAAGGAAATCCGCTGGCAGGCACGGCTTTTGCGCTTCTCAATGTCTACGGCGAGCAGATCATGACCGCTGTTTCGGATGCGGACGGGATTGCCCGCTTTGTGAAGATCCCCTATGGGCAGTACACGCTCAGCGAAACCCAGGCTCCTGAAGGTTTCAGCCCGATGGAAGACATCGCCCTGACTGTGGATGGAAGCTGGACGGAGCCCGTGGAATACACCTGCGTGGATATTCCCAACCACTATGAATTTATCAAGGTGGATAACCGGCGCAATCCGCTGGCGGGGGTGAAGTTCGTGCTGGAGGACGCCGAGGGCAGCTACCTTCGTGATCTGGTTTCCGGCGACGATGGCATTGTCAACATAACCGAATTGCTGCCCGGCAGCTACATCATCCGTGAAACGGAGACGCTGGAAGGATTCAACAAATCGGATGAAACCATAGAACTGGTCATTGATGAAACCTACGTCGCACCGGCGAAGCTGTACCGTTTCATCAACTATTCAGGCATTCAGACGGGTTTTGAAATGACTGTGACGCCTATGATGTGGGGCGGTTTGGCACTGGTATCTTTTGGCATAGCACTGGCGGTTATGTATCACAGAAGGTGCAAAAAGAAAAGAATCCACCGCCGCTGATGTAAATAATGCATATCAAGCAAGAGAAGCGGGTGATCATACATGTTTTTCTTGCGTCGGAATCTTGGTATTAACTTGTTTGTACAAACCAGACCAAGTATAATATTCATAGCGTACAGTAAAAGGCGGTGATCACAATGTCGGATGAAATCAAACACGATGAGGATATTAAACAGTTTGAACAGCGGCCGATTCGGACTGCATGGAATGAAAAACAAGAAGAATGGGTTTTTTCTGTTGTAGATGTTGTCGGTGTATTATCTGACAGCGCAAATCCGACTGATTATCTTAAAAAGATGCGTAAACGCGATGAACAGCTCGGACGTTACATAGGGACAAATTGTCCCCAGGTAGCCATGCAGACAACAAGTGGGAAAATGCGTAAAACACTCGCTGCCACCGCAGAGCAGCTCCTGCGCATTATCCAATCTATTCCCTCTTCCAAAGCGGAGCCTTTCAAGCTATGGCTCGCGCAGGTGGGTCGTGAGCGTATAGAAGAGACCATCGACCCGGAACTGACAATAGATCGCGCCTTGGAAACCTACCTGAAAAAAGGGCGTTCTCGCGAATGGATCAACCAACGGTTGCAGGCAATTCAGGTGCGAAAGGAATTAACGGACCAATGGCAGGGGCGGGGCGTACAAAAGGGCCGGGAGTATGCTATCCTGACCGATGAAATCACGCGCGCATGGTCAGGCATGAGTACAAGACAGTATAAGCAGCTGAAAGGCTTGAAAAAAGAAAATCTGCGCGATAACATGAGCACAACGGAGATCGTCCTCAATATGCTTGCCGAAACCTCAACTACGGATATTTCACAGGAAGAGCAGCCACAAACCTTTGCAGAAAACCAACAGGTTGCGCACAAAGGCGGAGAGGTTGCCGGAATTGCCCGAAAAGCGCTTGAGGAGCGAACAGGAAAACCGGTTATTACGCCCAAAAACGCGGCTGATTTTCATCGCCTCTTTTCTGATGTTATTGAAGATGTGGAGGCACTTCCAAATCAAAGCAACGAAAAACAGTAGGCTTCCTGCTCCAATGCTATTTTGATTATCACACGCAGTCCTTCGGGGCTGCCTTTTTTATGAAAACAACACAGGACCTTGCTCACATCATTTACATAAGAAAGGAAAATAGAGTAGCATGTATTTACTACATCACCTGGTGGTTCCACCCTAGCCTTGGAACCGACCACCAAACACAGCCGTGAGGAGGAAACACGATGTACTTTATTCGATTGCCGCTCAAGCTGCTCGCCCTTCCCCTCATGCTGGTAACCTCGGTGCTCCAGGGGGGAAGTATTTTGCTGGTCAGCATATCATCGACGATCCTGAACATGCTGCTGGGCATCGTTTCCCTGATCGTCATAGGAAGCTGGATGCTGGGGCTCACCTCCGAAGGCAACATAATCTGCGGCCTGACACTTTGCCTGATTCTGTTCATCGTGCCGTATATCGCC
>DAIOVG010000256.1:0-2404 GCA_036759125.1 Candidatus Limiplasma sp.
TCCTTGCTGGTTTCTTCATCCAGATTCAATGATACATTCAGTGCAAAATTAGTGGTGAAAAACTTCTTCTTTGCCAAGAAGTAATTCTCCATCGTGTGGAAGTAATCCAAATGATCCTGCGATAAATTGGTATAGCAGGCCGCTTCAAAAAACAATCCGTCAATGCGGTGCATGTCAATCGCGTGTGCGCTGACCTCCATACAAACGATCTGGACGCCTTCGTCAACCATATCGCGGAAGGTACGATGCAGATCAATGGAATCGGGAGTGGTAAGGACGCTCTTAATATATCGGTTGCCGATCATGTTGCCGGTCGTGCCGATCAGGCCGACTTTATAGCCCGCTTCTTCCAAAATGGATTTCAGCAGATAGGTAGTCGTTGTCTTGCCCTTGGTACCGGAAATACCGATCAGCCGCAGGGCCTTGGACGGATATCCAAAATAAGCCGAAGAAATATATGCCATGGCGGAACGGACATTGCCTACCTTGATCTGCGGTACATCCAAATCGTCGATAAAGCGGGATACCACAAGCGCCACGCAGCCGTTTTCAATCGCCTGGGGAGCAAAATCGTGTGCATCCACACGTGCGCCGCTGATACAGAAGAAAAGCCCGTTATGGGTAATATCGCGGCTGTTGAGAGATAGGTCTTCAATTGGGATATCAATATTCCCTCTGCTTTCTACAGCATCGGGAATACTGGCTATGAGTTCCTTGAGTAACATCATTTAATCCTCCAAATCGGATGACTTACCACGACTCAAATTTCTGTTCTATTGTAACGCGAACCGAATGTTTTGGCAATGTTTTTCAGCTTCTTTGAAGATTTCAAGTGTAAAATAACCGCGATCAATCGCTTCCGGCACGGATGGCGATGGGGTCCATGCTTGGGCGGGTAGAAAGTGCGGACAGGTATATCGCCTGCGCGGATTCGGCCGGAATCATATCCAGCTCCTGTGAGGCAGCATAGCAGATGGTTACTTCATCCGATGCTTCCTCAATTTGTGAGGAAATACCGCGAATCACTTCCTGCGTAGCCAGAATATCAGCATCCATTTGGTCAAGCGTGTTCCTTTTCGCAATAATATTACCTTGCTGAACGAGTAAAATGATGGCAAATAAGAATATGACTGTCAAAATCAGGATCACGGCAGCCTTCAGCGACATTCGCATGCCGTTTTCGGCAGCGCGTGCCTGCACCAAAGCCTGAAGCCTTGCGTACTCTTTGTTCAGCTGTGCGTCCTCGTGCAAGAGGGCCTGCGTACGGCCAGTACGGCGCTTGCTTTCTCGGACCATCCCGGTTTGAAAGTCTATCTCGCTGTTTGGCAAATATACATTGGAATGCACATAGAAACGGCTGTTGCTTTGTGTGGCGGTGTACAAATTGCTGCGGAATGTGGGGTTCATAGTGTACTGCGACATAAAACTGGCTCCTTTCCGGTTTACGGCTCGCTGCTTCCCATCTGCTCCAGAATTGTCGGTAGGTTATCATCAAAGAATTCGTCTTCAATCGCAACGGCTTTGGTCGCATCGATAATGCGGATGATGTTGCTGCTGCCGCTGATTTCCACTTCCTGTGCGTTTTTCAGAAATCGCTGGCGGATGATCTGCGGAAGCAGGATACGGCCCTGCGCGTCTTTTTGCATGTCACGATTGGAAAACTTGTAAAACTGGTTGGTGTATTGCTGCACATAGGGTTTGCGCTGGTTGAGCGAAGATAGCTCGTCAAGAATCTGATCGTATACGGCGGTTGGATACAGCGCGATGCCATCAAACAAACGGGTCGGACCGATCGAGAACGTTTCTCCCAACGCTTCGCGGTAAGCTGTAGGCACGATGATCCGGCCTTTTTCGTCAATGGAGTGTTTGTGGCAGCCGAAGAAGTTATATTTGGGGGCAGTTGAAGCGGATGCATTGGCATTAGATTCGTCCATTGAAAACCGCTCCTTCCCCACAATCCACCACTATATTATATCTTATCCCCATTATCTCTCACAATTCACCACTTGTCAAGGGATATTTGTGCTCTGATTGTATTTTTTATTACTTTTCAAATCTTGATAAAACGCATACGCAATAAGGCTTCCGACGAAGTTGTGCATTTAGGGGAGGAAAGTGGGAGAGACTCCCCTGTGAAGTGGGTAGAGGTGGTATTTGAAAGGAAATTTGGGATCAGCTCTCCACCGGACGCTGAAAAACTCGGTAAAAGAAAAGCACCGCTGTGAAAGCGGTGCTTCAGCCTGTCAAAAAAGCCCAATCTGCGTTGTCGGCTGCGGGATGGCAAGGGGCATCACGTACGGCTGTGTACGCTCAACCCCTTTCCACCCTTGCTTCCTAGCATATCGGGCCTTTTTGGCAGGCTGGCAGGGTGTTTGCAAAACAAGGTTTTTTGACACCCTGAAGC
>DAIOVG010000257.1:0-2401 GCA_036759125.1 Candidatus Limiplasma sp.
CGACCGGAAAGATGCTGGCGAAGCCGTCGCACCTCGCGCTGATCGAAAGCGGCGTGGTGGAAGCCGGAACCGTGTATGTGATTCCGCGCAACAACAGCGCCTTTACCCATAACGACAGCCAGGAGGCTTCGCCGCATTTCTACCATTTCACCAATGCGGCGGGCGAGCTGCGGACCTTTGTGTACGGTTCCCGCGCCACCAATCCGCTGGACCAGTGGCCGGACCCGGATATCTATATCCATGAAACCTCCGGGCAGACGCTTTCGGGAAGCGAGACGCGCAATATTAACCGCACGTATCCCGGCGACGAGAACGGAACGCTGACTGAAAAAGCCGCCTATGCCATTACCACGATGATCCAGGAGCTGGAGATCGACCTGACCATCGACCTGCATGAGGCGTCGCCGGAATACCCCACCATCAACGCGACCGTCGCCCACGAAGACGCGATGACGCTGGCGTCCTATGGAATATTGAACATCCAGATGGATGGCATCGAGATGTCGCTGGAGCCGTCGCCTAAAAACCTGCATGGCCTGACCCACCGGGAACTGGGCGACTTTACCGATACGCTTGCCCTGCTTATGGAAACGGGCAACGCTTCGCAGGGCCGGCTTCGCGGCGCGACCAACGAGGCGCTGGTGCTCACCGGCATCGACAAGTTCTATACCAAAGCCGCGGAGCTTGGGTATGTGTACATTCCTTATGACGACGAAGGCGTGAGCATCAACGAGCGCGTCGGCCGCCACCTGCAGGGGATTATCGAGTACACCGCGGCGTACGGCGAGCTGTACGGCGAGCAGATTGAGATTACGGGAATACCCACCTATCAGGAACTGATGAGCGGGCACGACCTCGGCGAATGGCTGAACTAAATATAACGCCCGCCGGATATCCGGCGGGCGTTATGTCAAAAAAGTGGCTTCGCCTCTTTTTTGAAGTTCGGGTCATGTTTGCGGCAATGCGCAAACTCCCCGCCCGACCGGCAAAGCCGGTCGATACGAATGCAATCAGAGAGCTGCGGCCCTCCGATACCTCCTGTGGAATGCGGTGCTTTGATACCTGAACACCCGCCATATCCGGTGTGAGTAGTCTTTAGAGCATGCGCAGCCCCTTTGCCACGCATTCGGCGATGAAATCCCTGGCGGCCTCGGGCAGGTAGCGCTCCCGGTGATAGGCGATGACCAGGTGCCCGTAGGTGGAGGGATCGTCCAGCGGAAACAGGTGTACGGGCGCAACCGGCGCGTTGTATATCAGCGGGCTTAAGTGATTGGCGAACATCTCGGGATACAGCGAGATGCCCATCCCCTCGCACGCCAGGGACAGAAGCGTTTCGATATTTTCCATCTCCAGCAGGATGTTGACATGGATATCGTGCTGATCGATATATTGGTCAAACAGCGTACGGATGCGGTTGCCGGAGGTCAGCATCAGGAAAGGGCAATCCTCAAAGGCTTTCAAGTCCACCGCCTTTTCGTACGCCCGGATCTTCGCTTCGTAGCTGTCCGGAAAGAGATCAATCAGAAACTGCCGGGGAACGATAATCAACAGGCGTTCCTGCAGAATATCCACGGTTTGCGCGATGTCCAGCACGATCGGTGAAAACCCGATCAGCAGGTCGATCTGCCCGTGCAGCAGCAGGTCTTCAAGCTCCTTGGAGTTGCCCTCGCGGATGATGATCTCGACCAGCGGATGAGTCTTGGTAAAGGCGGGCAGCACCTGCGGCAGCAGCACGCGCCCCCTCGTATAGGATATGCCGATTCGCAGTTCGCCGCGAATGCGGTTGTTAATGTCGTCAATTTCCGTGACGATTTGCCTTCTGATGTCCAGCATCTGCACGGCGGCCCTGAGGAAGCGCTTGCCGGCGTAGGTAAGCGACATGCACGGCGTGCGTTCAAACAGCTGGGTATCCAGCGAATGCTCCAGCTTGATGATGTGCTTGGAGAGCGATTGCTGGGAAATAAACAGCCGCTCCGCCGCCTTGGTGATGTTGAGATCTTCGGCTACGGCGATAAAATACTCCAGCGACAAGAAATTCATGGATATTCCCCCAACCTTTTGGTTGTAGCTGACGCGCATTTATTGGTGTTTCACCTTTACTGAAACACATGATACTATGTTTTTAGACAGAAATCAAACGTATTCAGGAGGTTATCTTCTTGAGAACGGAACATGAAAACAGCAAACTGACCATTCAGGAATCCTGGTGCAAAGGATGTGGTATTTGCGTTGCGTTTTGCCCGCGCTCCGCGCTTGCCCTTCGCGACGGCAAGGCGGCCGTTGTGGATGAGGAACGCTGCGTGGGATGCGGCCTGTGCGTAAAGCTGTGCCCGGATTTTGCCATTTATTTTGAAGAGCAGGGCGTGACTGTGCGATGAACAATCAACTGGAACTCATGCAG
>DAIOVG010000258.1:0-2393 GCA_036759125.1 Candidatus Limiplasma sp.
CGGGTCATATCGGTTACGGCGGTGATGTCGGTTACGCTGAAGGATGTGTACGTTTGCCGGAAATCGTACATCACGGTTTCGGCATATTCCGTAAACCCGGTGGTATCCAGGCTGTTGCCAAGCCAGACGTACATATATGCCTCGGTGTCGGGCACAACCACGATCAGCGCGGCCTCTGAGACGAATAAAAGCTCCTGGGGTACCTGCGTTCCCGTCAGCTGCGCGTCCAGGGGGAGGGCGGTTGCCGTACCGTTGTGGTACACGGTCAGCGTTTGGCCGGAAAACCGCACAGGCTGGAATTCGGTTTGTTTTTCGTTGATGACCAGTTGTGTGCTGTTTAAGAGTATATTGGACCCAACCGGAACGCCTGCCAGTTGGCAAAGCTCCGCGTAGTGCTCGGGATCGGGGGCAAGCAGTATGATTCCGTCTTCGGTCTGGCCCGGCTCATAGCTTGAGAGCATCGTATCGGTCAGCGCAGTTTCGCTGATGCGTATCGTGTGGGTTCCATCAATACCGACGCCATACAGCTGCGTATCCGGGTACTCCTTTAGCTTGTCGGTGAGCGCCTGCATGCTGTCCGCATCCAGGGGGCCGCTGTCGCTTTGGTTTACGCTGAAGGTTAAAATGGACGTCGCGTCGATATTGGCGTAGGTTTGGTTGACGGCCATTGCCAGCTGTGCGTCCAGGCTGCCGCAAATCAGGAACAGAACCACGCTGATCGTCAGCGCCACGACCATCGCGCGATAGCTGCGCCTGCTTCGCCTGATGGACTTGGCCGCCAGCGTGCCTTCAAAGCCGAACAGGAGCCGCACCAGTTTATGCGCGCGTGGCTTGCGCCCTGTGGGTTTCACTTCCTGCGTCAGCCGGATCGCGTCAATGGCCGGGATTCTGGCGGCCTTGCGCGCGGGAATATAGGCCGAAACCATCACCGTGGCAAACGACAGGCACAACGCCAGCAGCAGCGATTCCCAGGAAAGCACGAACTGCATATGGATGGACAGCCCGGTATTGAGAAGCTTATTCATCGGAGCAAGCAGCGCGTCGCCGATGCTCGTTCCCAGCCACTCTACCAGCAAGCCCGCGATCATACCCGCAGGGATGGCGACAAGGGATAGAAACAGCCCTTCCTGCAAAACGATTTTCAGAATCTGCCGTTTGGTCGCGCCAACGCTTTTAAGGATGCCGAACTGCCGCATCCTCTCCGACGCGCTGATGCGGAAGGCGTTGGAGATCACAACGATGGACGAAAGGATAATGATCGTTCCAAGTACCGCGGAAAGGGAGACCAGCACAGGGCGGTAATTGGATAAATTCTCCTCGCCTGCCAGGTTGCGCATGGTGTTGATGCCGCTTGCGGAAAAGCCGAAGACCGCGGTGATCATCGCGACCGACAGGGCGATGCCGATGATGGTGACGACCGTGCGTTTACGGTTGTTTTTCAGCTGGGACCGGGCCAAATTCGCAGTGATTGATTTCATGCGCGCACCGCCTCGTCGCGGATGATCCGCCCGTCTTCCAGGGTGAGGATGCGGTCGGCCTGCAGGGCGATTTTCTCGTCGTGGGTAATCAGCAGCAGCGTTTGATGATACTGCCGGTTAAAGAGCTTTAAAAGCTCCATGATGTTGTGGCTTTTCTGGCTGTCGAGGTTGCCGGTCGGCTCGTCGGCCAGCACCACGGCGGGGTCGTTGATCAGCGCGCGCCCGATGGATACGCGCTGCTGCTGCCCGCCGGACAGCTGCCCCGGCAGATGATGCCTGCGGTCCGTAAGCTCCAGCAGGCTCAGCATTTCTTCAAGCTTTTCGGGATCGGGCCTGCGTTTGTCCAGAAGATGGGGGAGGATGATGTTCTCCTCCGCGGTCAGCGTGGGGATCAGGTTATAAAATTGGTAAATCAGCCCGATGTTGCGGCGGCGGAAGATCGCCAGGCTGCTTTCGTTCTGGGTGAAGATATCCATGCCGTCCACCATCACCCGGCCCGCAGTGGGGCGGTCCACGCCGCCGATGAGGTGCATCAGCGTGGACTTGCCTGAACCGGACGCGCCCACGATGGCGACAAACTCGCCTTTTTCCACGGTGAAGGACACGTTGTCCAGCGCTTTCACCTGTGCGTCGTCCTTGCCGTAAACTTTCGTAAGTTTATTGACTTCCAATATGCTAATAAAAATCCTCCGTCATTCCAGTATGGTACGTATGCAGTATCGCACACGAACATGACAAGAGGGTGACAGGGAAAGTGACAGTATTGTCACTTGAATTTCTATCTATTGGTACAAGGCAACTATCTCAATTTGGTAATTGTTTTTGTATAGAATAACAAAGCATGGAAAATCTACCGATACAATTTCAGCGTAAAGGTCGCGCCTGTATATTCGTCGCCGGTCAGCGCGGCTACGT
>DAIOVG010000259.1:0-2313 GCA_036759125.1 Candidatus Limiplasma sp.
ACCCAACGGCGGGCCGGACGGCGGCGACGGCGGCAGCGGCGGCAACGTTGTGCTGGTTGCCGACGATAATATGCATACGCTTCTGGATTTCCGCTTCACTGCCAAATACTTTGCTGAAAACGGCGGAGACGGCAGCTCCGGCCTTTGCACCGGGAAAAACGGCGCGGATTTAGTTGTCAAGGTGCCCGTCGGCACGGTGTTTTATCGCAAAGAGGACAATGCGGTGCTGGCCGACATGAACACGCCGGGCATGAAGAAGGTTCTGCTCAAGGGCGGGCGCGGCGGTCACGGCAACGCACGCTTTGCCACGCCAACCCGGCAGGCGCCCAATTTTGCCAAGCCGGGATTGAAAACCGAGCCTGTGGAAATCCGCCTGGAGCTCAAGACCATCGCTGATGTGGGGCTTGTCGGATATCCCAACGTTGGGAAATCGACCCTGCTGTCGGCGGTTACCGCCGCCAAGCCCAAGATTGCCAACTACCACTTCACCACGCTGACCCCGAATCTGGGGATCGTCAAGTGGCACGAATCCAGCTTTGTGCTGGCGGATATTCCCGGCCTTGTGGAAGGCGCCAGCGAAGGCATCGGTCTTGGGCACGATTTTCTGCGGCATGTGGAGCGCACCCGGCTTTTGCTGCATGTGGTGGATGCCTCCGGCAGTGAAGACAGGGATCCGGTGGAAGATTTCAAGACCATCAACCGTGAGCTTGCAGCATATGGTGAGCCTGCGGGCAGACCGCAGCTTGTTGTGCTCAACAAATGCGACCTGATTGCTGATCAGGAGCAGATTGACGCGCTTGTCAAGATGTTTGATACGCTTGGATACCAGGCGTATCCCGTCAGTGCGGCAACGCACAGGGGCTTTGAACCGGTCTTGAACGAAGTGGTGAAGCTGCTCAAGGAACTGCCTCCGCCGCTGACCTATCATGAGACCGATACGGCGGAGCTGTCGCACCGGAATGATTTCGAAGTGACCATGGATGGCGAGGTGTTCGTTGTTTCCGGTACGATGATCGAGTATATTCTCGACAGCGTGAACTTCGACGACGAGGAGAGCATGAACTGGTTTCACCGCGCTCTGCGCGATCGCGGCGTGATCGACGCGCTGCAAAAGGCCGGAGCCGTGGAGGGAAGCACCGTACGAATCGACAATATGGAGTTTGACTTCATTGATTAGGAGTAACAAATGACAGGCAAGCAAAGAGCAACGCTTCGCTCGATGGCCAACGGGTTGGATACCATCCTGTTTATCGGCAAGGACGGCATTACCGACGCCACCCTGAAGGAAGCCTACGATGCGCTGGAGGCCCGCGAGCTCATCAAATGCGCGGTACAGCAAAACAGCAGCCTGAGCGCGCGGGAAGCCTGCGCTATGCTGTGTGAGAAAACAAACGCCGAACCGGTTTCGGTCATTGGCCGCCGGTTTGTGATATACCGGGAAAGCAACTCAAACAGGAAAATCGTCTTATAGTTTGCAGATCGACGGAAAGGCGGCTTGTGCGTGACCGATGCGGTGCTCGATGCGCTCCGGGAGATACGGCTTCCGTATGCGCTTTATGAGATGGACATCCACCGGCATGTGATGGAAGCGCTCCAAACAAGCGGTATTCCGTTCCTCCACGAAGCAAAGCTATCCAAGGGCTGCCGCATCGATTATCTGGCGGGCAGCGTAGGCATTGAGATCAAAAAGGGAAAACCGAATGAAAAACGGCTGATGGCGCAGCTGATGCGCTATCTGGACAGTGATGCGCTGGAAAGCATCATCGTCGTTGGCTGGCACAGTGTGCGTATTCCGCCTGTAATCAACGGCAAGCGCGCCGAACAGGTGGCGTTGTCGCAGCTATGGGGGGTCAGCCTGCCATGAACAAGCCGCACGATCTACCGCCGTATCTGCGCATCGACGGCGCACAGGCGGACGGTGAGCAGACATACGGTACCCTAAGCTATAACCGCAGAAGCAATTGCTGGGTCATCAAAGCCGACCCCAATGTAACCGAGCTTTGCAAGCGCTTGTTCCCGGGTACGGTGTCGCACCGCAGGGGAGAGGCGCGTTTTACCGCGCACCGGCGGCTGATTGCAGATATGAACTGGTTGATGATGCGCTATCCGCTTATCATCGCAGAGCGCGACCAGAAACGTTGGGCAGAGGCGCTGGAGCAGGCACGGGAGTATGTACGCAAGCGGCAGGCTGCCCTGCGCACCCCGGCGCGCATCAAGCCGGATCAGGCGAGCTTCCTTGGAACCCTGACGGCGTTTCAGGAGGAAGGGCTTGCGTTTTTATTGCGCACGGATCGCTGCCTGCTCGCCGATGAG
>DAIOVG010000260.1:0-2310 GCA_036759125.1 Candidatus Limiplasma sp.
GGTCTCGAGCTCTTTTATTATGGAAATTCCCAATCCGAAATACGGCGATAACGGCGTGATGATTTTCGGCGACTGCGCGGTGATCCCCGATCCAACGGCGGAGCAGTTGGCTGCCATCGCCGTTTCCAGCGCGCAGACGGGCAAACAACTGGTCGGCATGGACCCGAAGGTCGCCCTGCTTTCGTTCTCCACCAAGGGCAGCGCCAAGCACGATTTGGTTACGAAGGTTCAGGAAGCGACCGCGCTTGTGCACGAGAACGCCCCGGACCTTGCCTGCGACGGCGAACTGCAGGCGGACGCCGCGCTGGTGGAATCGGTCGGCGCGCTTAAATCTCCCGGCAGCCCCGTGGCGGGGCGTGCCAATGTGCTCGTTTTCCCTGATTTGCAGTCGGGTAACATCGGATATAAACTCGTGCAGCGGCTCGCGGGCGCGGTTGCGGTCGGGCCTGTCATTCAGGGTCTTGCCAAGCCGGTCAACGATTTGAGCCGCGGATGCTCGGTAGACGATATTATCAGCGTGGTCGCGATCACGGCTGTCAAAGCACAGGGATAAGGAGAACGGTACTGATGAAAATTCTGATTCTGAACGCAGGTTCCTCTTCACTGAAATACCAACTGATGGATATGGACGGCGAGAAGATCCTCGCCAAAGGCATCGTAGACCGTATCGGTATCGACGGCAGCGCGATCAAGCAAACGGTAGGAGAGCAGGTTTACAAACTGGCGACCCCTATTCCCAAACACACCGATGCGATCCGGCTGATGCTCAAAGCGCTCACCGATCCGCAAAAGGGCGCGCTTAAAAACCTGGACGAGATCAGCGCTTTCGGCCATCGCGTACTGCACGGCGGCGAGAAGTTTATCGACAGCATTCTGGTGACCGACGAGGTCAAAGCCGCCATCCGGGAGTGCTTCCCGCTTGGGCCTCTCCATAATCCGGCGAATCTGATGGGTATAGAAGCCTGCCAGGAGGCGATGCCGCAAACGCCCAACGTAGCCGTGTTTGATACGGCTTTCCACCATACCATGCCCAAGAGCGCATTCATGTACGGCGTTCCGATGGAGTATTACAAGCGTTTGCACATTCGCCGCTACGGTTTCCACGGCACCAGCCACCGTTATGTGTCAAAGCGCGTACGGGAATTTTTGGGCATCCCGCGCGAGGGCAGCCGCATCATTACCTGCCACCTGGGCAACGGTTCCAGCCTGGCTGCCGTAAAGGACGGGAAATGCATCGATACCAGCATGGGGCTTACGCCGCTGGAAGGCGTGCTCATGGGCACGCGCTCGGGCAACCTGGATCCGGCGGTGGTGCAGTACATCGCCAATTCCGATAGCATGACGGTCAACGAAGTCCTGAACATCTGCAACAAGAAATCCGGCCTTATCGGTATCTCCGGCCTCTCCAGCGATATGCGCGATATCGAAGCCGCCGCCAATCAGGGACACGAAGGCGCCATTCTTGCGCAGGATATGCTGGTGCACAGCATCCGTAAATACATCGGCGCTTACGCGGCGGTTCTGGGCGGCGTGGACGTCATCGTATTCACCGCCGGAATCGGTGAAAACAACGCGGCTATCCGCGTAAGTATCATGGATGGGTTTGAGTACCTCGGCGCGAAAGTGGACCCGGAAAGGAACCAAACGCGGGAGGAAGCCGTGATTTCCGCCGACGACAGCAAGGTGAAGATCTGCGTTATCCCCACCAATGAGGAGCTTCTCATCGCCCGCGATACGCTTGCGATCATTGAGGGCAGAGAAATTACCGATTGACAATACAGGGCGCAATGCATATAATGGAGCATGGCTGTGCTTTGAGGAGGCATCTTATGAAACTGGATGTAACCCAAGCGCTGCTGAGGCCCGGAGAAGCTTTTCCCTTTGAGGAAAAGGTCAGCGTTCCCAAGCAGGATGTGGACAGCGAACCGGTTACGTTTGACGATGTTCTCATCACAGGCACGTACTCCGCCATGGACGGCGCGGTGTGGCTGAAAGGCAGCTTGCGCACTACGGCGCACGCTCCCTGCGCGATGTGCCTCAAGCCCGTCGATTATCCGATGGAGCTGGACTTCCGGGAGGTTTTCCGCAAGGATGCCGTTGAAACCGAGGACGAGGCCTTCAGCTTTGACGGCAACGCCGTTTCGCTGGATCAGATGACCCTGACGCTGCTGATGCTAAACCTCCCCATGCGGTTTCTGTGCCGGGAGAACTGCGAAGGCGGCGAAACGCTGAAACAATATACTGCGAGTACCAAGAGCTCATGCCAAGAGGACACACAACGTCCCTTTGAAGCATTGAAGCGATTGCTTG
>DAIOVG010000261.1:0-2199 GCA_036759125.1 Candidatus Limiplasma sp.
TTTGTCCATGCTCTCCAAAAAGGTGTTGATATTATAAAGGTGCCGATAAATCGGAACTTAATACAAAACATTCGATTTATGGTGATCAGCTGCTCTCATTCGGGAGCGGCTTTTCATATACAACAATTTGGGAGGTACAGAGATATGCGGGACTTTTCCATTGATCTGGTATGGGCCAAGCTGCAGATGGCGTTCGCCGTGATCGGGGGCTGGCTTGGATTCTTTCTGGGAGGGCTGGATGGCATGCTGATTGCACTCATCATCGTAGTAGCGCTGGATTACATCACCGGGCTGATGTGCGCTGTTGCGGATAAACAGCTCTCCAGTGAGGTAGGGTTCAAGGGGATCTTCAAGAAGGTGCTGATCTTTATGCTGGTCGGTCTAGCCAACATCGTCGATGTGCACGTGGTCGGAACCGGCAGCGCGCTGCGCGGCGCAGTGGTGGCGTTCTACCTAAGCAATGAGGGCTTGTCCGTGCTGGAAAACGCGGCGCACCTGGGGCTTCCGATCCCGGACAAGCTCAAAGATATCCTGGCGCAGCTGCATAATCGCAGCGACAAGGACAACACGACCGAAACGGGCGACGGCGAGTAAGCCGCCGCTCTTTTTATTGAGGAGGCATCATCATGGAGAGAATTGATACTCCCTTTACCAATGAGCATTTCGCATCTTTTTGCGAGAAAATGATTGGGCAGCCCTATTGGTACGGCACCTGCTTATACAAGGCAAGCAGCAGTTTGCTCACCCGTAAAACCAGCCAATATCCGTCTTCCTATACCAGTTCACGGACCAACCGATATAAGCAGGATATCGCCAGCATGAAGGTCGTAGCAGACTGCATCGGCGGCGCGAAAGGCTATGCCTGGACCGGCGGGGGTCAGGGTGTGCTGGAAGCGATCGGGACGGATAACAGCTACTCCAGCAAATACGGTGCCAATGGCTGTCCGGACAAAGGTGCGAACGGGATGTTCACCTATGCCAAGAGCAAGGGCATGGACTGGGGCGCGATAGGTACCCTACCGGAGATTATTGGACTAGCGCTGTATAAGTCCGGGCATGTGGGGTATTACATCGGTAACGGGTATGCTGTGGAATGGAAAGGTTTTTCGTACGGCTGTGTGAAGACCCAGGTCGCCGGCCGCGGATGGACACACTGGTATAAGCTGCCCTTTATCCAGTATGGCGAAACGGATGCGTCTGTGCCTGCTACGGGTATGGAACAGAGCGAATATGGCACGCGACTGCTGCGATATCGCAAAGGGCAGCGCATGCTCCGCGGTGCGGATGTGCTGGCGGTTCAGGCAAGACTGACCGAGCTCGGCTTCGATTCCGGCAAGGCCGATGGCGTGTACGGACCGATCACCGCAGCTGCGGTAACGGCGTTCCAGCAGGCGAAAGGCATCACGGTGGACGGTATTGCCGGTCCGCAGACTCGGCAGGCGCTTACAGAGGCGGAAGATGCCAGTGATCAATCTGATGTTACCCAGTCTGAGAATGGATAAACGATCATGAAAAAACAAAACAGGCGGTAACGAAAGACCGCCTGTTTTTTGATGGGATGAAACATAGGGAGGGATTATCATAACGGATTATCAGAAAACCAAAATCCTGGCACTGCGTCAGGGCGGTGCGAGTGCTTCCCAGATCGCCGTGAAGGTCGGTGTGCCCAGGACAACGGTACAGTCGTTTCTGGCACGGGCTCATATAGAGCTCGACAAGGGGAATCATCGCTGCAAGCGCTGCGGGGAAGCGTTCACGGTCATTCCCGGCCATCGTCCTCGGGAGTTCTGCAGTGATAACTGCCGTATCCAGTTTTGGCGAAAACAGCGGCGCCTCCTTGAAGTGCGGGGATGACAAATATTCAGCAGCGAAATAGTGTAAACCCACAATTTCACCGTGCAATCCGTAGCGATCCGCCATAATCTGCACAAATAATCCGCAGTTTTCTCTGTACCTTATAGGGCGCGAAAAGTCGCTGTTTTACTTGCTATATAAGTCATTCAGAGCGAATATGTACATGCTGAACGGCAAGCCGAACAGCAAACATGAAGGAGGACAGCACGATGTGGACAGAAGGAATCATGGACGGGTACGAATACTGGGTCAAACACTATGAGGTAGGGTCTACCTACGGGATTGATGAGGGTCGGATTTCCAAGCTGATCATTCGCAAGAACGGCGTTGAGCTTTACGGATACG
>DAIOVG010000262.1:0-2116 GCA_036759125.1 Candidatus Limiplasma sp.
AGCATGAGCGCTACCTGACCGAAAAGCACTTCTCAAAGCCGGTGTTTGTGTATGATTATCCAAAAGAGATCAAGGCGTTTTACATGCGCCTGAACGACGACAACAAGACCGTGGCGGCCGTGGATATGCTCGTGCCGGGCGTGGGCGAGTTGGTCGGCGGCAGCCAGCGCGAGGAACGCGAGGACGTGCTCAAAGCCCGCATCGCCGAGTACAAGCTGGACGAAGCGGCCTACGACTGGTACATGGACACCCGCCGCTTCGGCACCGCGCCGCACGCGGGCTTCGGCCTGGGCTTTGAACGCCTGATCATGTACCTCACCGGCATGTCGAATATCAGGGATGTTTTACCGTTCCCGAGAACCACGGGGAACGCGGAGTTCTAATGGAACGATAGGGATTTCATCCCTATAACCCTGATCAGGGGCAATGCCCCTGAAACCCATTTAATAGCCGCGCATTGCGCGGCTATTATGATGGATTGTCAAGGACATTGTCCTTGACTGCGGGGTTTGGGGGCGCATAGCCCCCAATAGCTTACGGCAGGAATTTACTGGACTTTATCGTGGCTTCCAATCTGGATTCCACGTATCGTCTCAGCACTTCAAACAGGGTTTTATCCTCTTTGACGGCAGGTACATCAAGGCCGTTTTTCAGCGTGTCGCGCATCCATTGGAGTTGGGATGCGGAAAGGCGCATCAGCGCGCCTTTGGCGCAGCCGCGGCAGCAGATGCCGCCCTCGATGATATCAAACATCGCGCCCTGCTTGGGTGAGATTTCCTTTTGGCAATGTACGCAGTGGTTGAGCCGCGGACGGTAGCCGTTATCCGCGGCAAACAGCAGCACAAAACCGTTGACGATCATCAGGGGGTTCTCATCCGTGTTATCGCACAAACGGTGCAGACAAGCCGTCAAAAGCTCGTAGAGCGCCTCCGCCTCCTGCTCGGGATGCGCCGCGGCCTGTGAAAGCTGCAGCATGTACGCGCCGCAGGTCATGCGGTAGGCGTCCAGCCGCAGGGAATAGAACGATTCGATTATGCTGCAGGAGCTCAGCGTATAGCGGTCCTGATTGCGGTATGCCACAAACTCGCCCTGCACAAAGCTTTCGCTGGCGGACATCAGGCAGCTTTTGGGCCTGCGGCACCCGCGCGAGAGCAGGTCCACGCGCCCCTTGTCGGGCGTGAGCAGGGTGAGCATCCGGTCGTGTTCGCGGTAGTTGGCAACCCTGAGCACAATGCCCTCAAGCGTTTCAGACGGCATACTTCCTCCTGATTCTTCTCTGTGATACGCCGTCATTATACCATAGCGGCATGCTGGTATGTATAGCCCCGATATGATATACTCTTGTCAATGAGATGCGGGAGGGATATCCATGAAGAAAATCCTTGGCATTTTACTTTGTGAAAGCGAAACGACGGTTTCGTCCATGCCGCTTTTGGGCAAGACCTGCGGCGAATATGTAAAGGACGCGATGATCCTGGCCGGCGCGGACAAAGAAGCGTTTGCGCAGGAAGAATTGCCGATCGCTGATTTTGATATTCTGCTGTTCGCGGCGGAGCATACGCCCTGCATAAGCGGCTTATCCGCATTGGTTGAGCGTGCCGCAGATACCCCCTGCGCCCTTATAACCAAGCAGGGCTCTACACTGGCTTTCGCGCTGCCCGCAACGCTGTTGGGCGTGTTTGACGAAGACATAACATTAAGCCTTCTGGCAGATGCGTACGGCGATACGGCGCAAACCATCCAAGCCGATTGTGAAAACGGCGGCATCGCGGTAACTGACGCCGAAAGCTTCGCCGCGGCGTATCGCTGCCTGAAGGGCAGGATCATCAAGCGGCACATGCAAAACGGCGTGATTATCCTGGAACCCGAACGTACCGTGATCGGGGCCGATGTGGTGATCGGCTGCGGCACGATCCTATACCCGAACAACACCCTGCAGGGCAGCACCAAAATCGGCAGAGGCTGTACGCTGTACCCGGGCAGCCGCTTTTCGGATGCTTTCGTCGGCGACGAAACCACCGTGGAACACAGCGTGCTCCTTAACAGCTCCGTCGGCAGCCACATCACCGTGGGGCCCTTTGCCTAGCTCCGCCAGAAGGCAATCATCGGCGACCAT
>DAIOVG010000263.1:0-1996 GCA_036759125.1 Candidatus Limiplasma sp.
TCGGCTGCGGCGGCGCGGGCAACAACGCCATCAACCGCATGGTGGATTCCGGCCTTAAGGGTGTGGATTTCATTGCCGTGAACACTGACCGTCAAACCTTAGCGACGAGCAAAGCGGGCACAACCATACAGATCGGCGAAAAGCTGACCAAAGGGCTGGGCGCAGGCGCTGTTCCCGACATTGGCCGCAGAGCCGCCGAGGAAAGCCGGGAGGAGATCGCACAGGCCATTCGCGGCGCGGATCTGGTATTCGTCACCGCAGGCATGGGCGGCGGCACCGGCACGGGCGCTTCCCCCGTCATCGCAGAGATTGCGCGGGACCTGAATTGCCTGACCATCGCGGTTGTGACCAAGCCCTTCCAATTCGAAGGCAAACAGCGCATGAAGAATGCCGAGATGGGCGTGATCGAGCTCAAGCAGCGTGTGGATACGCTGGTTGTCGTCCCCAACGACAGGCTTTTGCAGGTTGTTTCCAAGGGAACGACAATGCTGGACGCCTTCCGCATCGCCGACGATGTACTGCGCCAGGGCATCCAGGGCATTTCCGACCTGATCGCCTTGCCTGCGCTGATCAATCTGGACTTTGCCGACGTGAAGACCATTATGGAATCCGGCGGGCTCGCCCACATGGGCATCGGCGTTGGCAAGGGCGAGAACAAGCTTGTCGAAGCCGCAAAGAACGCCATTCTCAGCCCGCTTCTGGAAACCAATATAGAAGGCGCGCGCGCCATCCTGATCAACGTAACGGGCGGCAGCGACATGAGCATCATTGATATCAACGAGGCCGCAAGCCTTGTGATGCAGGAAGCCGACGACGATGCCAATATTATCTTCGGCGCCGGTGTTAGCGAAGAACTGGGCGACGAGGTTCGTATTACCGTTATCGCCACCGGTTTTGAAAAGGTTCCCTTCCCCCAGAAGCAGGAAAGCTCGCGTGCCGATACCGGCAGCGACTGGACCCACTCCTTTGGCGGCGATCTGAATACCGGTTATACCGGCAGCTATGGCGCTACCCCCTTTGTACAGCAGGACTATCCCGCAACGGGCTATAACGACGTTCCCGACGGGCTTCCCAACGCAGGCCCAGGCGGCTACTATGGCAGCTACGGCGGCGCTCCCACCCCGGCGGCTATTCCGCAGGGGATGCAGGGCATGCAGGGTCAGCCCGCCTACGGCGCGCAGGGTCAGGGTACGCCCTATCAGAACATCCCGCAGATGGAGTATGGCCAGTCCTACGGGGCGAAACAGCAGCCGGGCTACACCCAGGAGCAGAAACCGGAGCAGCAGTCCCGGTCGCCCCGCCAGTCCGCACAGCCGCAGGAGCCGGCACCGACCGAACGCGACGATCTGGGCATTCCGGCCTTCCTCAGGCGGCCCACAAAGAAGTAATATCACCTGTATAGACAAACATCAAACACAGCGGGTTAATCCCGCTGTGTTTTTCTATACAAGCTAGAATCGCCTTCCTGCACAACCTTGCTGACCTGAGCACGTCTGGACGCGGTAGCTGAATCCACCACACAATAAACTGCAACTTCCGGTTGGAAATGCGCGATCAATTTACCTTTACTTTACATGGTCTGTATGGTACGCTATGACAGGCATGAATGTAAATTTCGCGTTATATTCGCATGAGTGCCATGTAAATTCCCAGGATGTATCAGACATTCTCAATCTGGAGGGTTGGCATGCAGTTCATGGATGTGCTTAAGCTGTTTGCAGGCCTCGCTTTGTTCCTATACGGCATTAAGGAAATGGGCGAAGGGCTTGAAAAAGCAGCAGGACACCGTATGCAGCGCTTGCTGGAAGTGCTGACAAAAAACAAATTCTCGGCCGTGCTTGTGGGCGCGATGGTCACGGGCGTTATCCAATCATCCAGCGCAACCACCGTGATGGTGGTCGGTTTCGTCAACGCGGGACTCCTGCCCCTGAGAAACGCCATCGGCGTCATTATGGGGGCAAACATCGGTACCACCGTAACCTCCCTGATGCTGTCG
>DAIOVG010000264.1:0-1899 GCA_036759125.1 Candidatus Limiplasma sp.
GGCTCGTGGCGCTTCATGATTTGGATTGTCTGTGGCGGCCTGGCGATCTGGAACAGCGCAAGGGGCGCATTGTTCGGCAGGGCAATCAAAATCCGCAGGTACACATTTTCCGCTATGTTACCGAATCCACTTTCGATTCGTACCTTTGGCAAACCGTTGAAAATAAACAGAAATTCATTTCGCAGATCATGACGAGCAAAAGCCCCGTGCGCTCTTGCGAGGATGTGGACGAAACCGCGCTCTCCTACGCCGAAATCAAGGCGCTTTGCGCCGGCAACCCGATGATTAAGGAAAAGATGGATTTGGATGTAGATGTGGCGCGGCTGAAGCTGCTTAAGGCAAATCACCAGAGCCAGAAGTATCGGATGGAGGATCGCCTGCTCAAGTATTTCCCGGAACAGATCGAACGCAGTCAGGGGTACATCGCCGGTTTTCAGGCAGATATTGCGTTTGTGGAAAAGAGCACTCCAAAGCAGGGCGATTTTGCGGGGATGGAGGTACTGGGACGCTCGCTTTCAGAAAAGGAAGCGGCGGGTACGGCGATTCTCAACGCATGCAAAACTGTTAAAGATAGGGAAAGCATTCCGCTGGGGCATTACCGAGGCTTTACGATGACGCTGACGGTTGAAAACTTCGGCAAGGATTATGTGCTGACGCTCAAGGGGCAAATGAGCCACAAGGTTTCGTTGGGAACCGACCTGCGTGGTAATATCTTACGTATTGACAACGTACTGGAGCAGATACCGCGCAGACTGGAACAAGCCCGCGTTGCGCTGGATGATCTGTATCACCAGCGGGATGCCGCCAAGTTTGAAATCGAAAAACCGTTTCCGCAGGAGGCAGAGTTACAGGAGAAAAGCGCACGGCTTGCCGAGTTGGACGCGGCGCTGAACATGGAGGCAGGGCCGTCCGTGGAGCCGATTTGCGAGGAAGGGGATGCAGAATTGTCCGAGTCGGTTGGAAAGCTGTCCATACAGGCGCGGATGGAAAAGGCGCGGGAAGATTCAGTACCGGATGACGATAGGAAACAGCATTGCCATGAGGAGGTGCGGTGATGCTTCCATTATGCTCTGCTATATTTATCAACGGTATATCCCTCTTTCGCCCTTGATTCTTAAGCGGTAATAGCACAATGAATCATATCAGTAGTACAGGAGGATTTTTATCATGAATATGACCCCTTTATATAAACGCAATGCTGAATACGCTCGTGAACACAACGAACTGGAAATCTATCGATCATCCATGAAAGCCAATATTGCCTGCAAGGAAGCGATCGAAGCCGCCATTCGCGGTCATTTCGATGGAATGCATCTTGATAAAGCCGCTGTCCGCGATGTAATCGAGGCTTACGGTCTGGAACGCACCTGTTACGTTGTGGCCAACTCCGTACAGCAAAAAGCCTGGGATGGACGTTTCTCTAATGATAACAAGGAATGGGCAAAGCAGTTTGAGATTGCGGGAACCGGCAGACCTGATGATGACAGGCGTGGGCGGTTTGTGGTGGATAGCCATCCTGCCGTTTTCGACGGATTTATCCATGAACTGCGGCGGAAATACTTTGCTGAGCAATCTCCCAGACAGGAGAAGCCCTCTCTATATACATCGATGGGAAAAGCGCATAGGCAGGTTAAGCCCAGATTACAGACACAGGCCAAGTCCACCAAACGGAAGGAGCCAGAGCGATGAAGCGCGTTCGGGACACTCCGCTGATGTTTTGGGTCACGCAGTCTGAGCGCGAGCTGATCTATCGCAAAATGGAGCAGGTAGGTACCATAAATTTGAGCGCTTATCTGCGCAAAATCGCCATCGACGGGTATGTGGTAAGGCTGGAACTGCCGGAATTGAAGGAAATGATTTCGCTGCTCCGCCGTTCCAGCAATAACCTCAATCAGCTCA
>DAIOVG010000265.1:0-1887 GCA_036759125.1 Candidatus Limiplasma sp.
CCGAGAGAAAAGATCGAGGATTGGCTTTCGCCCGATATGTCGTATAATGAATTGATAGACAATGCTTTTGTCGATTTGAGTTTCAAGACAGCGTAACAAAGACAACACAACATACAGGATTGGAGAAAAGCCGATGAAAAAGCTCGTATTGTTGCTTCTGGCGGTAGTCTTACTCTGCGGATGCGCGCCGAACTATGACACTCAGTTGCAGGAAATCAGCGATAAGCTGGAATCTCTGCAAACGCAGGTTGACGCCGTGCAGGAGCAGGTCGCACAGATCCCGATTCCTACGCCTACACCCGAGCCTACCCAAGAGCCGGAGCCGACGCCTGTTCCCGTGACCAGAACGATATCAACCGAAGAAATCGCCACAGCATTAGTTGACGCCGGCCTGCCTATTGCCAAATCCATAACGTACACAGCCGAAACGGATCCCAACGAAATGATGGGAAAGCCACATGCATATCTGGGAAAAACGAACTGCTGGGACAGTAGAATTGGCACCGGAAGCAATGATGACTGTATCATGATAGAATCGTTTGCTACCATTGCGGATGCCAGAGCCAGAATGCAATGGGTAGAAAACCATTTTTATATGGGGCTGACATACTCGTCCTATTGTATTCAGTATGATGTTGTTCTTGTCCGATTTGATCATGGCTTTTCAGCCGAACAAGTCAAAGAGTACACCGATGTGTTGGAAAGCATACTAGGTATGCCCGGAGCGACGCCCGAACCCGTTGACGAATAACCCGGTATCTCCCTTTCCCTGCTTTGGGGAAGCGTCCCTTATTGAATCTCCTGTTCCAGATCGTTAAAGAGAGGCGTATTGAAAAACTCGCCCAGTGTAATATCGAAACCATCACAGAGCTTCTTGATGGTGACAGTCCCCGGGTTCTGACTTTCACCATTGAGGATGCTCTTTATCGTTGACTGAGAAACTGCTGAAGCGTTAGCCAGTCCGTTCGGTGTCAAGTGATGTTTCTTGCAGAGCTCGGTTATGCGGATTGCTATTGCTTGTTGTGTATTCATGTCGCTGCTCCTAGTGACATATCGTCTATTCGATGATATTTCACCCTGTCGCCCGACATTAGTGATACTTCACTAACTCGTAATTTAATGGTAAGATAACGCTATAACAACGATGTGAGGTGCGGAATGGCTGAGTTTTGTTTAGAATGCTATAACAAGATCAACCACACACATTATCGGAAATGGCAAACCATACAGGCTTTCGATTTGTGTGAGGGGTGCGGAGAGTACAAAAAGACGGTCGTCACCTTTTGGACTGACATCTTCGCTTGGCCTTATTGGTGGAGGGGATAGTATGCTGACTGATCTTGACATCGAAAGGTCGATCCGCGCCGTTGCAAAGCAGAGTGGGCAAACGCCCGCGCAGGTGCGCCGCAATATAAAGGAAATGCTAGATGAAACACGTGCTTGTGCCGACCCCAAGCATCAGGAAGCATGGGCGCTCATTCCGCACAGTGGCGAAGAACCCACAATGGAGGACGTGTTTCGGTATCTTGCTGAACGGATAGCTGCCCATCAATCATATTCGTAAGGTTGCAAGGTTGCCATTGAAGTTTGCACGGCAAGGTTGCCAACGATGGCAACCTTAAAGAAAACTGGTCCTTTGGCTATGGTATACTTTGGATGCGCAATTCCCGATTGTCGGCAGCGGAGCAAGGAGAATACGGGACATAATGGAAATCCGACACATCGAGCTCCCTGAGTTCTGGTGGGTTTGGTTGTACATAGACTGGAAGAACTCCATCATCTATGTGAACGATTGCTACCGGCCGGAGTAAAGTAAAAAGCGCCTTTTGGAGCGTTCACACAGGGATTTAATGAAAAACTTGAGTGACAGCTTCAAGCGGGGCAAAA
>DAIOVG010000266.1:0-1648 GCA_036759125.1 Candidatus Limiplasma sp.
TTGGCGTTGCTGCCGACGATCAGCTGGCCGATCGGCAGGCCGCTTTCCAGCGCGACAAGGTTTTCCTTATTCAAGTCTGCTTTTGCTACGCCGCCGTGATGCTTCAGCGCACGAACCGTTGCAACAATTACAACCGCAGAAGGTTTAAACCCAGCCATACGGCACTTGATATCCAGGAATTTTTCTGCGCCAAGATCCGCGCCAAATCCTGCTTCGGTAACCGCATAATCGGCAAGCTTCAGTGCCATGCGCGTGGCGGTAATAGAGTTGCAGCCGTGCGCTATGTTCGCAAACGGTCCCCCATGAATGAACGCTGGTGTTCCCTCAAGGGTCTGTACCAGATTGGGTTTCAATGCATCTTTCAGCAAAGCCGCCATGGCACCTGCCGCATTCAAGTCGCCTGCAGTTACAGGGCTACCTCCCGCTGTATAAGCCACAATAATACGAGCCATGCGGTCTTTCAGATCGGAGATATCGGAGGCCAGACAGAGTACTGCCATGACTTCGGAGGCAACCGTGATGTCAAAGCCGTCCTCGCGCGGAACGCCGTTTACCCGGCCTCCGAGTCCATCTGCGATATTGCGTAGTTGCCGATCGTTCATATCCACCGCGCGTCTCCAAGTAATCCGACGCGTATCGATGCCAAGTGCATTGCCCTGATAGATATGATTGTCCAGCATGGCTGCGAGCAAGTTGTTTGCTGCGCCAACCGCATGGATATCGCCTGTAAAATGAAGGTTGATGTCTTCCATCGGAACAACCTGTGCATATCCGCCGCCAGCTGCTCCGCCTTTTACGCCAAACACCGGCCCAAGACTCGGTTCGCGTAAAGCAACGACGCTCTTTTTGCCAATCTTGCGTAATCCGTCCGACAGGCCGACCGTGGTAGTCGTCTTGCCTTCGCCAGCCGGCGTCGGCGTGATTGCCGTGACCAGCACCAATTTGCCGTCCGGAGTGCTGTTCTTTTCCTTCAGGAGGTTATAATCGATCTTTGCTTTGTAGTTTCCGTACTGCTCAACATATTTTGCCGAAATGCCGAGACTTCCGGCAATCTCCAGAATGTTCTTCATTTCTGTTTGCTGCGCAATTTCAATGTCGCTTTTGAACTCCATTTATATCTCTCCTTTATGTATACAATTTTGATATGCAGTTTTACTCATCAATTTCATGCGGTACAAGTGTATCGTTCAACACGACGGTCCGTAAGCCGCGAAAAATACTGATTTTTCACCAGCCTACACACAAATTCTGCTGGGTACCTTGAATAGGTAGATCAATCTGATCATATTTTGGTGTTAAAAACATACTCGTAAACATCCTATATTATCAAAAAACCCGCTTTCCCATACGGGTAGGTAAGAAATTGTTCGAATAGTTTGTAGGCTTTCACACCGCATAATCTCGATCTAAAATTATTATAGTGCTTGGAACATCCCAAAGAAATTTGGCGCTCTGCGTCACGAAAGTAGGAGGTATAAGAATGTCATTAAGTGTTGATTCCAAAGTGAAAGAACTGATGAAGGACCCCGCTGCAGCTGATCTTCTTGAAAAGTACTCGCCCGGCTTCAAAACTAATCCGCAGATGAAGATGGTGCAGGGCCTGACCTTCCGTAAACTAGCCAGCTTTCCTCAAGCAGGCTTGACCGCC
>DAIOVG010000267.1:0-1506 GCA_036759125.1 Candidatus Limiplasma sp.
AGAGTATGCGGCGGGATATGTTTCTGCGCTGGGGGTTTGTGCGCGTATCCCAGGTGGTGGCGGTGCTGGTGCTGTTCGCATTGCTGATCGTGCTCCTGTCCCGTCGCCGCAGGGCGGGGGAGAAGCCAAGCGCCTCGGCTGTGCCGATTGCGATCTTTATCGTACTCACGGGCGGCTGTATCGCGCTGGAGTTCGCCATGGATAAATCCCCGTTTCCGTACGGCTGGGCATGGCTGATCATGACGATTTGCGCCGCTTGTATGGCCGCCCTTCCCTGGAGGCTTTTACCCAAGGCCGAAGAAAGGTAAAATTCTGATGCGACACTGTTTGAACAGGATGCACTGGCTGCGTGTTGCGGCATGCCTTGTTGTGCTGCTGTCGCTTGTTCCGGGCATGGGGTACGGCACACAATGGCCGGAAAACCTGGACGAGGCGAAAATTCAGCTGGATAGCCTGAAGGACAGCGCTCCGGTATATGAGGCACAGTCCGCAACCACCTTCCATATCCGTAATCTTCCCCGTGACAATGCCTACTGGCTGCTGGAGGTTAAAAAAGCAAGACAGGTCAGCGTCCTCCTCTATGGCGAGGAATGGTGCGTGATCCAGTACCGTACGACGATTGGCTATGCCAGAACCCGCTGGCTGACCTATTTTCGTTCTCTTGATCCGTTCAACGCTCCGGTGCCCGATTTGGAAAGGCAATCGGGGATTGCGACGGTTACAGCGCCGGTCAGCGCGGCGGTCGAAAGCTATACGGGCAACGCGTTTCACGTGGGCGATGTCGTTACGGTGCTGACCTATGGCGGCGAGGATGCCCGGATCAATATGATGCGCTCCACGGCCGCCTTGCCTGCCGATGCGCTTGCCTTCACCGCGTTTACGGCATGGGAAAGCGCACAGCCCGGCGAGTGCATTGCCGCCTATACAACCTATTACAATGAAACCACCGGCGGGCGGCTTAGCGATAACCGCCGCTACAACATTGAGCTTGCCGCAGAGCGCATCAACGGCGCAACGCTCGCGCCCGGCGGCACATTCTCCTTCAACGGTTGCTGCGGGCCGTATCGCAAGGCGAACGGCTATCTTCTGGCCCCCAATATCAGCAAGGATGGCACAGGCTATGGCGGCGGCGTTTGCCAGGTGACCACTACGCTGTATAACGCGGTGCTCCATCTGCCTTTGCAGGTGGAAGCGTGGTGCGTGCACCGCGATATCGGGGTGGATTACATCAAGGTCGGGTTTGACGCGGCGGTCGGAAGCCGCGACTTCAGCTTTACCAATACGCTGTCTTACCCGATCACCATCAGCGCTTTGCCGCAAAACGGTGTGCTCACGGTGCTCATCTCCCGCAGTACCGCGCAGACCGACAACTAGGATTTGTTATAAGGATACTGAATAACAAGGCATTCTTCCCCCGAAAACTTGACATACGCAGACCCGCGCAATACAATAGGTTTCGTTCGGTATGCGCCTATAGCTCAGCAGGATAGAGCGTTCGCCTCCTAA